>NZ_MDJR01000001.1:600000-937574 GCF_001730685.1 Caloranaerobacter ferrireducens | reverse complement strand
AATTCATTAAAAATATAAATTTGTCAACAAGCTAAGGCTAGGTAAAAACCTAGCCTTTTGATATTAGATTTCGGATTTAAAAACTATTTGCATGTGAATAATAGTATGTAGTAAACTATTAATGAGAATAAAGGAAAATTGTTTTAAATTAATCTGGAGGTAGATTATGTCTTTAGATAGTGAAAGAATGAAATTATTAGACGAATTACAGAATAAAATTGGATATAGATTTTATAATATAAATCTTCTTAATAGAGCATTAACGCATAGTTCATATGCTAATGAGCATAGAAGACTGAAAATTAAATACAATGAAAGATTGGAATTTCTTGGCGATTCTGTATTAGGGTTGGCTGTAAGTGATTATATATTTGAAAAGTATCCTAAATTTCCTGAAGGAGAATTAACTAAGTTGAGAGCTGTTATTGTTTGTGAAGCATCTTTATCAACAGTAGCGAAAAAATTGGACTTGGGTAAGTATCTTTTGTTAGGAAAAGGAGAAGAAGCTACTGGTGGTAGAGAAAGAGTATCTATTTTAGCAGATGCGTTAGAAGCTTTGATAGGGTCAATATATTTAGATGGAGGGCTTAAGGAGGCTAGAAAATTTATACTAAATGTATTGAAAAATATAATTGAAGATGCTGTAGAAGGAAAGATTCTGATTGACTATAAGACCCAATTACAAGAAATAATTCAAAAAAGTAATAAATCAAGCGTTTGTTATAATGTAATAAATGAATACGGTCCAGACCATAATAAAATTTTCCAAGTTAAAGTTTCTTTAGACAAAGAAGTATTAGGTGAGGGACTTGGACGTAGTAAAAAGGATGCTGAACAGTGTGCAGCTAAAAATGCTTTAAAAAAGTTGGGTGTTTTAAATGGGAAGTAGAAAAAAAATAATACCTATTTTTGTACCGCATAAAGGGTGTCCGCATGATTGTGTTTTTTGTAATCAAAAGAAAATTGCAGGACAAATTAAAGATATAACAGCTATAGAAATAGAAGAAACAATTGATAAGTTTTTAAAAACTATTCCTCCCAGTACAAAAGAAATAGAAGTAGCCTTTTTTGGTGGTAGTTTTACTGGAATTGATATTGAGCAACAAGAAGAGTTTTTAAATATAGTATATAATTATAAAAAGAAGGGATTAATAGATAAAATTAGATTGTCAACAAGACCTGATTATATAAATAACTCTATCCTTGCGTTATTGAAGAAGTATGATGTAGATATTATAGAGTTAGGTGTACAATCGTTAGATGAAGAAGTTCTAATAAAAAGTAATAGAGGTCATACTGTTAACAATGTAATTAATGCAGTTAAATTAATAAAAAGTTGGGATTTTGAAATAGGATTACAATTTATGATAGGCTTACCAGGTGATACTAAAGAAAAAGCAATTAATACTGCTTTAAATATTATAAAACTCAAACCAAATTTTGTTAGGTTATATCCAACATTAGTAATTAAGGATACTTATTTAGAATATATGTATTCTATAGGTAAATACAAACCATTGACTTTAGAGGAAGCTATTGATATTTGTACAGACATATTGATTTTATTCAACTACTACAGAATACCAGTTATTAGAATAGGATTGCAACCGACAGAAAACATTTCTTTGAGAGGAGATGTTTTAGCAGGTCCATATCATCCTTCGATTAGGCAGTTAGTTGAATCAAATATATATAAAATAATTTTAGAAGAATTTGTGAAGGAAAATGAAATTAAAAATGTTTCAATGTTGATTGAAATTAATAGTAAATTAGTATCAAATTTAGTTGGACAAAAATCAAGTAATGTTAAATATTTAAAAGATAGATATAATATAATTATCAAAATAAGAAAATCAGAGTTACCTTTAGAAATACTAAAGATGTATGTTAATGAAATATGTTATGAAGTAGTTGTTAGAAGGTATATGGAAAAATATCTTAAAAGGAAGGGTTTTATTCTACTTAAGTAGAATATATCTATATACTAGTGAAAACAGATATAATTATATGGGTTTCCGAATTTCTTGGAAACCTTTTATTTCTTATGCGGTTTAACTTTAGTAAACTAAATAAAAGAGGTGTTAAACTTGTTTTTGAAAAGATTGGAAATACAAGGGTTTAAGTCGTTTGCAGATAAAACTGAGATTGAACTTAATGGTGGAATTACTTGTGTAGTTGGTCCTAATGGTAGTGGTAAGAGTAATATATCTGATGCTATTAGATGGGTTTTAGGTGAACAGAGTGCTAAAACACTAAGAGGTAGTAAAATGGAGGATGTTATTTTTTCAGGAACTTCTAAAAGGAGACCTCTTGGTTTTGCTGAAGTTACTTTAGTATTCGATAATAAGGATGGGAGTTTGCCTATAGATTACTCAGAGGTATGTATAACTAGGAGATTATTTCGTTCAGGAGAAAGTGAATATTATATAAATAAAAATTCATGTAGATTAAAAGATATTAGAGAACTTTTTATGGATACTGGTGTAGGAAAAGATGGATATTCAATAATTGGACAAGGTAGAATTGATGAAATACTAAGTTCTAAATCAGAAGATAGAAGAAATATTTTTGAAGAGGCAGCAGGAATAGTTAAATACAAAACAAGAAAAGAAGAAGCAGAGAAAAAGCTTAAAAGAACTAAAGAGAATATTACAAGAATTAATGATATATTAAATGAGATCGAAAGTCAGTTATCTCCATTAAAGATACAAGCACAAAAAGCTAAAGAATATCTTGAACTCGCAGAAGCATTAAAAGACCTAGAAGTTAATTTGTATTTAAGAGAGATAGATAGGTTAAAAGGACAAATAGATCATATAGAAAAACAGAAAAATGTAATTCAAGAACAATTAAAATATAATGAAGAAAGACGAGAAATATTAGAAAGCAAGTATAATGAAGTAAAAAATGAAATTGAAAAAATGGAGAAGAATATAGAAATCATACAAAATGATAGATATGATGTTCAAAATAAAATTGAGAAAATTGATGGTGAGATAAGATTATGTGATGAAAAAACAGAAATTTTGAAAGCAGAACAAAATAAGATAAGTAATAATATAGAGAAATTAGTAAAACGACAAAACGAGATTGAAACAGAAAAACTTAAACTTGTTAACAGCAAAGAAAAGTTAAATGAGAAGATTAACAACTTAAGATGTGAACTAGATGAACGTTTAAATAAATTGGATAAATTAGATGATGAAATAAAGAGTAAAGAAAGAGGAATAGAAGATAAAAAGGATGTTGTTATCCAATTATTAAATAATATTACTGAAATTAAAAGTAAAATAAATAGTACTAAGACTTTTATTATAAATATTGATAAAAGAATTAAACAGATTGATAAAGAAATTAATGAATTAGTTTATAAAAAAAGTGATACAGAAACTAAAATTAAAAATATTGATTCGGAAATACAATTACTTAATAACAAATTAAATGAAATAGCTGATTTGAAACATTCATTAATTAATGATAAGGAAAAGCTAGAAGAAAAATTTAGAAATGTTAATGTGCAGTTGGAACAAATAAAAGGTGAAATCCAGGCTAAAGTATCTAAATACAATCTTTTAAAAGAAATGAAAGAAAGTTATGACGGATTTTATAAAAGTGTGAAGAATGTACTTAAAGCAATAAAAAAAGATAGGTATTTAGGAGAAGGAGTAAAGGGTGTAGTTGCTGAATTATTAAGGGTTGACAAGAAATATGAAGTAGCAATTGAGATAGCTCTTGGTTCAGCATTACAAAATATTGTTACTAATTCAGAAAATGAAGCTAAGAGGATTATAAAATATTTAAAAGAGAATAAGTTGGGTAGAGTTACTTTCTTACCAATGACATCTATTAAAGGTAAGGGATTAAAGTCTTATGAAGAAGAGATAATAAAGACAAATGGAGTTATAGGCATTGCTTCAAAGCTAATAGAAATTAATGAAGAATACAGAGAAATCTTTGAATATCTACTTGGAAGAGTAGTTATTGTAGAAACAATTGATGATGGCATTAGGATTTCTAAAAAATTAAAGTATTCAATGAAGATAGTTTCATTAGATGGAGAAGTTATAAATCCAGGAGGTTCAATTACTGGTGGAAGCTTAAGTTCTAAGAATGTAAGATTATTAAGCAGAGAAAGAGAGCTTAATGATTTAGATAAGCAAATAGTAGAGCTTAAAGAAGCATATAAAGGTTTAGAAATAGAATCTAAAAGTATAAATGATGAATTACTTAAGTTAAATTCTAAGTTAGAAAAAAATGAGAAGGATATCAATAAGCTAAATTTAGATATTTCAAATTTCGAGAATAGCAAACTTCAAAAAGAGAGAGAAAGATTAAATTTAATTGATTTAATAGAAAAATATAATAATGAGAAGAACCAATTATTAAGTGAAATGACGGAATTGAATAGAGAGATTGAGAATTTGAGTTCAGATTTGAAATACACAGAAAATAGATATAACTTAAGTAAAACAGAAATTGATAACTTGGTAAATAATTTTGAAAAGAATAAATTAGAACGAGATGATCTTTCAAAATATTTAACTGATATTAAAGTAAATTTGGCTTCTTGCAAACAGGAAATAAAAGGAATTAATGAATCGCTTTTAAAACTCGATGAGGAATATACGAGAATTACTAATGATATAGAAAGTTTTGAAAGTGAATCAGAAAAAATTGAAGAAAACATTAAGAAATTACAAAGTCAAAGGACAATGCTTATTATTAAAAAGAATGAGCTATCTCAAGAACTTTTAGAATATGATATTAGACTCAAAGAGATAAAAAGCGATAAAAATAATTTTATGCAGTCATTTTACAATGAACAAGAAAAGATAAAAGAAATGAATAAGAAGATAAATGACTTGCAATCAAGTAAAAATACTTTAGATATTAAACTTGCACGATATAATATGCAACTTGAAAATTATACTAATAAGCTATGGGATGATTATGAACTTTCATATCAAATGGCTTTAGAGTATAAAAAGGAATTAGAAAATGTAACTAAAGTTCAAAATGAAATTAGAGATTTAAAAAGAAAAATAAAATCTTTAGGAGAAATAAATGTTAGTTCTATTGAAGAATTTGAAAGAGTAAATGATAGATTTAAATTCCTTACTGAGCAAAAAAATGATTTGATAAAAGCAGAACAGTCTTTAAATAAAGTTATTAAAGATATGGAAAGAAAAATGGTAGAGCAATTTAGTATTAATTTTGAAAAGATCAGAAAGAATTTTAGTGAGGTTTTTGAAAAATTATTTGGTGGAGGGAAAGCTGATATATATTTAGAAGATAAGGAAAATGTTTTGACAAGTGGAATAGAAATTATAGCACAACCTCCAGGTAAGAAATTACAGAGTTTATCATTACTATCTGGAGGAGAAAAAGCGTTGACAGCAATTGCTCTACTTTTTGCTATATTAAAGACTAAACCAACACCTTTCTGTATTTTAGATGAAATTGAAGCTGCTTTAGATGAAGCAAATGTGTTCAGATTTGCTGACTATTTGAGAGATTTTTCAGAAAACACTCAATTTATTGTCATAACTCATAGAAAGGGTACTATGGAAGCAGCGGATTCTTTATATGGTGTTACGATGGAAGAGGAAGGTGTTACTAAACTAGTATCAGTTAAATTATCAGAAAAAATTAACGAGAAAGCTAGCTAAGGAGGTTTCAAAATGTTAAAGAGATTTTTTAAAAAGAGTAAACAAGAAAATAGTTTAGATCAAAAAGAAAACAACTTGCAAGAAAAGGTAGTATTAACAGAAAACAATAACGAAGATGTAAATAGTGAAGAAAAATCAAAGTTAAGTTTATTCGGCAGATTAAAACAAGGTTTAGAAAAGACAAGAAAAGGTATTACTGAAAAAGTTGACTTTATACTAAAATCTTATCAAAAAATCGATGAAGAATTGTTTGAAGAATTAGAAGAAGTATTGATAACTGCAGATATGGGAGTAAATACAACGATGAGGATAATTGAAGATTTAAAAGATAAAGTAAAGGAAAGGAAAATAAAAGAAGTTTTTGAAATTAAAGAGTTACTTAAAGAAGAATTAAAAGAAATTTTAACTGATATTGAAAGTAATAATAAAATTAATATAGAGCCATTACCAGCGATTATATTAGTTGTTGGAGTAAATGGAGTTGGTAAAACTACGACTATAGGGAAGTTAGCTTATAGATTAAAAAATGAAGGTAAAAAAGTCTTAATTGCGGCAGGTGATACTTTTAGAGCAGCTGCTATTGATCAATTACAAGAATGGGCTAATAGAGCAGGAGTTGAAATAATAGCTCACAAAGAGGGTTCTGACCCTGCGGCAGTGATTTTTGATGGTATACAAGCAGCAAAAGCTCGTAAAGCTGATGTGTTAATTTGTGATACAGCAGGTAGACTTCATAACAAGAAGAATTTAATGAATGAGCTTAATAAGATTTTTAGAATAGTAGAAAGGGAGTTTTCTGAAGCTACTAGGGAAGTTTTATTAGTAGTTGATGCTACAACAGGACAGAATGCAATTATGCAAGCTAAAGTATTTAAAGAAGCTTGTGATATAACTGGTATAGTATTAACTAAACTAGATGGAACTGCTAAGGGGGGTGTAGTTTTAGCTGTTCAATCAGAGTTAAATGTACCAGTAAAATTAGTTGGTGTAGGTGAGAAAATAGAAGATTTACAAGATTTTGATCCTCAGAATTTTGTTGAGGCGATTTTTACAGATTAAACTTGACAAATAAGGATATGTATTATAAAATACAATCTGTCAAGTTTATAGCTTTACATCTTATTGATATGGTGATTTTAATGTTTGAAAAGGCAGTGAAAATGGGTTTATTATTTGACTTTTATGGGAAACTGCTTAGTGATAGACAGTATACAATAATTGAGATGTATTATATACATGACCTATCATTAAGTGAAATTGGAGAACAATTAAACATTAGTAGACAAGGTGTTCATGATATATTAAAGAGAGCAGAGAAAAGATTATTAAATTATGAAGAAAAATTAGGATTAGTTAAAAAATTTTTAGACGATAAGGATAAAATAAAAGTAATTCTCAAACAATTGAATTTAATAAAGGACGATTTAAAGTTGGGACGATTAGAAAATATTAATTCTCATGTGATAGATATTGAAAATATTGCTTTAGATATTTTAGATAATGATCAGGAGGTCAAATAATGATTTTTGAAAGTTTAGCTGAGAAGCTTCAGAAAACTCTGGGGAAATTAAAAAGTAAAGGAAAGCTTTCAGAAAAAGATGTTAATGATGCGATGCGAGAAGTAAAACTTGCATTACTTGAAGCGGATGTTAACTTTAGAGTTGTTAAAAAATTTATTAATAATGTAAAAGAAAGAGCAGTCGGGCATGAAGTAATGGAGAGCCTTACTCCAGGGCAACAGGTAATAAAAATAGTAAGTGACGAGTTAACTAAGTTGATGGGAGAAACCCAGAGTAAAATAGAGTTTGCGTCTAGTCCACCTACAATTATAATGCTATGTGGTCTTCAAGGGGCAGGTAAAACAACAACATCAGGTAAATTAGGTGGTTTACTCAAAAAAAATGGAAAATCACCTTTATTAGTAGCCTGCGATGTTTACAGACCAGCTGCTATTAAACAATTACAAGTAGTTGGAAGTAGCATTGGAGTACCAGTTTTTTCAATGGGAGACAAGCAGGATCCAGTTAATATAGCTAAGGCTGCGATTGAGTATGGTAAAAAAAATGGAAATGATGTTATTATTATAGATACGGCTGGTAGACTTCATATTGATGAGGATTTAATGGATGAATTAGAAAATATAAAAGATGAAGTAAAGCCGCATGAGATTTTACTTGTTGTAGATGCAATGACAGGACAAGATGCAGTAACAGTAGCTAAGACTTTTGATGATAGATTAGGTATTAATGGAGTTATTTTAACTAAGCTTGATGGAGATGCAAGAGGTGGTGCGGCTTTATCGATTAGAGCTGTTACTCAGAAACCTATAAAGTTTGTTTGTATGGGTGAAAAGTTAGATCAGATAGAGCCTTTCCATCCTGATAGAATGGCTTCAAGAATTTTAGGGATGGGTGATGTTCTGAGTCTTATTGAAAAAGCTCAAGCTAGTTTAGATGCTAAAAAGGCAATTGAATTAGAAAAGAAATTAAGAAGTCAGCAATTTACTTTTGAGGATTTTCTTGAGCAATTACAGCAGATGAAAAATTTAGGACCTTTAGATCAGATATTAGAAATGATACCAGGTATGGGATCCAAACAATTAAAGAATTTAAAAGTTGATGAAAAAGAGTTAGTTAAGATAGAGGCTATAATACAATCAATGACAAAAGAAGAAAGACAAAATCCATCTATTATAGATGGAAGCAGAAGGAAAAGAATTGCTAAAGGTAGTGGGACATCAATTCAAGATGTAAATAGACTTTTAAAGCAATTTAAAGAAACTAAAAAGATGCTTAAGAAGATGGGTGAAATGGAGAAAGCTATGAAAAAGGGTAAGTTTAAAATTCCATTTTTTAGATAGATAAAACTTTAGAAGGAGGTGAAAACATGGCAGTAAAAATCAGACTAACAAGAATGGGATCTAAAAAGAAGCCTTTCTACAGAATAGTAGTAGCTGATTCACGTGCTCCTAGAGATGGAAAATACATTGAGCAAGTTGGATACTATAACCCTGTTTCAAATCCAAAAGAGATTAAAATAGATGCTGAAAAAGCAATTAAATGGTTAAGAAATGGAGCTAAACCTACAGATACAGTTAATGATTTATTTAAGAAAAATGGTATTTATGAGAAATTAGAAGAAATTAAGAATGCTTAATTCGATCTTGGGGGGTGTAAAGAAAATGGGTGAGTTAGTTGAAGTAATAGCCAAAGCTCTTGTAGACAGACCAGAAGAAGTACAAGTAAACGAAGTAGAAGGTACACAATCAGTAATTATCGAGTTAAAAGTAGCCCCAGAAGATATGGGAAAAGTTATAGGAAAACAGGGTAGAATAGCAAAAGCTATAAGAACTGTTGTAAAAGCAGCAGCTACTAAGGAAAATAAAAGGGTTGTAGTTGAAATTATACAGTAAAGGGATTAGTTCATCTAGTCCCTTTATTTCAATTTTAGAATGAAAATATTTTTACATGGATAGACTAAATTAAAACATTCAAAGGAGTATTGACTATGATAGATTTTATTAAAGTAGGTAAGATAGTAAATACTCATGGTATTAAAGGTGAATTAAAGATATTGCCATTAACAGATGACATGACTAGATTTGAAGAGCTAGAATATGTCTATGTGGAAAAACAAAAAATTGAAATAGAGGATGTTTGGTATAAGAAAAACTTTGTTATGTTGAAATTTAAAGGTTTTGATAATATTAATGATGTTTTATGCTTTAAAGGTAAGTATGTATATGTAGATAAAGAAAATGCTATAGAATTACCAGAGGATACATATTTTATATTTCAAATTATTGGTCTAAATGTTTATCTTAAAAATGGTAAATTCTTAGGTGAAATTAAAGATGTTATACAGACAGGAAGTAATGATGTTTATGTGGTAAAAAATGATAATAGAGAGTATCTTATACCAGCTATAAAAGAAGTTATTAAAGAGATAAATCTTGATGATAAAAAAGTAATTATAGACCCACTAGAAGGAATGATAGAATGAAAATAGATATTTTAACATTGTTTCCAACTATGTTAGAGGAAGTTTTTAGTTATAGTATAATAGGTAGAGCAATAAAAAATAAATTAGTAGAACTAAATTACATTAACATAAGGGATTTTTCTGAAGATAAGCATAGACGTGTTGATGATTATCCTTTTGGTGGGGGGCCAGGAATGGTAATGAAACCTGAGCCGATTTATAAAGCTATTGAGAGTGTAAGAAAAACTAATTCGAGGGTTATTTATCTTACACCAAAAGGGAAAGTATATAATCAAAGTTTAGCGAAAGAACTATCAAAAGAACAACATTTAATATTGCTTTGTGGTCATTACGAAGGGATTGATAATAGGATAGTAGAAAATTATATAGATGATGAAATTTCAATTGGAGATTATGTGCTAACTGGTGGAGAAATATCAGCTATGGTTGTAGTTGATTCTGTAGTAAGATTAATTCCAGGAGTTTTAAGTAGTGAAGAATCGTTTGAAGAAGAATCACATTATAATGGTCTTTTAGAATATCCTCAATATACAAGACCAAGAGTATTTAGAGGACATAGGGTGCCTGATGTTCTTTTATCTGGGAACCATAAAAAGATAGAAGAATGGCGAATATATCAATCATTAAAGATTACTTATTTAAGAAGGCCAGATTTAATCGACAAAGTAGAATTGACTGAAAAACAAAAAAAAATATTAAATAAAATAAAGAAAGAAATAAATATATAAAAATAAGTTGTATTTTATATATATTTATGCTATAATTACATGTGGCAAAACGGGCGGTCCTCTGCTAAAATGGCATGAACGTCTAGGAAGAAGGGAGGGGAAACCATGGACGTAATTAAACTAATAGAGCAGGAGCAAATCAGAAATGATATCCCTCAATTTAACGTTGGGGACACAGTTCAAGTACACTATAAAGTAAAAGAAGGAAACAGAGAAAGGATTCAAGTTTTTGAAGGTATTGTACTTAAAAGACAAGGTGGAGGTTCAAGAGAAACTTTCACTGTAAGAAGAATATCCTATGGTGTAGGTGTACAAAGAACATTCCCAGTTCATTCTCCAAGAATTGAGAAAATTGTTGTAACTAGAAAAGGTAAAGTAAGAAGAGCTAAACTAAATTACTTAATAGGTAAGACTGGTAAAGCTGCTAGAGTTAAAGAAAAAAGAGATTATTAATTCGGGACTGATTTTCAGTCCCTATATTTATTTCAGTAGATTATGAATACTAGATAAAAATTGAGTGATAATAGTTAACAAGTAGTACTAAAGAGGGCGATGATGTATGAATATAAATTGGTATCCAGGTCACATGAAAAAAACAAGAGAATTATTAAAAGCAAACTTAAAGCTTGTTGATATAGTTTTTGAATTACTAGATGCTAGAATACCTATTAGCAGTAAAAATCCTGATATTGAAAAAATTATTGGAAATAAACCTAGAGTTGTAATATTAAACAAATGTGATTTAGCAGATGATATAGCAAATGAGAAGTGGATTGATTATTATAGAGAAAAAAATATAACAGCTATTTTGATAAATGCAGCAAGAAATATTGGTACTGAAAAAATTATTGAAGAAGCAAATAAAATGTTAAAAGAAAAATTACAAAAATTAAGAGCTAAAGGGATAAAACAGAAACCCGTAAGAGCTATGATTGTAGGTATACCTAATGTTGGAAAATCTACTCTAATAAACTCGTTATCTGGTAGAAAAAGTGCTAAGACAGGTAATCGTCCAGGTGTAACTAGAGGTAAACAATGGATAAAATTAAAAGGCAATCTTGAACTGTTAGATACTCCTGGTATACTATGGCCAAAGTTTGAAGATCAAAATGTGGGGCTTAATTTGGCTTTTACAGGAGCAATTAAAGATGAGATTATGGATATTGAAACTTTAGCATTGAGACTAATAGAAAGACTTATTGAAGTAGCACCAGGTAAGTTAATAAATAGATATGAAATTAAGTTAGAAGGTAGAACGCCGCTACAAGTAATGGATGAAATTGCATTGAAGAGAGGTTGTATTTTAAAAGGCGGAGATATAGATTATTCAAGAGTTGCTCATTTAATTTTAGATGAGTTTAGAAAAGGTACTATTGGCAAAATAACATTGGAATATCCAGAAAAATAGCCTTCCATAAAGGAAGGTTTATTTTTTAGAATCTTTATAAGAATAGTGAAGGATTTAGAAAGGATGAATAGAATTTAAATATTATGGAGGGATAATATGTTGACTATTGAAAGAGAACTGTGGGAAAAGGGTTATGAGTATATTGCTTGTGTTGATGAAGTTGGAAGAGGATGTCTTGCTGGTGATGTAGTAGCTTGTGCAGTAATTATGCCTAAAGATTTGGTTATTGAAGGTGTAAATGACTCTAAAAAACTTTCTTCTAAAAAAAGAGAAGAATTATATAATATTATACTTGATAAAGCAATAGCAGTTGGAATTGGGTCAGTAGACTCTAAAACAATTGATAAAATAAATATAAAAAAGAGTGCTCAGTTGGCAATGAAAAAGGCTTTGATGTCGTTAAGAGATAAAAATAATAATATTATAAAGCCAGATTTTATCCTAATAGATGCAGAAAAAATAGATGTTGACATACCTCAAATGAGTATAATAAAAGGAGATGCAAGATGTCATGGAATAGCAGCAGCTTCGATAATTGCTAAAGTTTATAGAGATAGGAAATGTATAGAATGGGCTGAAAAATATAAAGGCTATGGATTAGAGCAACATAAGGGGTATGCAACTAAAAAACATAGGGAAGCAATAAGAGAACTAGGTCCTTCACCAATACATAGGCTAAGTTTTCTTAAAAATATTTTAGAAAAAGAAAAGCAACTTGATTTATTTGGTGATATGTATGAGGATAGATAAAGGGATGCAAATTTCAATAAATACGAAATTTAATAATAAATTATATAAAAACAGTATTATTAGAGGTAAAATAATAGATGTATCAGAAGATATTGTATCTATTGATTTGGGTAATGGAGATATTCTTAAAGCGAATACTTTGATCTCTTTAGAAAGGTATAAAAATAAAGTTCTAAACTTTTTTGTTAAAGATTTGACAGATAGCAATATAGTATTAACTCCCTTAGAAAGGGAAGATATTTTTATAAATGATAAAGAAACATTTATTAAAGGGTTATTAGAAAGTAACAATTTAAATGTAAACCAGGAAAATATAGAAATTATTGAGAATTTGATTAGATTTAAAATGCCAATAAATAAAGAAATGATAGAAAAAGTTATAAAAATACTAAATAAAATAAGGAATTTGATAAATACTGAAGAAAATGAAAAGATAAAATATCTAGGTAATAATAAGGATATAATGTCAGATAATATACTTAGATTTTTAAAGGAAAGTGTTGAGACTGAAAAAATATTATATGAGAATAATATTTCTAAGAGTGATATAATAACTAATAAAATTCAAGATGAATTAACAAATATCTTAAAAGGGAATAAAGTTACACCTGAAATTATTAAAAAGGTAATTTTTCTTTTAAAATCAGAAATTAAGATTAGTTTAAACAATTTAAAGTTTTTAAGTGAATTAATTAATGAGAGTTTTATTGAAAGTGATTTAGAAGAATTTCTGATTACTTTACATGAAAAGAATATTATCAGAGATAAAGAATTTAACAAGCTAAGGATTGGTTTGAATAATTTGGTTATTAAATTTAATGAAGAAGATAAAGAATTACTCAGAGTTTATTATGATAATTTAAAACAATTATTTAAAAAATTAGAATTAATATTACATGAAAGAGAAAAATTATCAGATGAAGTTCTTGATAAATTTCAAATTCTAAAAGACAAGATTATTTTTCTAAATAAACTTAATGAAAATGCTACTTTTATATATTATCCATTCTATTTTACAGATAGAAATGAATTAATAGATAAATTTTATATTTTAGATAAAAGAAAATTTAAAGGTAAAGGAGAAAATTTGAATGTAATGATTTCTTTACAAACTAATAGATTTGATAAAGTTAAAATATTAGCCAATGTAGTTAAGGATAGTATTACAGTCAATTTTTATATGGATAAGCATAGTGATATAAAGATTTTTAAAAAAAGTGATTATAAGTTAAAAGATAGTCTAATTAAATGTGGTTATAACAAAGTATCTATAAATTATATAAGTGGAGAAGATATTGACCCTCTTGATGTTCTTTCTGATAGAGACGCTAAGAATTATTTATTAGACGTAAGGGTGTGATATATTTGAAAAATAAAAATAATAAAATTGCTGTTGCGCTTAAGTATGATAAGAGTGATATTGCACCTAGAGTTATTGCTAAAGGTAGAGGAGAAATTGCTGAAAAAATCATCCAAAAAGCCGAGAAGGAAGGTATTAGAACAATTGAAGATGAAAACATTGTTAAAGATTTAATTAGTTTGGAAATAGGACAAGCTATACCAGAAAGGTTATATATGGCTGTGGCTGAAATACTGGCTTTTGTATATGAATTAGATAGGAAGAAAGGTGAGAAATTTGAAAAATAAAATTACTGGAGCTATAGGAGAAAAATTAGCAGTTAATTATTTAATTAAAAACAATTATAAGATTATAGATAGAAATTTTAAATGCAAGTTAGGAGAAATTGATATAATTGCTACTGTAGATGATATGATAGTATTTGTAGAGGTTAAAACTAGAAAAAGCTCCAGTTATGGTTACCCATATGAAGCAGTTACAGTAAACAAACAACAGAAGATAATAAAAACGGCTTATTCATACATAAAACTTAAAAAAATAGCGAATAAGCAATATAGATTTGATATTATAGAAATATTTCTAGATAAAAATATTATGATAAACCATATAAAAAATGCTTTTTGGATATAAATGCACAGTTTATTGTGCATTTTTTTATGGTAGTATCTTTTGACACTTATTGTCGGTATTTAGGTATTACCCAGGTAATAGATATTGGATTAAATTTTTCAACAATATATCATAATTAACCTTATCATAAATGATAACACATTTTAAAAGGAAATTCTATTAATCTATTGAAGTATATAAACAAAACGAAATTTTCGATTTAAATAAATCAATGAAGATTTTGCCTATATCCATAAACGGAAATTATATTTAAAAATATCCACAATTTAATAAGAAATATAATTTCCTATGGATTATAAGAAAATAAAGGGGAGATTGGGAGTAATGCTATCAAAAGTTAAAACTTGTGTACTACATGGACTAAATGGCTATATTGTTGAAGTAGAAACTGATATTTCTAGAGGGATGCCAGTCTTTAAAATAGTCGGCAATTATACCCTAAGTTCTACATCTATATCATCATCATCAACATATATAGCTTCAATCATATCATCTAGCACAGCTATTTTACGTTCTCTATCAAGTCCATCCCATATTTTATTAAAATTCTTCATATATTTATATACTTCTTCAAAAGTAGGGAAGTCATTTTCTAATGTATCTACTTTTTGACTTTCAAGAGTTTTCTTTTCGTTGTATAATTTTTCTATACGTTCACTAATAATATTAGTAGGTAGCTTATCAAATTGATATAGATCCATTAATTTATTAATCTGATTATCTATTTCTTTTATTCTTTTATCAATAACTTCGTTATTGTTTGAAGTTTTATTTTTAATCTTTTTATTGTATGCTTCTCTAATACTTTCTTCATCTTTTGTTTTTTCTTTAATTATGTTGACAACTCTTTTTTCTAGCTCTTCAACTCTCCAAATTTTATTAAAACATTTTTTAACATCAGCTTTATATCCTCTTTTTCTGTTATGACAGATGTAGTAACTGTATTTATTGCCTTTATCTGTTGTATATCTCTTATTGCATTTTTTGCATATTAGTAATCCAGTTAATAAATGTTTACGTTTTGTAGATTTACCTTTTCTTTTATCAATAAGCATATTAGCTTTATTAAATGATTCTTCATCTATAATCGCTTGATGATTACCTTCATAATATTCACCATTAAAAGCTACTTTGCCTATATATACTGGGTTTGTTATTATTCTGTAAATTGTATGTTCAGAACTATTTAACCAACTGCCATATTTTGTTGTGTAACCTTTATTATGAAGAATATTACGAATTTTAATCTGACCATAACCTTTTAAATACATATCGAATATTTCTTTAACCTGCATAGCTTCATATTTGTTTACAATTAGTTGCCCATCTATATAATCATAGCCGATTGGAGGTCTACCTGTGCCAACCCAATGGCCCTCTTTTGCTCTTTCTATCCTTCCAGTTGTGATTCTTTCTTTAATATTTTCTCTTTCAAATTGAGCGAATGTAGAGAGTATTCCTACCATCATCATACCTATTGGTGTACCAGTATCAAAACTTTCTGTCATACTGACAAAGTCCACGTTGTTTTTGATGAATTTTTCTTCTATAAGATACAAAGTATCTTTTTGACTTCTAGATAGCCTGTCCAATTTATACACAAGCACTACATCTATTTTATCTAATTCGTTTAAAAGCTTATCTAATGCAGGTCTATTAATATTTGAACCGGAGTAACCACCATCTATATATATATTATAGATATTCCATTGTTTTGCCTTACAAAAATTAATAAGAGCTTCTTTTTGAGCTTCTATTGAGTAACCTTCTTTAGCCTGTTCTTGAGTACTAACACGAATATATATAGCAACTTTTTTCATATAATCACCTTTCTATCTCTAAATGTTTATTATAATCTTATCAAATTTTATATTTTTTTGTCTACTTTTGTCATGTTCACTATAGCGAACGGTTTTTGTGCTATTATAAGCAAAAAAAGGAGGTGTTGATTTATTCATACAAAAAGTAGTATAATAATATTACGAACAAACGTTCGATATGATTTATAATGTTCGCCACTGGGTTATGATAAAGGGGGAATATTGTGAAATTATTAAAAGAGGAAATGATACTATTATTGGAAAAACAAAATGGGGAAATAGATATAAGAGAAGTTAAGAAACTATTACATAGAAAAGTAAAAGCAACCATTTAATTTCTTTTTTATGGTTGCTTTTATAATTTTTTGAGTTCTTGTGATAGTTTAATAGCCTTTTCAACTTTTAGTAACAATCTTTTTCTTTTTTCTGGGCTTAGTTCTCCACTTTCAACTTCTTCTTGAGTAATTTCACCTGTATCTATAAGAACTTGAATAATTTCATTAACCATTTCTTCAATATCTTTTTTTGTATGAGTAGCTTTATTTTCAGGTTTTTTAACATCTGTTCTTCCAAGGAGGTAATCTAAAGTACAATCAAATATCTCAGCCATTTTTAATAATGTTTTTTCTTCAGGGAATCGATATCCATTCTCCCAATTGCTAATAGTACCTTTGTGTACATTTAATAATTTTGCTACCTCTTCTTGAGTTAATTGTTTTTCTTTTCTTAGTGTTTTTAACCTAAAACCAAATTTACTATCCATAGTACAACCTCCTTACTAATCCATTATATCATTATGACGATATGTTTAAAAATATGTCGTCAAAATGTATATTTTTTAAATAAAAGTTTAAAATAAGTATTGACAGACGTCGTAATGACGACTATAATAAAATTAACAGAACGTCAGATTGACGACATAAGTAGGAGGTGAATCTATGAATTTTAGATATCTTAAGAGTTTAAGAGTTTTAGAAGGTTTTACTCAAGAACAAATTGCACAACTTTTAAATATTTCTGTGCAAAGTTATAACAAAAAAGAAAATGGCAAAGTACCTTTTACAGCAAATGAACTAAAAACTTTAGCTGATTTTTTTGGCGTTGCAATGGAAAATTTTTTTAAGGACAATGTCGTCATTAAGACGACACAACAATCAACAGCCTAATTATATTATCCCTCACAACTTATGCAAAAATGAGTGGAAATAAATTGAAAGGAGGGCTATAAAACGAAGCTAAAGATAAAAGAAATTAGAAAAGTAAAAGGACTAACGATAAGGCAATTAGCTGAAAAAGCAGAACTATCAATTGGATATCTTTCAGAGTTGGAAACTGGAATAGGTGGGAAAACAAATCCAAGCATAAAAGTTCTCTGACAACTTGCAGAAGCTCTTGGAGTAGAGCCAGAAGAACTATTTGAATGTTAAAGAAAGGGGGATGTTATGAAACTTGCATATGAAATTCTAGTTGATGAAGCTATACGTCAAATTCAAGAAGATAAGAAAAAGCAAAAAGATAAAAAAGAAAAAATAAAGGGGGCTTTAAGATGAATGATTTAACTGTTGTTGAAAATGGGTTGATTCCTATTTATCAGAACCAAAAAGGCGAAAGACTAGTTGATGCTAGAGAGCTACATGAGTTTTTAGAGGTGAAATCTAAATTTGCAGACTGGATAAAGAACAGAATCGATAAATATGGATTCATTGAAAACTTGGATTATGTAACGGTTTCTAAAATTTTAGAAAACGGTGGTAGGACAAAAGAATACATTCTTAAAATAGACACAGCTAAAGAAATAGCAATGGTAGAAAACAATTTAAAAGGTCGCTTAGTCAGAAGATACTTCATAGAAGTTGAAAAGAAATTTAGAGAAATGCAGAAACCAACTTGTATAGAAGATGTACTTATTCAATCATTGCAGGAAATGAAGCAAATGAGGCTACAAATCGAACAGGCTAGACAAGAAATAGCAGCAACTCAAACACAGGTAGCAACTATAAAAGATACTTTAATACAACGTGATAAAAATTGGAGAGATTGGACTAACAGCAATGTTAAAAATATAGGAGCTAAACTAGGTGACTATAAACGAGCTTGGAATGAAAGTTATCAAGAATTAGAGAAGAGAGCTAGGTGTAATTTAGAGAGAAGGCTTGAAAATTATATTACTCGATTACTTGAAGCTGGAGCTACAAAAAGAAAAATCAAAAATGCATGTTACTTGGATGTAATCGAGCAAGATACAAGACTTAAAGAAATATACACTAACATAGTTAAGGAATTAGTTATCAAATACTTAGATTAACTAAGAGATTAGCGAGGAGGTGAATTAAATGTGGATCAGAAGTCAAGACAAGAAAATGTTGATTAAAGCAAATGTTATTCAAGTATGTAGTCTGGATGATGAATATACACAAATATGGGGCTATGTAAATGAAATAAGTGAACCGCAATATAACGGTTTTATTTTAGGAGAATACAAAACAGAAGAAAGAGCACTAGAAGTATTAGACGATATTCAAAATCGCATAAAAGAAGGTATTAGTATTTACGAAATGCCAGAAAAATAAGGAGGTGAATTAGATGATAAGTATCTGGGTAGCTGTGCAATTCTACAAAAGCCAGGGCATCATCACTGTAGTGCATGATGGAAAGATAGTTGGATTCAAAAGTGAGAAAAGGCCCTCTAGCTGCCACTAGAAAGGCCATATGAAAAGTTTTTAAAGAAACACTATTCAACTGTATTATATCCCAAATCGGGGTGTAATACAAGAACGGAGGAACAAGTATGTACGGAAAAACACTTTCTCAATGTCGAGAAGAACTGATTGAGTATATCAAAAGAGAAGAATCTTATCTTAACACATTAGAAATGACTCCAAACTTTTTAGAAAAGATTAAGCAAGAAGCTAGAGAGAACATTAGAAAAGCTAAACAAGAGCTTAAAGAAATTGAAAAAATATTAGGAGGTAAAGAGTATGGAAAACATTAGATTGAGTGACGAGTTCCTAACTATAAATGAGGAAGAAAAAGAAACTTGGAAGGTTACTGATGATTTATCAGCAGATTGGTGCCTGGATAAAATCAGAGAATCTAAGGCAGAGTATGAAAGATTTAGAATGGTAGCACAAGCTAAGATAGAGCAAATACAAGCTAGACTACAAGCTGAAGAAGAGAAAATGAATAGAGAAGTAGCTTTCTTTGAATCAAAGTTGAGAGAGTATTTTGAGACAGTTAAAGCTAAAGAAACAAAGACTCAAAAGAGTTATAAACTACCTTCAGGCACATTAAAACTTAAGAAGAGTAAATTAGACTTTGACTATGACAAAAATAAGTTGTTAGAAGTAGCAGAGCAACAAGGAATGAATGAATATATCAAGATTAAAAAATCATTTGACTGGTCCAGTTTTAAAAAGAATTTAGAAATTAGAGGTAATAGGATAATCAATAAAGAGACTGGCGAGATTGTTGAAATTGAAGGATTAAGAGTAATTGAAAAGCCAGAAGAGTTTAAAGTGGAGGTGTAATAAGTGGACAGTACAAGAGAATTGCAACCAGTAAATAATGCATTAAGCATAATTGATAATGTTGATATACAACAAGTAGCAGGCACAATGCAGAAAATTGCTAGATTTCAAGCTGTTATTCAGAAAACATTAAAACAAAATCATGACTTTGGAGTAATACCTGGAAGTAGGAAACCGACATTACTCAAACCAGGAGCAGAGAAAATATTGATGCTGATGGGTTTGACTAGCGAATATGAGCTTTTAGAAAAAGTTCAAGATTACGAAAATGGCTTCTTTGCTTTTACTGTAAGATGTAGATTGCTAAAAGGAGATCAACTCATTACAGAAGGATTAGGACATTGTAATAGTCGTGAAAAGAAATATCAGAGTGATAAAGTGGACCCATATACGATAGCAAATACATGCTTAAAAATGGCTAAGAAAAGAGCTCAAATAGATGCAACGCTAACTGTAGCAAGTTTAAGTGAAGTATTTACACAAGATTTAGAGGATATGGATTTGAACGGAGATGCAGTTGGCACTCAAAGAACTACATTTGATGATGAACGTACAATAAGTAAAGCTCAAGCTAAAAGACTGTTTGCTCTTAGTAATGGAGATGCAGAACTTTGCAAACGAATTATTTTGAAATACGGATATACAAAGTCAGAAGATATAAAAAGAATTGATTATGACAAGATAGCAAAAGAGATTGAAGAAGAAGCTAAGAAAGTATTTGAAGGAACACCGTTTGAGGACAAATAAAAAACCCTTAGTGGGGGCTAAGGGTTTAGGTGAACCAAGGGGAACAGGACCAAAAATTTAATATAGGCAAATTATGTGAAGTTCCCCTGTTACTATTATTATTACCGAATAATGAAAAAATATACCATTTATAACAAAAAAGTTGGTGATTAAATGAACCAAGGATGGATAAGTCTGCATAGAAAAATAGCTGAACATTGGATCTGGGTAAGTAATGAACCATTTGATAAGAGGAGTGCTTGGATTGACCTTTTACTATTAGCCAACCATGAAGATAAAAAAATACTGCTTGGCAATGAACTAGTAGAAGTTAAGAGAGGAGAGCATATAACATCAGAATATATACTTGCACAAAGATGGGGTTGGAGTAGAAAAAAGGTTCGAAACTTCTTACAACTTTTAGCTGAAGATGGAATGATAGAGAATATAAAAGAAGATAAAAAAAGAACTAGGTTAAGAATAGTAAATTACAATGATTATCAAGAATTGAGGAACCACAAAAGAACTAGCGAAGAACTAGAAAGGAACTACGAAGGAACTACAGAGGAACTACGCGGGAACCTAAACAATAATGATAATAATGAAAATAATGATAATAAGAATATATATAGTCAGAATACAACACCATACGAAAAAATAATTGAACTCTATAACAATATTTGTAAATCATTACCGCAAGTAAAAAAACTAACGGATAAACGCAAAAGAACAATAAAAGCACGGTGGAAGCAATATAACGACCTTTCTATATATGTTGAAGTTTTCAAAAAAGCAGAAGAAAGCGACTTTCTTAGTGGTAGAAGTGGAAAATGGTCTGGATGCAACTTTGACTGGCTTATTAATGAAAACAATATGATTAAGGTACTTGAAGGCAATTATGACAATAAAGAAACAAAAGAAACTATAAAAACTAGATTTCATTTTAACAACCAAAGAAGTTCTAAATATACAGCAAAGGATTTAGATGAAATTGCTAGATTGAAATTTGAGAAGAAACTAAGAGAAGTGAATTCGAGTTAAAGTTGTAATTAACGTATAAAAGAAGGTGAAAGTTTGAGAATAGGTTTAGTAGATTTTGATGGCAAAATACCTAACTTAGCATTAATGAAACTAAGCACATATTACAAACAACAAGGAGCTAAAGTATTCCTTAATGAATTTCCAAGAGATGTAGATAAAGTTTATTGTTCGGTGTTGTTTACTTGGAATAAAGAAAAAGCATTAATTTTAAGAGATGTATATAAGAATATTGAATTCGGAGGTACTGGCTGGGATATAACAAAGCATTTGCCACCAGAAGTAGAAAAATGCAATCCAGATTATGAATTATATCAAATGAAAGATATTTATAAGCGATTAGGTGGCATTATGAAGAAAGAGACTAAGATAAAAAAAGCTAAAACTTTACTTAATATGGGAATAGGCTTCACTTCAAGAGGTTGTATTAGAAACTGTGGATTCTGTTTTGTACCAGAAAAAGAAGGAAAGTTTAAACAAGTAGCCGATATAAAAGATTTAATCAATCCAAAGTCAAATGTAATTACACTACTAGATAATAACTTTACAGCAGATCCTGACATGATAGATAAATGTAAAGAAATAAAGGAAAGAGATTTGATAGTAGATATCAGTCAAGGTATTGATGTAAGGCTACTAACCGAAGAAAAGGCGAAGGCATTAAGTGAGATTAAACATCTTAGAAGTATTCACTATGCATGGGACTTAATGAGTTTTGAAAATTCAATTATAGAAGGAATAAAACTACTAAGCAAATATATAAAGCCCTGGAAGCATATGTGTTTTATGTTAGTTGGTTTTAATACAAGTTTTGAAGAAGATATGTATAGATTTAGAAGGTTAGTAGAAATGAATGTAGATCCTTATGTAATGATTTACAACAAGAAAGGTGATGCAAGACTTAAGCATTTTGCTAGATGGGTGAACGGAAGGATTTATAAGGTTTGTGAGTGGAATGAATATGAGCCATGGAAAAAAGCACAAAGACAATTAAGTTTTGCTTAACAAAAATAAGACTTAACGAAAGTGAGGGGTAAAGGTGGCAAAAATTACTTGGAAAGATATAAAGACATATCCAGAAATGAACAAATGGATTTTCGAGATAAATGGAGATAGCGATGATCCTAATAAGCAATATATGCTAAAGAGAATTTCAGAATTAGAAAAACAAGTAAAAAAACTTAGCGATATATGCAATCAATTAGAAGCAGACTATAACGAAATATTTGCATTAAATCGTGAGTTAGTGGAGGAATTAAAAGAGCAGCTAGAATTTTTAAACAACGAAGAATTTGAATGTGGTTGCGATGGCTACTATGGTTTTAGATGTGGATTATGTGAGAGAAAAAGTAAATTGAGAAGTTTGTTAGAAAGAGTAAAGGAGGTTGAGTGATGGATTATAAAAAGATGAGCATATTAGACTTAATGAATCTATTAAAAAAAATGCAAGACGAGAGGACAGATTATATTTCATTTAAGACGTTGGAAACATGAAAATAAAGAATATATAGATAAACTAAGTTACTAAATTTACAGTATGGGAGGTTTACGTAATAAATGAATGAAAGAGAAAAATTAAAGGAAGCATGGGAAAATTATATATTAGCACTTGGTAAGTCATTAAGGTTAGATAAATTTTTAAATTGGGTTATTAAAAAATTAGAAAAGAAAAAACAACAGCACTAACTATAAGTTTAGGAAGTGGTGAAATGAGAAGTATATATGATGAGATATATGATAAAACCAAAGACAGCTTAGAAGAATTAATGGACATATTAAAAGACTTATCAGAAGAAATACAAGTGAGCAGTTACATTAACAATAAAACTTCAATATACAAACCAAAGATTAAAAAATTTAGATTAAATAATAGACCAAGGCATTATAGAGCTAGAAGTAATTTACGCTAAAGCTTGATTTTTAATCGGGAGGGATAGAATGAATACTTGGTTTGGAATTGGTCGATTAACAAAAGATGTGGAATTGAGATATACACCCAATGGCAAAGCAATAGCAACAGGGACTATAGCAATATCAAGAAGATACAATCAAGAAAAAACAGATTTTATTGATATTAGAGTTTGGGGAGCATCTGCAGAAAAATATTTTGCAGAGTACGGAAAGAAAGGTAGATTGATAGCAGTACAAGGAGAGCTAAATATAGATACTTGGAAAGATGAAAACGGAAATTGGCAAAGTAGAACATATATAACTGCTTCAAATGTAAGGTTTCTAGATAATAGAAAAGATAATGATATACCAGAAGGATTTCAGTCAGTAGATGATGACAGTATACCTTTTTAAAAATTAAAAAAAGGGGGCATATAAATGGGATTGTGTTACAAGCATAGGAAATGGACAGAAGAAGACTATATAAAAATTAAAGAGATGTATCAACGAAAAGTGCCTATAGTAAAGATTGCGAAACATTTTCGAGTAACTCAAGGCACTATCAGGACTAGGTTAAAAGAAATGGGGCTATTAAAATGATAGATAAACTTTGCAATCAAATAGTGGATCTTTATTTTCAAGGACATAATCTACAAGAGCTTATATTTGGAGCAATCGATTTACTTAGAATTGAAAACATGAAAAACAATTGTACAAAAATTAGACAAGCATAAGGAGTGATTAGATGGAACTTTTGCAAAGAATTAGAGCAGTAGAAGAAGAACTAAAGGCTGCTGAGGAAAGATTAAACTTTGCAACGAATCAATTAGATATAGATTTAGCTGTAATTGATATAGATGCAGCTGAAAGAAAAAGAAATTTACTATACAAACTAGCTAAAAAGGAAGGAGTTGTCGCAAATGGATTTTAAGGAATATCAAAAGTTAGCTATGAGAACTAAAAATAAGCAACTTATTAAGGACCAACAACTATTAAATGCAGCACTTGGTTTGAATGGTGAAGCTGGAGAGTTAGCTGATGAGATAAAAAAGATATTCTTTCATGGACATGGATTAAATAAGGACAAGCTTATCAAAGAAACAGGAGACATACTTTGGTACATAGCACTATTAGCTGATGCTATAGGGGTTGATATGGAAACTATAGCAGAGAAAAACATTGAAAAACTTAAGAAGAGATATCCAGAAGGTTTTAGTTCAGAGAGGTCGATTCATAGACAAGATTAGGCGTGCTATGGGGTATGTGGCAGAGAGTTGGCAGCTCGGAGAGTCACATATCCCACACAGCACACACTTTCATTGTAGCATAGGGGTGATAGCTTGAAAATAGTTATTCCTGGTGAATTGCCGGACTTAAATCAAATTATAGAAGCTGCAAAAAGTCATTATGGTCAATATAGTAAGTTGAAAAAGCAAAACACAAATATTGTTGCTTGGGCAGCGAAAGGTAAAGGAAGATATAAAAAAATAGATTTAATAATTACCTGGTATTGCAAAGACAGAAGGAAAGATAAGGATAATATTGCAGCTGGGCTTAAGTTTATATTAGATGGCTTAGTAAAAGCTGGTGTAATTGAAAATGATGGATGGAAACAAATAAATGATTTTACTCATAGATTTAAGGTGGATAAGAAGAATCCTAGAATAGAAGTGGAGATTAAAGAGGTGAGCTAGTTGAGAATAAATTGCGAGATTGACAACATCAAGACTCTTAAAAAAGGCATGAAAATAACACTAGCAATAGGAGATAAAGAAGTTCCAAGAGTTATGAAGAATATTTACAACTTCATGGACAAGCCTATAACAATAGATTTCCTTATAGATGAGCAAAAACAAATTGAAAGAATGAAACAGATTACTCCAGAGCAACGTAAGAAAATATATGCAATGATTAGAGATATAGCAAATTGTTTCGGAGAAAATGAAGAGAATACAAAAGAAAACTTAAAAATTGAATTTATACAAAATAGCCAGTATGAAGATTTCAGTTTGAGTAATTGTAGTAAAGAACTAGCAGGTGATTTTATAGATTTTCTAATTAATTTTGCATTTGAGAATGGTATACCAATGACAGAGCATCCAATTAAAAGAGTAGATGATTTGGATAGATATCTAAAGGCGTGTTTAAGACATAGAATATGCGCTATATGTGGTAGACGTGGAGAAATACATCATGTAGATACTATAGGAATGGGAAATGACAGAAATAAAGTTAATGATAGAGATTATAGAAAGATGTGTTTGTGTAGAGTACATCATACTGAGTATCATACTTTAGGAGCAGAAAGTTTTTATAAGAAGTATCATTTACATGGTGTTATTTATGAAGAATGAGGGGGTAAACACATGATTGGTGATGTAAATAGATATTGTGTAAGAGGGGTTATTCGTTATTTAAATGGTGATATTGAAGAATTTAGAAGGTTAAGGAATATGGCTTTGCAGATTTATGAAGAAGAAGAGTACAATAGAAAATCAATTTGCACTATTGGAGAACTGACTCCAGCGTTTGTGAAGAATAAAATATATCAATTAGCAGGAAGGAGAAGAGTTTCGTGAATAAAGAAATAGCATATTTTCTTATAGGATATGCATGGGGAGTGTTTAGCTTTGCTTTATTATTGAACATATACGCCGACTATATCGACAGCAAAAGGGGAGATTAGATGACTATTGAACAAATAGAAAAAATGTTGAGAGAATATGAAGATAATAAAAGATGCAAAAATATACTGGAAATAGAACTAGAATGTATAGAAGAAACAGGAGTTAGTGCTATTGATTATAGTTTAGAAAAAGTAAGTGATACATATAAAATAAATAGACCAGTTGAAAATGGAGCGATAAAAAATATAAAAAATGCAGAAAGAAATAAGAGGATCCAAGAAGAAATAAAAATGAATATTAAATTACTAGATAGCAGAATTAAAATAATAGATGAAGCACTAAAGAGACTCAAAGAAGATGAAAGAAAGATTATTGAGAAGTACTATATAGAGAATAAAACTTATGACATGATTAAAAGAGAAATGTATTTGTCACTTAAACAGATTAGAAATAGAAGAAGATCTGCATTAGAGAAAATTAAAAACACATTCGAAATGCTAGAGCGAAACAAAAAGGTAAAGTAAAGGTAAGGTAAAGGTAAGCTAAATGTAAACTAAAATATGGTATAATTGTAGTGTGGAAAATTTCATAAGAATCCAATTCCCCCATTGGCGAAAAGGCAGTCGAGAAATCGGCTGTCTTTTTATTTTGCAAAGAAGGTGAGATTATGCAAATACATGAGTATTTGAGAAAAAAAGATATATATACATATAATTTGATAATGAAGAAGTACGGATTTAATCCAGAGAAGCAGAAGGAAGAGAAAAAGCAGAAGAAAAAGAAGAGTGGTATTGAACTTGGTGACTCTGTGCAAAACTTGATGAAGCATAGAGCTTATAAAAGACATAGAGGGGCATTAAAACAGATTAGATATGAATAAAAATTATAAAAAATATTGATTGTTTAGTATATAAAAAAGTAATAGTGGATATTATCAAAAATAGAAACACTAAAAAATTATAAAGGAGGAATATATTTATGAGTGCAAGATATGCATTTAAAAGAGAATGCCCCGAATGCAAAAGTAAAAATGTAGAACAAGTTGGTACAAGCCATAGTACAGGGAATAATTACGAAGTTTTAAAAGAAACAATGAAAAGTAGATTTAAATGTTGTGAATGCAATAACGTATTTTATATCAATGAAAAGAATTTGAAGTAGCAATAGCAGAAAATCTATTAAGTAAATATAATGATGAATAAGAGCCGAATAATCGGCTCTTTTTTCGTGCTTAAAACAAATACGAATAGCGTATAGCAATGAGGTGGTGGTATGCCTAAAAGACCAAAGAAACCATGTAATTACCCAGGATGTCCAGAGTTAGTTGAAGGAAACGAAAGGTATTGTGATAAACATAAATACTTAGCAGAAAAAGAAAAAGCAGATAGAAACAAATACTATGATAAATATATAAGGAATGTAAGAGATAAGAAATACACAGAGTTTTATCACAGCAAAGAATGGGAGAAAACAAGAAGGTTAGTATTGAGTAGAGATAAAGGTCTATGTCAGCACTGTTTAAAAGAAAATAAAATTGTTTTTGCAGATGTTGTTCATCATATAGTAGAACTCAAACAAGATTGGAGCAAAAGACTAGAACTTGATAATCTTATCAGTTTATGCCATGAATGTCACAATAAAATACATTCCAAAGATACCCCCCATACTTAAAAAGCTAGAAAGGTGCTTTTCAGAACCGCGCGGGCAGCCTTTTTCACACAAAATTCGTTTTTTAACTAAAAAGGGGTAAAGTGAGGTGATAAAGTGGGAAGAAAAGCTAAGCCAATAGAACTTCATATTCTACAAGGCAATCCTAATAGATTAACTAAATCACAGATAGAAGCAAGAAAAGAAGCAGAAGCAAAACTTAAACCTAAGGCAGATAAAGTAAAAGCTCCTAAATGGCTTAGCAAGGAAGCGAAGAAGGAATTTAATAGGATTGCTAAAGAGCTTCAAGAAATCGGATTGTTAACAAATGTAGACATAGACATGCTGGCTGCTTATTGTGATGCTTATACCGAATACCAAAAATGCACGAAGATTATTGAAGAAGAAGGGCTCATGGTAGAATACACAAACAAAGCGGCTGAAACTAACAAAGTCCCACATCCACTTTTAACAAAGAAAAAGCAGTTATTTGAACAAATGAAAAGTATAGCAGGAGAATTTGGACTAACTCCTTCTGCTAGAGCTAAATTAGCAATTCCTAAACAAGAAAAAGAAGTTGATAGATTTGAAGAGTTATTCGGATAGTGTTACACAATATTGTTATGATGTTTTGGAAGGCAAAGAAATAGCAGGAGAGTTAGTCAAACTAGCATGCAAAAGGCATTTAAGGGATTTAGATAGGCAAGGTGCGGAAGAATTTCCGTATATTTTTATACCTGAAAAAGCCGAGAGAGTGTTCAAATTCTTCTCTTTTTGCAAACACACTAAAGGGAAATTGGCAGGTCAACCAATAAACTTAGAGCCTTTTCAAAAATTTATAATAGGTTCTATATTTGGTTGGGTCCATAAAGATACAGGGTTAAGAAGATATAGAAAAGCTTATGTGCAACTTGGCAGAAAGAACGGTAAGTCAACAATACTTAGTGGAACAGGCTTATATATGCTAATGGCAGATGGAGAAGAAGGAGCCGAGATATATTCTACTGCCACTAAAAAGGATCAAGCAAAAATAGTTTATGATGACGCCAAAAACATGGTTATCAGGTCAAAAGATTTAAGTAAGAGACTTAAACCTAATAGAGATATGATATATCATGAGAAAACTAACAGCAAATTTGTACCGTTAAGTAAAGACACTAAGTCCTTAGATGGACTTAGCCCATATTTAGGAATAATAGACGAGTATCATGCACACCCAACACCAGAAATGTATGATGTAATAGTGTCAGGTATGGGGCAAAGAACACAGCCACTTTTGTTTATCATTACTACAGCTGGATTTGAACTTAATTATCCATGCTATAAAGAATATAAATATTGCTGTCAATTACTAGATGGCACACTGAAAAATGAAGAATACTTTGTTTATATAGCACAACTTGATAAAAATGATGATTATAGAGATGCAAATGTGTGGATTAAAGCGAATCCACTATTAGCAAAAACAGAAGAAGGCATGAACTATCTTAGAGGAGAACTCAAGATAGCTTTAGATATGCCTGAAAAGCTAAGAAATTTTCTAACCAAAAATATGAATATTTGGGTAGATGAAAAGGATAATGGTTATATGGATATGAAAAAATGGCGAGCATGCAATAAAGAATTACCAAACCTTGAAGGTAAAGAATGCATAGTAGGGGTTGACCTTTCGTCTAAAATAGACCTTACAAGCGTAACTGCAGAATTTCCATTAGAAAATGGAGAATATGCAATTATTTCACATTCTTTTATACCTGAAAATGCGATAAGAACCAAAGAAATTAAAGACAAAGTACCTTATTCATTATGGATTAAGCAAGGATATATAACTGCGACACCAGGGGATATAGTAGACTATGAATTTGTAAAGCAGTATATTAGAGATTTAAACGTTAAATACAAGGTAAAAGAAATATGTTTTGACCCTTGGAACGCTACACAGTTTGCAACCGATATGATGAATGAAGGTTTTGAATGTGTCGAGATAAGACAAGGATATAAAACACTTTCAGAACCGACTAAAAACATAAGAGAATTGGTATATCAAGGCAAAATAATACATGGTAATAACCCTGTTTTAACATGGGCTGTTAGCAATGCAGTTACAAAGCAGGACCCAAACGAAAATATTATGCTTGATAAGGCAAAATCGACTAATAGAATTGACCCTATTGCTTCATTAATCAATGCACATTCAAGAGCAATGCTTTATATGAGAGAAAAAGATGTAAACGAGCATATTTTAAGTGATGATTTCTCCTTCTAAAATATTCTAAAATATGGTAAAATTAATATAAAAATATAGAAGGGGGAATATTTTGTGGGATTATTTGGGAATAAAGAAGAAAAGAAGCAAAAAGAAGCTGAAGAACTTATGAAAAGGTATAAATTAAATAATATTGATGAAAAAGATTTAGAAATGATTAAAGAAATTGCAAATGATTTAGCTGGAACAGGATTATTGAAAGCAGGTATGGCTTTTTCATTTGCTAAAGCCGAAGAACAAGCAAAAGTTAGTTATTTATCAGCTTTAGTTAAGCAAAATTGGATTATAATAAGAAAACTTGATGAAATCAGTAAAAAACTTGACAAATAGCACTCGTAAGAGTGCTTATTTTTAAGGGTGATAATATGAAAATAATTAAAATTATAAGCAATTTCATAGAAGATGTGTTTGTTATTAGTGGTTTAAGTTTAATAACTTATGCCACTTTTTTAATATCTAAAATTGCTGCAATTTATGTTTTAGGTACTATTTTATTACTAATTGGCTTACTATTAAGCGTAAAAGCCTCCAAATAACTTAGAAGGGAGGTGAAAAGTTGATATTTAGAAATTTATTTGAAAAAAGGTCCACATTAGCACAGCCAGATCAATGGCTTATAGACATATTTGATGGTGGAGTTACTACAAGTGGAGAAACAATTACTCCATTAAACTCATTAGAAATAGCAACTGTCTATGCTTGTATTAATATTAAAGCTAATGCGGTTGCTAAACTTCCATTTCAAGTGTTTAAACGCACAAAAGATGGAAGAATACGAGAAAAAAATCATAATGTAGTCAGATTAATTGAAAAAAGACCTAACCCATATCAAACACCATTCCTTTTTAAACATACTTTATGTGTTCACCAAAATTTATGGGGAAATGCATACATTTGGATGGAATTTAAGGGGAAAAGAATTGAAAATCTTTGGATATTAGACCCTTCACAGACTGAAATTTATGTAGATGAAAAGGGCAGAATTTGGTTTTTAACTAAGATAAGAGATAAAAACTACAAGCTCCATTATGACGAGGTAATACACTTGCCTTACCTAACTCCTGATGGTATTGCTGGTAAAAGTCCTATTCAAGTAGCTAGAGAAACATTAGGTATTATGAAGGCTAGTCAAAAATTCATAGGTAGCTTTTACAAGAATGGAACATTATCTTCAGGGATTATAAAAACTAAACATCAATTAGGCAAAGATGCTAAAGACAAATTAAGGGCAGCATGGATAAGTGCTAATAGTGGAATTGATAATGCAATGAAAGTTGCTATACTTGACAGTGGACTTGAATATCAGCCAATAAATACTATGCCACTACAAGATGCAGAATTTATTGCTACTCAAAAATTTAATGTGGCCGAAATAGCTAAAATATTCAATGTTCCACTTCATAAACTAGCAGAGCTTGATAGAGCTACTTTTAGCAATATTGAACAGCAGTCTATGGATTTTATACAAGATTGTATCCAACCAATTGTTATAGCTTGGGAAGAGGAATTTAATTACAAGCTATTTAGTGAGCGAGAGCAAGGAAAATATTATGTTAAGGCTAATCTTACATCTGCTTTGAGGGGAGACTCTGAAAGTAGAGCGAAATACTATAAAGATATGATTCAATTAGGAGTTTACTCAATAAACGAAGTAAGAGAGCTTGAAGAAAAGGATTCAATAGGAGAATTAGGAGATAAGCACTTTGTAAGCCTGAACTATGTGCCACTTGATAAGATGGAGGATTATCAAATGGCTAAGGTTGGGAAAGGAGGTGAGGGTAGTGGAGAAAAAGGAAATTAGAAGTTTTATTATCGATAAATTAGAAATAAGAAAAAGTGATGATAATAATTCAATGACTGTAGCTGGATATGTAACAAAATTTAATACTAGAAGCAAGCTTATCTGGGGAGAATTTTACGAAAAGGTTGCAAAAGGTGCTTTTGCTAGGTCTTTGGAAGAAAATATTATAAAAGCACTTTGGAATCATAGAAGCGACTTTGTTTTAGGATCAACTAAAAATGGGACTCTAAGGCTTAAAGAGGATGATGTGGGCTTGTATTTTGAATTGGACCTACCAAATAGCACTTGGGGTAAAGATGCTTATGAAAGCATAAAACGTGGAGATGTTGATGGAGTGTCATTTGGCTTCTATGTGAGAAAAGACAAATGGGAATATATCAAAGAAGAAGATGTATATGAAAGGACACTTCTTGATGTAGATTTATTTGAAATAAGTCCAACACCTTTCCCTGCTTATCCTGAAAGTGAGGTTGCAAAAAGGTCTTTAGAAGAATTTAAGAAAGAAATTAAAAATGAAAAGGACCTTGATTTAAGAAAAAGAAAATTAAGTCTTGAATTAGAGCTTATTTAAAGGCTCTTTTTTTAATACAAAAATTAAAGAGAAATTGAAGGAGGAATATGTTATGAACAAGAAAATTAGAGAAATGCTTGATAAATTAGAAGAAATGAAAACAGAAGTAAGAAGTCTTATGAACGAAGATAAGGTTGAAGAAGCTGAAAAGAAAATGGAAGAAGTGAGAGCATTGCAAAAGAAAATTGAACTTGAAAAGCAGTTATTAGAGGAAGAAAAAAGAGAAATTCCAGAAGTTGATGAAGTAAAAGAAGAAAGAGAAGAACAAAACCAAGAAGAGGAATATAGAAATGTATTCTATAAATTCATTAGAGGAACAGAAATAACTCCTGAAGAGAAAAGGGTACTAAGTGTAGGAACAGCAGCATCAGGTGGATACACAGTACCTCAATCATTCCAGAAGAAATTGATTCAGAAATTAGAAGAACTAAACATAATGAGAAAACTTGCGAATGTAATCAGAACTGATTCTGATACAGACATTCCAATAGTTGTTTCTCATGGTTCAGCAGCATGGACAGCTGAAGGCGCTGCTTACAATGAATCTGATGAAACATTTGGACAAATTACTATTAAAGCTTATAAACTTACTAGGATCATTAAAGTTACAGAAGAATTGCTTAACGATTCAGCTTTTGATTTAGAAAATTATTTAGTAAATGAGTTTGCAAGAAGTATAGCAAAAGCAGAAGAATCAGCTTTTATAAATGGTGATGGTACTGATAAACCAGAAGGTGTATTTGTAGGAGCAGATGTTGGAGTAACTGCAGCTAGTTCAAGTGCAATTACTGCAGATGAAATAATTGACTTATATTATGCATTACCAAGAGCATATAGAGATAAAGCAGTATGGATTATGAATGACGCTACTGCAAAAGCTATCAGAAAGCTTAAAGATTCTAATGGCGACTACTTATGGGAAAAAGGATTCGGTTCAGAGCCAAATACAATACTTGGTAGACCTGTTTATACATCAGAGTTTGCTCCTACATTCGGTGTAAATGCTAAAGTTATAGCTTTCGGAGATATGTCATACTATACAATAGCTGATAGACAAACTAGAAGTTTCCAAAGATTAAACGAGCTATATGCAGCAAATGGACAAGTAGGTTTCAGAGTTTATGAAAGAGTAGATGGAAAATTAACATTATCAGAAGCCGTAAAAGTATTACAAATGGCAGCAGTATAATAACATAATTTAGGGTATGGGTTTTCAAACCTATGCCCTTTTAATATATAGGAGGGATAACGTGAAGGTAGAAATACTTAAAAATATAGCAGGGATAGATTTTAGTTATTCAGAAGGCCAAATAGTAGATATTAAAAAAGAATTGGCAGAGGATTTAATAAGAGCAAATTATGCTAAACCTATAGAAAAAAAGAAAAAGAAATAGGGTGATAAAATGTTGACCCTTGATGAAGTAAAAGAATTTTTAAGAATAGATATTAACTTCACAGATGAAGATACTTTATTAAATGCATTGATACAAGCAAGTGAAGGTTATATTTATAATGCTACAGGTTTAAATAGTACAGATATAACTGATACAAACCAAATTGAGCTTTATAAATTAGCTCAAAAACTGCTTATAACTCACTGGTATGAAAATAGGGAAGTAGTAGGAAAAGCAGATAAATTAGCTTTTTCATTAGACAGTATTTTAACCCAAATACAATATATAATTTAGGTGATCTTATGAATGTAGGATTATTAAGGGATAGAGTAACAATACAAAATTATGTTAGAATTCCAGATGGATACGGTGGTTATACTGAAACTTGGCAAGATGTCGCTACGGTATGGGCTAATATTAAGCCTTTAAGGGGTAGAGAGTTTTTTCAAGCACAGCAAATTCAAAGCGAAGTAACTCACAAAATCACTATTCGTTATACAGATGCAGTTAATATAACTAGCAGAATAAAGTACAAAAACAAAACTTTTGAAATCAAGAGCATTATCGACATAGACAATAGGCACAGATTCTTAGAAATTATGTGCATTGGAAGTGATTAAATGGCACATAAAGGATTTTATATTGATGTAGAAAATGTAGAGCAAACTATAAGAGAAATAGGTCTTTTTGAGATTCAAAAGAAAGAGAATATAAGAAAACTAGTTAAAAAAACAGCAAGAAAAGTAGTGAAAGAAGCTAGAAAAAGATTTAAATTTAATAGCCCAGATACAAAAGCAAGTATAAAGGCTAAATATTTTAACTATGGATTGATGGCAACTGTAAAACCAAGATTACCAAAAGGATGGAAAGCTCATTGGTTTGAATATGGTACAAAAGAAAGATATACAAAATCAGGCAAATATACAGGGGAAATGCAAGGGAAACCATTTATGGGACCAGCTGAAGAAGTAGTTAGACCAGAATATTTAGCAGAATTAATAAAAGAGGTGAAAAAGTGAGTGCAATATTAAAAGTGCAAAAAGCTTTATATGATAAATTATCTACTTATACACCTTTGACAAGTAAAGTTGAAGGTGTTTTTGATTATGTTACTGAAAATCAAAAAATGCCATATGTAGCACTTGGCGAAATAATAGCTACACAATATGGTACTAAAATTACAAAAGGAGAAGAAATAGTACAAACACTATACATTTTCAGTGAAGCAAAAGGAAAAAAGGAAACAGAAGAAATTATTAATGAGATTGATAATGCTTTAGGTGAAGATTTGATAATCGAAGGGCATGAAAGCCATTTACAAGTTATAGACAGTATTGAAATTTTTAACGAAGGAACATATATACAAGGAGTCTTAAAGTTAAGAATAAAGGTCATGGAGGTGTAGTTTGTGGCTAAAGGTGTAGATTTTGTAATCAAGATAGAGGATAGTGGTAATCCTGGTACTTATATTCTTCTGGGAGGACAAAGAGGTGCAACTCTTAACAGAAGTACTGAAACAATTGATGTTACAACTAAAGACAGTAACGGATGGCGAGAAAGTGAAGCTTCAATAAAAGAATGGTCAATCGAAGCAGATGGGCTTTTAATTGAATCTGATACTGCATATAGTCAACTAGAAACTGCATACATGAATGGAACTAAAGTTAAAGTTGAGCTTAATACTGCTGGTGGAAGCAAATATACTGGAGATGCAATAATTACAGATTTCCCAATAGAAATGCCATATGATGATGCAGCAACTTACTCAGTTACTTTACAAGGTACAGGTCCATTAACAAAAGCATAAAAGAGGTGATTAGATGAAAAAGAGTGTAGCAATTGAATTGGATAAAGTCAGGAACTTAAGATATGGAATAAATGCACTTTGTCAGTTGGAAGATATGTTAGGGAAACCTATTACAAAACTCCAGAACGAAACAGGAATAAAAGAGTTTCGAGTTATACTTTATTGTGGTTTGATTTGGGAGGACAAAACACTAACATTAGAAAAAATAGGAGATTTAATGGATGAAGCTATTACAGAAAAGGGAATTGATTATATAAATGATAAAGTATCAGAAGCCTTAGAATTGGCTTTAGGAAACAATAAAAAAAAATAGATGATGAAGAACCTTTAAGTTTTGAGGATATGTTTAAATTAGCAACTGGCTATTTAGGCATATCCTCATTTGAATATTATGAGTTAACTCCTAGAGAACTTGAGCTTATGTTTGAAGGATATACCGAGAAATACAAAAACGAGCTTGAAATGTACTGTATAGCCACAAAAGTGGCTATTTTTAATGCAATGAAAGGCAAGAATCACAAATTATTTAGCAATAACAATGAAAGCAAGTTAGTTGACATAGAGGAAAAGAAAAAACAACTTGATGAACTAAAAAGGATTTTCACCTAAAAGGTGGTGATGAGTTGGCATTAGTAGTAAAAATAGGAGCAAATTTAAGAGATTTTGAAAGAAAAATTAAAAAAGCAACAAAGGATATCAGATATGTAAGCAATAAATTAAATGATGTTGGTAAGAGTTTAACTACAAAAGTGACATTACCAATAATGGGTGTTGGCGTTGCAGCAGCTAAAATTGGAATGGATTTTGATTCTGCTATGTCAAAAGTAAGAGCTATTTCAGGTGCAACAGGAGAAGAGTTTGAAAAGTTAAAAGAAAAAGCTAAAGAAATGGGTGCAACAACAAAGTTTAGTGCTTCTGAAAGTGCTGAAGCCATGAAATATATGGCTATGGCTGGTTGGGATACTACTCAAATACTTGAAGGTTTAGATGGTGTAATGATGCTTGCAGCAGCAAGTGGAGAAGATTTAGCAACTGTATCAGATATAGTAACAGATGCACTTACAGCTTTTGGCATGAAAGCAAGTCAAGCTAATCAATTTGCTGACCTTTTGGCAAAGACATCATCTAGTGCAAACACAAATGTATCAATGCTTGGTGAATCTTTTAAATATGTAGCTCCTTTATTCGGCTCATTAGGTTATAGTGCGGAAGATGCAGCTTTAGCATTAGGACTCATGGCTAATGCAGGAATTAAAGCAAGTCAAGCAGGTACAACATTAAGAGGAGCCATTTCACGTATGCTTGACCCTTCAAAAGAATCAGCAAAATTAATAGAGCAATTAGGATTGACATTTACAGACAGCGCAGGTAATATGCTTCCATTTAAAGATATAATGGACCAATTAAGAGAAAAATTTGCTAACCTAACAGAAGAGCAAAAAGCTCAATACGCTTCAACTATATTTGGTAAAGAAGCTATGAGTGGTATGCTTGCTATAATTAATGCAAGCCAAGAGGATTATCAAAAACTAACAGAGGCAACTAGAAATTATAACGGTGCAGCAAAAGAAATGTCAGATATTATGCAAGATAACTTACAAGGTCAAATGACAAAGCTTAAAAGCGCATTAGAAGGTGCTGCTTTATCAATATATGAGGTACTCAAGCCTTCTATTGAAGCAATAATAGCAAAAATTCAGGAATGGACAGATTGGTTTAATAATTTAGATAAAGGTACACAAGAAATGATAGTAAAAATAGGTCTTTTAGTTGCAGCTATTGGACCTGTGTTGATTATAGTAGGTAAAGCAATAGCTCTATTTGGAAAATTAAAGGCTATTTTAACACTTCTAGGAGCCACTATAGGAGGATTATCTGCTCCAGTTTTAATAACAATAGGCGTTATTGCTGGATTAATTGCAATAGGCGTAGCTTTATATAAAAATTGGGATACTGTAAAAGCGAAAATATTAGATGTTTGGAACAGTATAGTAACAGGAATAAAAGGAGCTATAAACAAGATAATAGGTGCTATTAATGGCATGATTAGAGGAATGAATAGAATTAAATTTTCAATACCTAAATGGGTTCCAGTTATAGGTGGCAAAAGTTGGGGATTTAACATACCACAAATTCCAATGCTTGAGGAAGGTGGAATAGTAACTAAACCTACTCTTGCAATGATAGGTGAAGGTGGAGAACATGAAGCAGTTATTCCACTATCTAAATTAGATAGGTATAACAATAGAGGAAACATTATTCAAGTAATACTAGATGGAAAAGTAATTCAAGAATACGTTGACAACGGACTTGGTGGCAGAGTTCTAACAATGGCAGGTGTTTAGTCATGGGCTGGTCAATAACAATAGACAATCCAGTATTAGGACAATATGATATATCTGATAGAGTATTAAATATAAAAACAAGCGAAAATCTAGACAACAAAAGTGATACATTTACAGTTGAATGCAAAAATATATCAGAAGTTCATAAATACGCTAAAATAGACGTTTTAAAAGATGGTGTTAAAAAGTATAGTGGATATATTTTAAATCAACAGGATTCGGATCAGGGATACAAAAACACAACCTTTGAGTGTGTTGATTGGTCTGATATTTTACACAACAGAATAATTGCTAAAACATATACCAATGATGATTCATTTCAAGGCAAACCAGATTTAATTCTTAAAGATATATTAACTTTAAAAGTACCTGAAGTAACAACCATAAATATAAGGGAATGTAGCACTATAATAGATAGGATTTATTTCCCTTATGATTCTGTTATGAAGGCATTAGATAGAATCCTAGAATTTATTCCAGAATGGCATTGGTATATAGATGCAAACAAGGATTTTCATTTTTTTAAAGATTATGAAACAGATGGTCCAAATATAGATAGTTCTAAAATACTCCATAGGACCCTTAGAGTTCAATATATCGGAGAAAACCCAGCAAACAGAGTTTGGATCATAGGAGCAAAACAATCATCACCAAATTATATTGAAGAATATTTTACTGGTGATGGAGTACAAAGAGTATTCAAACTAGCATATGAGCCGAACTTTACTGAAATATATGTTGATGGAGTATTGAAAAATTCAAAACTAGAAAGTAATGATGATGGAAATCAAGACTTTCTCATTAATAAAGGTGAGAAAGTTTTTTATATTCCAGACAATGTAGCAACTCCATTTACAGGAACAATTAAAGCTAGATATAGACCTACTATTCAGGTTATCGACTACTTTGAAAACTATAATAACATACAAACTTATGGTTTATTTGAAAAAGCTATTAAAAATAAAGATATAACCGACAAAGCAAGTGCTAGACAATTTGGTAAAGCAGAAATAAAGAAAAGAACGGAAGATAAAAGAATAATCAGCTTTTCTACAACAGAAGAAAGTATTGCTATTGGGCAAAGATGTGATGTAAATATTGTTACAAATGAATGGAATGTGGTTGGCAAATTTTTAGTTAAATCGATTAGTAGAGATATAAGACCTTACAACCTAAGAACTAATAATCCAGTACCAGTTATTAGTTCTGTGGTAATGGAGGAATTGATATGAAACTATCAGAGCAAGTCGCAAAACTAAACAGCAGAGTTGAAGCCCTTGAATCAAATACACTTGATGAAAATGCAGCAATAGCACAAATATCAAAATTTTATTCAGATATAAAAATTACTGTAAATATAACAGCTAAACTACATCAATATCCGATTTGCAACACAAATATATATTGCAGTTCTTCACTTTATATCTAAGGTGGTGATGGATTTGGTTACTAACGCTGGTTTATCAAGACTTTTAACACTACTTGACAATGAGTTAACACACATTGGAATTGGTATAGGAACAGCTCCAACTATAAATGATACCACTCTTGACAATGAGCAACTTAGGAAGCAAGCATCTTCTTTAATAGATGGATTTACTCTAGTAAAAGAAATATACTTTGATGAAACAGAAGGAAACGGAATAAATTTCACTAATGCAGGAGTATTTGGGAATAGTGCTACTGATATAGTAGGGACTGGCGAATTATTCAGTGGTGGTAGTATAAATGTAGCTAAAAATAACACTCAAAGTTTGACGATATCATTTGAAATTACAGTAGAAGGAGCATAAAAAAAGGAAGTTTAATATTGAAAAATAAAGCTTTCTATGTAAGAAAGAAGGTGGAATAATATGGCTTACACAAAAACCAACTGGCAAGATGGCGTAACACCGCTTTCGGCAGCAAACATGAATAAAATAGAAGACGAGCTTGAGTACTTAGACAATTCGGTCAACGAACCTTTGTATCAAACTATTACATCAGACGGAGAAAGCGTAATATCATTACCAAGTTCGACCGAGGATAAAGGGCAAGTTAGCGTTGGATTATTTGGTAACACAGCAACAAATATAGTTCAAAATGGTAATTTTGTAGATACAACTGGGTGGACTGCTTTAGCAGGTGGTTCAATTTCAGCACAAAATAATACATTATCAATCACAGGTAATGGTACAAGTACCAATACAATAATACAACATATAACAAATACAAATTGGCAAGATAATAAAAAAATATATACCCGTTTAAAAGTTAGAGTAACAAATCCAGACGCACAATATATTACACTTGAAGTTCGTCATTCAGATGGGAATGTTGCTACTTATACAATTAACACACCTGTTCAAGACCAGTGGTACTACTTCAATGAAATTACTACAAATACTACAAATACAGGAAATGTTGAAATAAGAATTTATGCACACTATATTGACGCAGCAACAGCAAATGGTAAAACTATGGAAGTACAAGAAGTATTCGCACTTGACCTAACAGCAGAAGGACTTGAGGACAAAACAGCAGATGAAATAAATTCTACGTTCCCATACTGGTTTGATGGCACTAAATCTACAGTTAGCACAAAAATAAAAGTTATTGGTAAAAATCTAGTTAGAAATGGTAATTGTGAAGAAGGATTAAATGGTTGGGAAAATGGAAGTGCTGAATTAACTTTAGAAAATGGTTATTTTAAAGTGACAGCAGATACTATTGGTTATGAATATGTAAAAAGTGAAGTAATAAAGGTTAAAAAGAATACAACACATAAATTAAGTGCAAAAGCAAAATCTGATGGAAATTCAAATTGTTATATAAGAGTAATGGATAAAGATTTAACAGTTAATTTAGGTTCATCTAGTGGTTCTGATTTGAATACTTCAGAACATACTATTGAAGCTAATGTAAATACAGGTGATTATGACGAAATACGAGTTTTGTTATATGCTCTAAATGGTATTGGTTCAACATGGTACAAAGAAATCCAACTTGAAGAAGGCACTCAATTAACAACATACAAAGAATACAAAGAAAGCATAAGATATATCAATCTGCCAAGCGGCGTTGATGGACTCAATAGTTTGCTTAATGGCACTAAAGACGAAGTTACTGATGATGGAAGATTGATAAAGAAATGTAGCAACAAAGTAATATTAGATGGTAGTAGAAATTGGGGTGATGGTTCAGATTTAGGAACTGTTTATAGATTTAGTCTTGCTTCTAGTGAATATGGTACTAATATAACAAACGGTGGTAGATTAGTGATAGATAATAAAGAATATGTATATGATGAAAATTATACTAGCGATACAGAACATTTTTACATTAGTCCTACTAGTCAAAGTTTAGTTTTATTTATTAACAAAACAATTATAGATGCTGAAACAGGGGCAACAGTAATAGATAAACTTAAAAATTATCTTAATTCTCATAATGGTACGCTAATTTATCAATTAGCAACTCCTGTAGAATATAGTCTAAATGTTACGCCTTTAACAGCATACGAGAACGGAACAGTATATTTTGAAAAAGCAATACCTGAAGTAAGTTTTTATGATAGCGTAAATGGTTGTCAAGTATCAGATACAAAATATCCTATAGCAAGTATAGACTTTATACACAAAGTAAATCCAGCAGATGGAAGTTATATTGCATTAGATGTATCTCAAGCTGTTATAGCACAAGATGGATTATCATTCACACATCCTGATTTACAAGATGGCGACCTTGTAGATTGGGATTATTTTTATGCAGAGGAATTGTCGACTTATCCTTCTGCTGAAATAACTGTTGCAACAAACCACAAAGCACAAACAAACTCAAATACAGATGCAATAAATCAACTAAGCAAGAATGTGCAAAATATTGACGATAGAGTAAAAGCTAATAGTCAGAGTATAGAAGAATTAGAACAGCCTACAACTCTTCTTGAAAAAATTAAAACAGTAGATGGAGCAGGAAGTGGTTTAGACACAGAATTATTTAATGGACAAGACAGTTCTTATTATGCAAAAAATATCCAAGGTGGAAGAGCAGAATATATAGGAACTGGTATTGGACATACTTTTTCAATAACATTTAGTCCTGCTTTTAGCTCTACTCCAAAGATATTTGTTACTCCAGAATATTTTAAGAGAAATAGCGTTAACAAAAGTCAAATAACAGTTAGAGCATACAATATTACAACTACAGGAATGGATGTATATGTTGAAGAGATTGCAACAGGCACACAAAGTAGTAGCGATAATATAGAATGTGCTATAAACTGGGGGGCGTTCGAATGATAATACATGAAATTAAGGGCAATAAAAACACAACATACTTTGATTTTGATGTAAATATAGATGGATTAACTATCAATTTTATAGGTGGACAATATTGGCAGAATGGACAGTTAGTAAAAGAATTTCAAAGTGAAAGTTTTAATATTGTTGCAGATACAGAGAATACAAAAAAAATATCAGTTTGTGTAACAACAAATGGCGTACAAATTATAGAGAATGACGATATTGTTGAAAATTTACTTATTAAATTAGCATGGATGGAGTTGGAGCCTAACGGAAGTGAATTTATAAATGTAAATAAAAAAGTATGTGTTAATTAAACAAGGCTTTAACGTAGAACACCTAGATGGGTGTATTTTTTATGCTTAAATTAAGGAGGGAAAACAAATGAATATTAAAGTAATATTTAATGGTATAGTGGCATCCTTGGGTACTGGCATAACATATTTAATAGGAGGGTGGGATGCCGCTTTGAAAATCTTAGCTATATTTATTGTTGTTGATTATGTGACAGGATTAATGAAAGCTATATACAAAAAAGAAGTAGCAAGCGATATTGGTTGGAGAGGATTATTAAAAAAGGCATCTATTTTTATAGTTGTCATTGTAGCTTATCAGCTAGATGTTGCTATAGCGAATGAAACACCTTTATTTAGAACTATGTCATGCTATTTCTACATAGCAAATGAAGGTATCAGCATTACAGAAAATATTGCAATATTAGGTGTCCCATTACCTGGTTTTATACTAAAAGTTCTTAAAAACATTAAAGAACAAAACGATAATCCAGAGGTGGTTAATAAATGAAAACTTTGATTATAGATGCTGGACATGGAGGCTCTGATACTGGAGCCTCCGCTTTTGGTTATTTAGAAAAAGATTTAAACTTGGTTATAGCTAAAAGAGTGAGAGAACTTTTAAAAGAATTTGAGCCAGACATGACAAGAACTACTGATATAACATTAGAACCTGGGTCAAGAACTAATAAAATAAAAGATAAGTATAAATATTGCTTATCAATACATTTAAATGCTTATAATAGTTCAGCGAGTGGAATTGAAGCAATACATTCGATATATTCAGAGAAAGGCAAACAATTAGCAGAGATAATAGCAAAAAAACTCAATGAAAAATTAGGTCTATCTATTAGAAGAGTGTTCAGCAGAAAAGGTAAGCGAGGAGATTACTACTATATGCATAGGCTTACAGGAAGTACAACAACAGTAATAGTAGAAGGACTATTTCTAGACAAAGACATAGAATACTTAAATGTAGAAAAAATAGCTCAAGGTATTGCTGATGGATTTAAAGAATTTATGAAAGGTAAGAAGAAAGAAGTATCGAAAGAATCTAAAATCGAAGAAAATCTGTAGAATAATCTTTAGAAATGTTTTTATTATTAGAATTAGATTTTGGTAAAGCTAAAGTAATTCCATATACAATTACTGATAATATAACAGCAGTTTCTAAGAACGTAAATCCATCCATACTTTATACACCTCTTCGAAGTTTTTATATAATTTTATGTAACCCGATTTACATATATTACTTTGTTAGGCATAGTAAAAAAACTTCTATCTTGTCTTATATTTTGTCGAAACTTTTGTGAAGGAATCCCCTAATGCTTGTCTAATACATATTATAGAAGGGGTGAGGTTATGGGGGTAAAAAATAGATTGAAGGAAATCAGATTAAAAGAATACATGATAGACAGTAAAACAGAATTTGCAAAGAAGCTAAACATTAATGTGCATACATATATTAAATGGGAAAATGGTGATAGTGTACCAGTTTTAGAAAAAGCTCTGGAGGTTGCAAAACAACTTAATAAAAGAGTAGACGATATATGGTATCTGGAATAGATGCCATATTTTTTTATGCTATTTTAGAAAATTTTTCACAAAAAGTAATATGTACTAGCATTATTTAGAAATAACTGCATATAGATATAGTGTAATACAAAATAATAAAAGTTATTACAAGGCTGTATTACGAATTATTACATTGTAATAAAAGGGGGGCTAAAATGATTATAGGAGTAGACAATGGTTACACTTACACAAAGAATAGCAAGGGAGTTATATTCCCTTCGAAAGTACGAACAGGAGAAAGCATTGACATTAACAATGTACTAGAAGTAGAGATAGAAGGAAAGAGATACATTGTAGGAGAAAAAGAAAGCAATTATACAGTTGATATTAATAAAGTTGATGATGAAAAAACAAAAGTATGTATTTTAACTAGCATAGCTTTAAGTATGGATAATGATTATGAAGAGGTAAAAGTTATTACAGGATTACCACCAGGACACTATTCAAAACAGAAAATACAATTAAGAAAAATGCTTTTAAATAGTGGAGCAACTAAGATTATTATAAATGGCAAAAAGAAACATCTTAAAATAGTTGATGCTGATGTATTCGTTCAAGGAGCTGGTCCTGTATTCTTGCAGCCAAATAAATATAGATATGCAAAGGTACTTGTAATAGACATTGGAGGCTTAACTGTAGATGTATGTTACTTTGAAAATATGAAGCTGGTAAAATACAGAACATACGAAAAAGGTATGTTAAAACTATATAGTCAAATGATAAGTGAAATTAATACTTATTTGGAATTATCTCTAGATATATCTGATGGAGAAAGAATTTTAAATGAAGGCATTAAAATATATGGGAAACAACAAGACTTAAGGTTTTTAAATCCAATTATAGATGGATATATAGAAAGTTTTATGACTGATATTAAGTTAGATTTTTCTATTAAGACAATGGATTATATTTTGCTTATTGGAGGTGGCAGTCAGGGGTTGTATCATAGATTAAACATACCTAATGCAGAAATATTACCAGATGGGCAATTTACTAATGCAGTATGCTATGAACAAATTGGAAGGGTGAGATTTGGTGTCTAGAAAAGTTATACCAGTCTCCATTAATGATGATAAAGTTCTAGAGTATTTAGAAACTAAAGAAAATAAATCACAATATATTAGAGAACTTATAAGAAAAGATATGACTTCAAATAAGGGTCTTTCTGATGAAATGAAAAAACTTATATTAGATTTTATAAAGCAAAATTACAGCAATATAAGTATAAACACTAATGATGATTTAATTAATTTTAAAGATGAAATAAATGAAATATTTGACCTAAAATAGAATGCCCTTCCCGGCACATAGAAAGGGCAACTAGCTTGAAGTGAATGCTACTTGCTTTCGCTTCATTGCATTACACTTCAAGCATATGCAAGAGCTTTCAAAAATATGCATGTCATGCTTGTACTTTTTAACCGAATACAGATATTATTTCAGCAGCAATTACCATACCGATACCAATTCCAAGTAATAACATTATATCACCCTTTCAAAGGAGGTTATTGTATTGAGATATAAAAAAATATTATTACTATTTATTAGTATTTGTATTTTGATATCATTTTATACATTAGCTTATGCTGATAATATAGATAAAACTAGAGCTAAAGTCGATAGATCAGTAACAAAAGTTGTTAAATTGATTGGATATACAATTATACTTTTGGTTGCTATAAAGGAAGTAATTCAAAAAGCACAGGCAGGAGATTTACAGGCTATAGGAAGTGTAGTCATAAAGTATCTAATTATATACGCAGTGCTCTTAGGTTTACCAACTGCTTTAAAATGGGTTGAAGAGTTTATAGAGGGGCTGAAATAGATGTTTTCAAGATTGGAAGCATTATTAGAACCTATATCAAAAGTATTCAATGCTATTATACATCCATTAGAAACACTACAGAAATTCACAGAAATAATACTTGCTTATATACCAGCAGTATGTATGGTTATATTTCTATTCTATGTTGTAACTGGCAGTAGAAAAATACTAGGAGCATTGATGTTTACAATAATGGTTTTTATTTTACTGAAATTTGCTATTGTATTTCAAATGACTTGGCTAATAGCAGTTGTTTTAGCAGCAATATTAATTATTCGACTAATAGGGGTGGTAATGTGAATGGTATAAAATTAAGCAAATATTTTGAGATAATACACCCTGAATATGTTTATTTAAAACTTACACCTACTTATTCGGTTAGAAATCAATCAACGGATCAGATAGCGAAAGCTATCTGTTCTTTGTATCGAAATCTTGCACAGAGCATACATAGATATGAAAAGAAAATATTTTATGAAGCACGTTCAAAAGTAGCATATTATATCTATATTGAAAAAAATAAAGCTGAATTCTACTTTATTATTCCTAAAGCATATTTACAACTTATTAAAGAGAAGATCCAGAATGCTTGGAAAGGTATAACTATCAAAGAAGTTGACAAAGTTCCAATGTTTAGTGACAAAGCAACTAAATATTATTTAACTTATAGAAAAGAAGATGGGTTAAGTCTTGCAGTTGACAAAAGGGCAAATACATTACTTTCTAGCTTGCTAAATGTAATACCAGTTATGCAGGAAGGTGATAAAATAGGTATATTTTATAATTTTGTGCCTTGTTCTCAAATCTCATGGAGAGCAGAATATGAAAAAACAATGCAAAAACTTAAAGAAGGCGCTCCTATTGATAGGCAAAAAACAGGATTTTCGTATATCTTAAAAATGCTGTTTTACATTATTGTATATATACTAGAAATGGTTGAAAATGCTATATTCGACCTTACAAAAACAGAAAAACAAGAGGAAAGTCTTTCAGATTTACTGTTTAAGAGATTGAACACAACTGAATTATCACTTGCCACACGAAAGAAAAAAGATGCTTCAATAATAAACACTCAAATACTTGTATTATCTGAAAGTAAAGACAAAGTGCAAGAAAACAACAATGCTAGAGCTATATGTTCAGCTTTTAATAGAATAAGTGAGGATAATGAATTAATGCCTAAGAAAATAAAGAAAATAGATTTTAAGCCTAATGTATTATATTTACCTAGCGTAGAACGAATAAAAACAAGTACAGATGAATGTCAGAATTTCTTACAACTTCCTGGTAGAGAGTTACTTGAAGAACACAATTGTATAGAGAAGATTGAAACACAAGAAACAGAAGTTCCAGAAGAGCTTCAACAAGGTGTAATGTGCATAGGAGAAAATATATATAGAGGTAAAAAACAAAAAGCATATTTAAGTAACGATTTTGAATATAGAAATTTAACACTTGTTGTTATTGGTCCAACTAGGGCAGGAAAGACTACATTATTTCAAAACCTTAGCAAAGATGCAATAGATCATGGAGAATGTAATATAGCATTAGATTTTATAGCTGAATGCGAATTTTCTAATGAATTAGCAGAAGTTTTGCCTAAACACAAAGTTTTAACTATTAAGTATGATGGATATGATAGTTTACAAGGGCTAGGTTATAATGAAGTAAAAATAACTGAAAATGATGATATCTTTACAGCTTATAATAAAGCTAAGATTCAATGCAATCAACTAATAACACTTGTAAATAGTATCAATACTGATGATAAAGTATTAGCTCCTAAAATGGAAAGGTATCTTGAATCAGCTGGATTAGTTACTTTTATAAGTAATGGAGCAATAAATGATGTATTTAGCGTTTTGCAAAATCACAGAATAAGGCATGAGTATATTGATAAAATTCCAACTGAACAACTAAATAACTTACATGAATATATACTAAATTTAAAAGAATTAGATGAAGTAGACAAAGAAGGGTATATTGTTGGAACTAGACTTAATTTAATAACTGGAATAATTGATAGACTAAACAAACTTAAACGTAATACATTTTTAGAAATGTCATTAAAGAAAAACTGTGATGATAATATAAATCTAGTAAATGAGATACAAAAGCCTCAATTAATAAGAATTCAAATGCCAGAAAGTGCATTTTTTACAAAAGAGGAAAGGGATATAGTTTGCACATATTGGATAACTAAAATATGGTTAGCTCTGCAAATTAGAAAAATGAAAATAAAAGACAGGAGCAAACATGTAAAAGTTAATATATTTGTTGATGAGCTTTACCAAGTAGAAAACACTCAAAGATTTATTACTGATAAATTAAGCCAAATGGCTAAGTTTACTGCAAAAATGATTATATCATGCCACTATCTAGGGCAAATACCGATTATAAGGGATGAATTAAAATCAGCTAATAGTTCATACATGTTGATTAGTGGTTGTGATAAAGACAATTATAAAGAACTCAAAGATGAACTATATCCTTATACAGTTGAGGATTTACTAAATCTTAAAAGATTTCATAGCTTAAACTTAATCAAATATGAAAAAGGTTATGCAAAGTTCATAACTAAATTGCCAAAGCCTATAAAATAAATATATATAAATAGGTAGGAAAATTTATTCAAAAATTTCAGTAAATTTAAAGGGGTTTGCTGATATATATCAAATTATAATAATAAAGTGTAGGGCTATAGGGTATAGTAGCCAACTTTTAATATTGTAGGTCTTCCAGATACCTCTATAAGGGAGTCGAAAGAAAGGGTAAGAACTGCAATAAAAAATTCTGGCTTTGAATTTCCTTTAAATAGGATTACTATTAATCTTGCACCTGCTAGTCTTAAGAAAGAAGGTTCACAACTTGATTTATCAATTGCTGTAGGAATATTATTAGCAACTGGAACTATAAAAAATAGAGATTTAAGTAAAGTATCTTTTATAGGTGAATTATCTTTAGATGGGAATATAAATAAGATAGATGGTGGTCTTCCTCTAGTAATATCGCTTAGAGATAAAGGTATTGAAAAAATTATAGTGCCTTACGAAAATAAAGATGAGTGTAGTATAGTAGAAAATATAGATGTGATACCAGTAAAAAATCTATATGAGCTTGTAATGTATTTAAATGATGAAATAACCATAAAGCCTTCGGAAATAGATATATCAAACCTATTTAGAAATGGTAATGAATTATATGATGATTTTAGTGATATTAAGGGACAAGAATCATTAAAAAGAGCAATGGAAGTTGCTGCAGCTGGAGGACATAACATTTTGATTATAGGTCCACCTGGTTCTGGCAAGACGATGATTGCAAGAAGATTACCTTCTATATTACCTGAATTAACATTTGATGAATCATTGGAAATTACTAAAATATATAGTGTAGCAGGTTTATTAAAAGATAATTCTTTAATTACAAGACGACCTTTTAGAGCACCTCATCATACAATATCTAGTGCATCTTTAGTAGGGGGAGGTAGAATACCCAAACCTGGAGAAGTATCATTAGCACATTATGGAGTACTTTTTTTAGATGAATTACCTGAGTTTCAAAAAAGTGTTTTAGAAGTTCTCAGGCAACCAATGGAAGATGGTCATGTAACAATTTCAAGAGTTAATGCTTCTCTTACATATCCAGCTAAATTTATGCTTGTAGCAAGTATGAATCCTTGTCCGTGTGGCTATTATGGTGATCCAACACATGAATGCACTTGTAGTGAGAGAGAAATAAATAGATACTTGGGTAGAATTAGTGGACCATTATTAGATAGAATTGATATACATATTGAAGTTACACCTGTAGCTTATAAAGAATTGGGTAGTAATGTTACATCGGAAACTTCAGAAAGCATTAGAAAAAGAGTAAATGAAGCTAGAAAAATCCAGACTGATAGATATTCTAAAGAAAAAATATTTTGTAACGCACAATTAACATCAAAAGATATAAATAAATACTGTAAATTAGATAATGAATGTGTTAAATTGATGGAAGAAGCATTTGATAATTTGGGTTTAAGTGCTAGAGCTTATAATAAAATTTTAAAGCTAGCTAGGACAATTGCTGATTTAGATAAAAAAGAGTTAATAGAAGTACAACATTTAGCTGAAGCTATTCAATACAGGAGTTTAGATAGAAAGTTTTGGCGTTAATCGATAATAGAATGTGAAAGTAGGTAATACTATGAATAGTAGAGATATTTTAATTTGGTTAAATAGTATTAATATGAATAGTAATACAATTGAAAAACTTGAAGAGTATTTTGGTGATTTTCATTTATTATGGGAAGCTTCAGCAGATGTTATTAATAAAATAAGTTTTTTGAGTGAGTATTCAAAAGCTATTCTAGTTAAATATAAAGATAAACATTATTATGAAGATTATAGATCTAAAGTTGAAAAAAGCGGAGCAAAAATAATAACAATTTTTGATGTTAATTATCCTAGACATTTAAAGAACATTTATAATCCACCAAAAGTAATTTACATTAAAGGTAGTTTAGAGATTAAGGATGAAATCTCTATAGCTATAGTTGGGGCTAGAAAAGCTACTGCGTATGGGAAATGGGTTGCAGAAAAGTTTGCAAAAGAACTAGCTGGGTTAGGAATTACTATAGTAAGTGGTTTAGCTCGTGGAATAGATACTAAAGCTCATGAAGGAGCACTTATAACTAAAGGGAGGACTATTGCTGTTTTAGGAAATGGAATAGATTCAGTATATCCTAAGGCTAATAAAACGTTGTTTGAAAAAATACAAAATAATGGAGCAATTATTACTGAATATCCTTTAGGAGTCCAACCATTACCATATAATTTTCCTATGAGAAACAGAATAATCAGTGGACTTTCTTTAGGTGTTTTAGTTGTTGAAGCTAGTGAAAAAAGCGGTTCTTTAATCACAGCACAAATAGCTTTAGAACAAGGGAGAGAAGTTTTTGCAATACCAGGGAATATTAATAGTATCTATAGTAAAGGCACAAACTTACTTATAAAAGATGGTGCGAAACTTGTTACAGATGTTGACGATATTATTGAAGAGATTACTTTGCTTAAAGATAGAGTTAAGGCAAAAAGAGTTAAAGAAATTTCTTGTTTAAATTTAGGAAAAGATGAAATTAAAATAGTTGAGTGTATAAAAGAATATCCTAAACATTGTGATGAAATATCTTACCAAACTGGATTGGATATAATAAAAGTAAATAGTATATTAACAATTTTGGAATTAAAGGGAATTGTAAAACAGTTACCTAGGAAGATTTTTCAATTAACTAATCTTTAAAAGTAGACTTAATATATAGTTTTTGATATAATAACAAACATTATGAAAGTTGGAGGTGTATGACTTGGCAAAATTCCTTGTTATAGTAGAGTCTCCTGCAAAGGCCAAAACTATAGGGAAGTTTTTAGGTAGTAATTATAAAGTAAAAGCATCTGTAGGACATGTTAGAGATTTACCCAAAAGTAAATTGGGTATTAAAATAGAAGAAAATTTTGAACCTGAATATATAACAATAAGAGGTAAAGGTCCTGTAATAAATGAGATAAAAAAAGAAGCAAAAAGAGCTGATAAGATTTATTTAGCAACGGACCCTGATAGAGAAGGAGAAGCAATTTCCTGGCATTTATCACATATATTAGGTCTTTCAAAAGATGATAAAGTTAGAATAGAATTTAATGAAATTACTAAAAACGCTATTAAAACTGCAATTAAAAAACCTCGACAAATCAATCAAAATTTGGTAGATGCACAACAGGCTAGAAGGATATTAGATAGACTTGTTGGATATAAAATTAGTCCTCTTTTATGGAGAAAAGTAAAAAGAGGGTTGAGTGCTGGTAGGGTACAGTCTGTTGCAACAAAACTTATTTGTGATAGAGAGAAAGAAATCGAAAATTTCAAACCTACCGAATATTGGACTATAGATCTTTTTCTCGAAAAAAATAGTCAAATATTCAAAGCGAATTTTTATGGTGTTAGAGAAAAAGGGAAAGAAAAGAAGTTAGAATTAAAAAGTAAAGATGATGTTGAAACTATTATTAAAGAAATTAAAACAAGTACTTTTACTATTGATGAAATTAAAAGAGGGAATAGAAAACGTAATCCTAACCCTCCTTTTACTACAAGTACTTTGCAACAGGAGGCATCTAGACGTTTAGGTTTTTCAACCAAAAAGACAATGATGATAGCTCAACAATTATATGAAGGTATTGATGTTAAAGGAGAAGGAACCGTTGGTCTTATTACTTACATAAGAACTGATTCAGTAAGAATATCTGATGAAGCTTTAAAAAAAGCTAAAGATTTTATAACAGAAGTTTATGGAGAAAAATATACGACAGGATTTAGAAGATTTAAGTCAAAAAGGAGAAATGATATTCAAGATGCCCATGAAGCGATCAGACCCACTTTAGTAAATAGAATACCAGAAAAAATAAAAGATTCTTTAAGCGCTGATCAGTATAAATTGTATAAACTTATTTGGGAAAGGTTTATTGCAAGTCAAATGAGTCCTGCATTATATGAAACTTTATCAGTTAAGATCAGTGCTGGAAATTATATTTTTAGAGCTTCTGGTTCTAAAATCGTATTTGATGGTTATTTAAAAATACTTAAAGATGATAAACAAGAAAAAGAAATAGAAATCCCGAATCTTAATGAAGGTGAAACTGTAAGTATTAAAGACATACAGTCTGAACAACATTTTACACAGCCGCCAGCAAGATATACTGAATCTACTTTGGTTAGAACTTTAGAAGAGTTAGGAATAGGTAGACCTAGTACATATGCACCTACAATTAGTACTATTTTGAGTAGAGGTTATGTAGTTTTGGAAAATAAATATTTTAAACCAACAGATTTGGGTATTTTAGTAACAGAGTTACTTCGAGAATATTTTACAGATATCATTAACGAAGAGTTTACTGCAGATATGGAAAATAAGTTGGATAAAATTGAAGAAGGTTTATTAAATTGGAAAGATGTAATAAACGAATTCTATAAAGAATTTAAAATAAGTCTTGAAAAAGCAGAAAATGAGATGAATAAGATAGAAATTCAGAATGAGATTACTGATATAAAATGTGAAAAATGCGGGAGATTTATGGTGATTAAACATGGAAGATTCGGAAAATTCTTGGCTTGTCCCGGATATCCAGAATGTAAAAATACGAAACCGATTGTGAAGGAGTTAGGTGTAAAATGTCCAGAATGTGGGGGCGAATTGATAGAAAGACACACTAAAAGAGGCAGGAAATTTTATGGATGTAGTAACTATCCTGAATGCTCATTTGTTTCATGGGATATGCCAACTGGAGACAAATGTCCCGAGTGTGGAGGAATATTAGTAAAGAAAAAAAATAAAAAAGGTACTTATATAAAATGTTCTAATAAGGGATGTAAGTATAAAAAAGAAACAAATGAAAAGTAAAGGGTGATATTATGAAAAATGAAGTAATAGTTATTGGTGGAGGATTAGCAGGATGTGAAGCAAGTTGGCAGTTAGCTAATAGAGGAATTAAAGTTAAACTATTTGAAATGAGACCTGCTAAAAATACAGAAGCACATCATACGGATAAATTAGCTGAGTTAGTGTGTAGTAATTCGCTAAAATCAGATAGTTTAGAGAATGCGGTAGGATTACTTAAAGCTGAAATGCGAATGTTAAATTCCTTAATTATTGAAGCTGCTGATAATAATAAAGTACCTGCAGGAGGAGCTCTTGCAGTTGATAGAGAAAGATTTTCAGAAGAGATAACTAATAAGATTTGTAATCATCCTAATATAGAACTTATAAGAAAGGAAATAACTGAAATACCAACTGATAGTTTTGTAATTATAGCTACGGGACCATTAACATCTAAAGATTTAACAGATAATATCTCTAAATTAACTAAAGCTGAATACTTATATTTTTATGATGCAGCGGCTCCAATTGTAACTTATGAATCAATTAATATGAAAAGAGCATTTAAAGGTTCAAGGTACAATAAAGGAGAAGCTGATTATATAAACTGTCCTATGAATAAAGAAGAATATGAACGTTTTTATGAAGAACTTATTAAAGCAGAAGTACATCCGTTGAAAAATTTTGAAAAACAGATTGTTTTTGAGGCTTGTATGCCAATAGAAACGATGGCGAAAAGAGGTAAAGAAACTTTATTGTATGGTCCATTAAAGCCTGTTGGTTTAGAAAACCCGATTACAAAAGAAAAATATTATGCGGTCGTTCAGTTAAGGCAAGACAATAAAGAAGGAACTTTATATAATATAGTTGGTTTTCAGACTAATTTAAAATGGGGTGAACAAAAAAGAGTATTCAGTTTAATTCCTGCTTTAGAAAATGCGGAATTTGTTAGATATGGCGTGATGCATCGTAACACTTATATTGATTCACCAAAGGTTTTGAAACCAACTTATCAATTAAAAGAATATAAGAATATAATGTTTGCAGGCCAAATAACAGGTGTTGAAGGATATGTTGAGTCAGCTGCTTCTGGATTAGTGGCAGGTATAAATATGTCTAGGATATTATTAGATAAAGAGCCAATAATATTTCCAAAAGAAACAGCACTTGGTTCTTTGAGTAATTATATTGCTGATGGAAGTATAAGTGATTTTCAGCCTATGCATATAAATTTTGGAATAATGCCTGAATTAGAACATAGAGTAAAAAATAAAAAAGAAAGAAATAGGTTGAAATCTGAACGAAGTTTAAAAGTTTTACAAAAATTTATCAAAGAGAATAAAATATTAGTTGATTGATGTGTTAAAATATGATAGTATTGATTGTTGCGGATAGGGGTGAAATTGTGTTTAGGGGAACTACAATTATTGCTGTAAAGAAAGGTAATAAGGTTGCGATAGCTGGAGATGGCCAAGTTACTTTTGGAGATAAAACTATTATGAAACATACAGCTAAAAAAGTGAGAAAATTATATAATAATACCGTAGTGGTTGGATTCGCGGGTTCTGTAGCTGATGCAATGACTTTATCTGAAAAACTAGAAGAAAAGCTAGAACAATTTAGTGGCAACCTAAAAAGAGCAGCTGTAGAGTTAGCAATGGATTGGAGAAATGATAAGATTTTAAGAAAACTTGAAGCTATGTTAATAGCAGGGAATAAAGATATTTTATTAGTAATATCAGGCAATGGTGAGGTTATTGAGCCTGAAGATGGTATAGTTGCTATAGGTTCAGGTGGTAGTTATGCATTTGCGGCTGGTAAAGCTTTGCTAAAACATTCCAATCTTTCAATTGAAGAAATAGTAAAAGAGTCGCTCTTGATAGCTTCATCCATATGTGTGTATACTAATAGTAATATTTCTGTAGAAGTGATTTAAAGGAGTGTTTTTTATGAATGAATTAACTCCAAAACAAATAGTTAAAGAATTGGATAAATATATTATAGGCCAACAGAAAGCAAAAAAATCTGTTGCAATTGCCTTAAGAAATAGATATAGAAGAAGTTTGCTAGATGAGGAGTTTAAAGAGGAAGTTAAACCCAAAAATATATTGATGATAGGGCCAACAGGTGTAGGAAAAACTGAGATTGCGAGAAGATTAGCTAAATTAGTGAATGCACCTTTTGTAAAAGTAGAAGCAACAAAATTTACTGAAGTAGGTTATGTAGGTAGAGATGTAGAATCAATGGTGAGAGATTTAGTGCAAACATCTATTCGAATGGTTAAATCAGAGAAAATTAAAATGGTATATAATAAAGCGCGTAATATTGCTTTAGATAGAATTGCTGAGATTTTAGTTCCACTACCTAAAAAAACAGAAGATTTTATAAATCCACTAAATGTTTTCTTTGGTACTAGTAAAAATGAGCAATATAATACCGATAATTCTATTGAAAATGAAGAAATTCAGAAACGAAGGAAAGAAATTAGAAAAAAACTTATTGGTAATGAGTTAGATAATAAAGTTATTGAAATAGAGATTGAAGAAAGTAAAAATTCTACTATAGAAATGTTTAGTGGAATTGGTATTGAGGAATTAAATATTAATGTGAATGATTTATTAGGTGGAATAATTCCAAAAATGACTAAAAAAAGAAAAGTTCCTATTAAAGAAGCGAAGAAAATATTAACTTCTCAAGAGGCTCAGAAACTTATAGATATGGATGAAGTTATTAATGAAGGGATTAAAAGAGCTGAAGAAAATGGAATAATCTTTATTGATGAAATAGACAAAATCGCTGGAAGGAATTATGGCTCTGGTCCCGACATATCAAGAGAAGGAGTGCAAAGAGACATTCTACCAATTATTGAGGGTAGTACTGTTATGACAAAATACGGTCCTGTTAAAACTGATCATATTCTTTTTATAGCAGCTGGAGCTTTTCATATTTCAAAAGTTACAGATTTAATACCAGAAATACAAGGTAGATTTCCTATTCGAGTAGAATTGGAGAATCTTACTCAGGATAATTTTAAAGAAATATTAACAAAGCCACAAAATGCACTTATTAAACAATATCAATTATTGTTAGAGACAGAAGGTATAAAAGTAACGTACACTGAAGAAGCTATTAATGAAATAGCAAGAATTGCATATCTTATTAATGAACAATCAGAAAATATAGGAGCCAGAAGACTGCACACTATATTAGAAAAATTACATGAAGATATATCTTTTGAAGCACCAGATATTGAAGAAAAAGAGATAGTAATTGATGTAAATTATGTTAGAGAGAAATTAAGTGATATTATAAAAGAAAAAGATATGTCAAAATACATAATCTGATGAAGGAGGATTAATATGGGTGAAAGTTTACTACAGAAGACAAGGAGACTTAATAAAATTCTGCAAAATTCAGGTAGTAGACCTGTTTCTTTTTCAGAATTAAGCACAACTTTAAGTGAAATTTTGGAGGCTAATGTTTATATAGCTAGTAAGAAGGGAAGAGTATTAGGGTTTGCTTTATCTTTAGGCTTTGAATGTAATATTATACAGAGTGAAGTAGTTGAAGAGAGAAGATTTCCTAAAGAATATAATGATGAATTATTGAGGATTAATGAAACTAAAGCAAATACGAAGGAAGTTGAAGAATGCGTGTTTGATCAAGTGTCTAAATGTGACTACCCTAACAAATTGAGTACAGTTGTGCCAATAATAAGTGGTGGAGTTAGACTAGGAACTTTAGTTCTTGCGAGGTTTGGTAGAGAATTTACTGAAGAGGATTTAGTTTTAGCTGAATATAGCGCAACAATAGTTGGAATGGAAATCTTAAGAGCTAAAAATGAAGAAATAGAGGAAGAGGCTCGTAAAAAAGCAATAGTTCAAATGGCAATAGGTACTTTATCATATTCTGAATTAGAAGCAGTAGAGCATATTTTTAATGAACTAGATGGAGATGAAGGTTTACTTGTTGCTAGTAAAATTGCTGATAGAGTTGGTATTACAAGGTCTGTAATTGTTAATGCGCTTAGAAAATTCGAAAGTGCTGGAGTAATTGAATCCAGGTCTCTTGGAATGAAAGGAACATATATAAAGATTTTAAATGACAAATTAATAGATGAACTAAAAAAAGTGAGAAGTTAGAAAAAGAAAGGTATGACAGTTATGTCGTACCTTTTTTTAACCTATTAGGACTTATTGACCATTTAAAGAAAATTGTAAAAAAATATAAAATAGAAGAAGGATATAAGCAAATTAAAGAAGAAAATTAATATTGTATAGTACAAAAAATAAAAATATGAAGGATTTTGTAAATTTATATCGAATAAATTAAAGATATTTGATTTAAGAGGTGAGTTTATGTTAAATGGAATATTTTCAACAGTTAATTTTCTAAAATTTGCACTTAATGGGACTTGGTTAAGACATGAAGCTATTTCAAATAATATAGCTAATGTAGATACACCTGGGTACAAAAGAATTACAGTTGAGTTTGAAGATATATTAAATGAAAGTCTAGAAAACAGAGCAATAAAACTGAAAGTTACTAATAGATTGCACATTAAATCACAGCATAATAACTTAGAGCCAAGGGTTATTGAACAAATGAATACTTCTACCAGATTAGATGGAAATAATGTAAATATTGATACTGAAATGGCAAATTTAGCAAAGAATACGATTATGTATAATGCTTTAATTCGACAGACAGCATCAGAATTCAGTAGAATTAAGTCAGTTATTAATGAGGGGAGGAGATAATAATGGGAGTTTTTAATGCTATAAATATTAGTGCTTCAGGAATGAGTGCAGAAAGAATAAGGATGGATATTATTTCTAAAAACATAGCTAATGCAAACACAACTAGGACAAGCAGTGGACTTCCCTATAGAAGAAAAATGGTAGTGTTTAAAGAAAAAAATAATAATAAACCTTTTTCATATTATTTGTCTGAGTATTCACGTAAGAGCTTAAATAAGCAAGGTGTAAAGATTAGTGCAATAATAGAAGATAAAAGTCCATTTAAAAAAGTATATGAACCAGGTCATCCAGATGCAGATAAAGATGGATATGTTTTAATGCCGAATGTAGAAGTGGTTAAAGAGATGGTAGATATGATAGCTGCTTCTAGAGCTTATGAAGCAAATATAACAGCAATTAATTCATCTAAAACTATGGCAATGAAAGCTCTAGAAATAGGTAGATAAGGAGGATAGTATATGGAGATAAACAATATAAGTAAAATGAAAAATTTAAGTTATGTAAGTAAGAGTACTACTATAAGTGAGAATAAAAAAGATTCTTTTGGAGATTTTTTTAAGGAAGCATTAGACAAAGTAAATAGTTTACAAAAAGATGCTGATCGTTATAATAGATTGTTAGCGACAGGACAAGTAGATAATATTCATGAGGTAATGATAGCTAGTGAAAAAGCAAACATAGCTTTACAACTTACGTTGAGTATTAGAAATAAGGTTATAGATGCATATAAGGAGATAATGAGGATGCAAATTTAATATTTAGTCGTAGCAGGAAATGAGGTGATTAAGTGTCTGAAACAATAAATAAAATTAGAAAACAGCTTAATGAGTTTTGGAGCGGACTGGATAAATCGAAAAAAATCAAGTTAACAGTTAGTACTTTTTTAGTTATAATTAGCGTTAGTCTGATTACATACTATTTTACACGTACAGAATATGAAATCCTTTACAAAAACTTGAGCTTAAAAGATGCTGGACTTATAACGGATAAGTTGGATGAAATGGGCATACAATGGAAAAATGCAGATGAAGGTACAACAATTTTAGTGCCAAAAGGATATAAAAATAAGGTAAAAATTCAGTTAGCAACTGAGGGACTGCCTAAAGATGGTTATAGCTTTTTAGATGCATTGAATGATAGTAGTTGGACTATGACAGATTACGAAAAAAGGCAGAGATTAGAATATGCTTTAGAAAGTGAACTTGCAAGCACTATAGCAGAAATAGATGGTATAGAAGGTGCTAAGGTATATTTAGATATACCAGAAGAAAGTAGTTTTGTATTAAAACAAAGTGAGGAAGCTACAGCTTCAGTTTTTATTAAACTATCTAGAAACCAACATTTATCACAAGAAAAAGTACTTGCTATAAGAAATTTAGTAGCTGGAGCTGTTAAAGAAATAAAGTTAGAAAATGTTTCGATTATTGATGATACAGGTGAGTTGCTTACTACAGATGAAAGTATTGAAAAATATAGTTATAGTAAGCAACTAGACGTACAATGGAGCATACAAAGAAGAATTGATAATAGTATAAAAAGGTTTTTAGAAACTATGTTTGGATATGGAAATGTTGATGTAAGATCAAGTGTAAAGATGAATTTCGATAGTGAAGTTACAAGAATTGTACAATTTCAACCACCGATAGAGGGTAGTGACGAAGGTCTGATACGTAGTATGGAGCAATTAGAAGAGAATATGGTTAATGGACTAGATGGAGGAGTGCCTGGAGTTGATTCGAATTCTGATAATGTTGTTGATTATGTACAGTCAGATAAGGACAATTCCAAGTTTTATAAAGCAAGTAAGATAATTAATTATGAGTTGAATGAAATAAACAAGCAGATTGAAAAATCACCTGGCAATATTGAATCTATAACTGTTGCAATTTTGATTAATGAAGATGCTATAGCAGATGGAGAACTTTCAGCTGAAGAAAAGAAGGAAATTGTTAAACTAATATATGCGGCTACTGGGTTAGATACAAAACAAGTACAGGTAAATACGGCAAAGTTTAATAAGTCACTATTAGATAATACTGATTATGTTACTAATGAAGCGAATAATAAAAATAATAATTTAATTTTGATATTATCAATGATTTTTATTGCATTAGCTGGGTTATTTGGGACTATTTACTACAGACGCAGAAATGAAAAATATGATATCAATGAGGTGTTAGAACAGAAATCAACACAGTTTGAACAGATTGAAGAGATAGATTTAGATAATAATGGGAAATCAGAAATTAAGAGCCAAATTGAGAAGTTTATTGATAAAAAACCTGAAGCTGTTGCACAATTATTAAGAACTTGGTTAAATGAGGATTAAGGAGGGAGAACCATGTCTAAATTACAGCAACTTACTGGAAAAGAGAAAGCTGCAATATTATTGATAACTTTAGGACCACAAAAATCAGCTGAAATATTCAAACATCTAAACGATGAAGAAATTGAAGAACTTACTTTAGAAATTGCAAATATTAGAATGGTTTCTCCTGAGGAAAAGGAAAAAGTGTTAGAGGATTTTTATCAATTATGTTTAGCTCAAGAGTATATATCTGAAGGTGGAATCAATTATGCTAAGGATGTTCTAGAAAGAGCTTTAGGTTCCCAAAAAGCAATTGATATAATTAATAAATTAACGGCTTCATTACAAGTAAGACCCTTTGAGTTTATTAGAAAGGCAGATCCTAATCAATTACTAAATTATATACAGAATGAGCATCCTCAGACTATAGCTTTGATATTGTCATATCTTAAACCTAGTCAAGCAGGACAAATTTTGTCAAATTTACCTCAAGATAAACAAGCTGAAGTAGCAAAAAGAATTGCAATAATGGATAGAACATCACCTGACATAATTAAGGAAATAGAAAGAGTGTTAGAAAATAAATTCTCAAACCTAGTTACTCAAGACTATACAAGTGTAGGTGGAATTGAAACAATAGTATCTATACTTAATACTGTTGATCGTGGAACTGAGAAACATATCATGGAAGAGTTAGAAACACAAGATGCTGAATTAAGTGAAGAGATAAGAAGAAGAATGTTTGTATTTGAAGATATTGTAACTTTAGATAGTAGATCGATACAAAGGATTATTAGAGAAATTGATAATAATCAATGGGCAATTGCTCTTAAATCTGCGAGTGAAGAAGTTAAACAGGTTATTTTTGCAAATATGTCTAAACGTTTAGCAGAAATGATAAAAGAAGATATGGAATTTATGGGTCCTGTTCGACTAAAAGATATAGAAGAAGCTCAACAGAATATTGTTAATGTTATAAGAAAACTTGAAGAAGAAGGCGAAATAGTTACTCCAAGAGGAGGGGACGAGATAGTTGTCTAATGTTATTAAATCGTATCAAGTGATTGTAGAAACATCTATTACAAATGATAACGTAAAAACTGATAGTAAAGATAATATTGAAAAAATTATAAAAGATGCTTGGGAAAAACATGATGAAATTATAAATAAAGCTAAAATAGAAGCAGAAACAATTCTTAATGAAGCAAGAGAAAATGCAGATATTATAATGGAAAGAATGTATCAAAAATCTCGGCTGATAATTGAAGAATCAAAACAAAAGGGGTATGAAGAGGGATATAAAAAAGGTTATGAAGAGGGTTGTATAGAAGCTGAAAAAATCATCAAAGAAGCAAATAGTGTAAAAAGAGAATACCTACAAGAAAAGGCTTTATGTTTGAAGCAATTAGAAAAAGATATCATAGAACTAGTAATTAACATAAGCGAAAAAATAATTAACCAGAAATTGGATGATGATAAAGAGGTTATTATATCAATTATATTAAAAGGTTTAGAAAGTTTATTAGTTAGCGATAAAGTTATTATTAGGATTTCTAAAGATGACTATGATATTGTTGAGCTTGCTAAAGAAAGGTTATTGGCAGAAGCAAGCTTGGTCGAAGATATTGAAGTGAAAATTGATAATAGTTTAGAAAAAGGTGGCTGTGTTATAGAGACTGAAAGAGGTTGTGTAGATGTTAGTATAAAAACTCAAATTGAAGCAATGAAAAAAACTTTAAAAGATATTTTAAATAGTGAGTGATATGTATGGAAGTAATAGATATAAAAAAGTACGTAGATGCAGTTAATAATGTTAAATTAATTAAGTACTATGGGAAAGTAACTAAAGTTATCGGTCTTACAATTGAATCAAATGGTCCACAAGCTAGTATAGGAGAACTATGTTATATATATCCTTTTAGCAGTAAACTTGCTTTACCAGCTGAAGTGGTTGGTTTTAAGGAAGACAAGGTTCTATTAATGCCTTTAGGAGATATGGAGGGAATAGGGCCAGGTAGTACTGTTGTATCAACAGGAAATTCTTTAAAAGTTAATGTTAGTGAAGAGTTGATTGGACGGGTTTTAGATGGATTAGGTGAACCGATTGATGGTAAAGGACCGATAAGCAATTGTAGAGCCTATTCAGTTATGAATAGTCCGCCAAATCCTCTGCAAAGAAAGAAAATAAGAGAAATTTTACCATTAGGGATAAAAGCGATAGATGGATTATTAACTTGCGGGAAAGGGCAAAGAATAGGCATTTTTGCAGGAAGTGGGGTTGGTAAAAGTACTACATTGGGAATGATTGCAAGAAATGTAAAAGCGGATGTTAATGTAATTGCACTTATAGGTGAAAGAGGTAGAGAAGTAAGGGAATTTATAGAAAATGATTTAAAAGAAGAAGGATTAAAAAAATCTGTTGTTGTAGTTGCTACATCTGATAAACCTGCTCTTGTTAGGATGAAAGGAGCTTTTCTAGCGACAGCAATAGCTGAATATTTTAGAGATCAAGGTAAAAATGTAATGCTTTTAATGGATTCGCTAACTAGATTTGCAATGGCACAGAGAGAAGTTGGTCTAGCTGTTGGCGAACCACCAGTTACAAGAGGGTATACACCATCAGTTTTTGCATTACTACCTAAACTTTTAGAAAGAGCAGGGACATCAGATAAAGGAACAATTACGGCTTTATACACGGTTTTAGTTGATGGAGATGACTTAAATGAACCAATAACTGATACTGTAAGAGGAATATTGGATGGACATATAGTTTTATCAAGAAAATTAGCAAATCAAAATCACTATCCTGCAATCGATGTGTTAGCAAGTATTAGCAGAGTGATGCCTAATATATGCGACCAAGAACATATAGACCTTGCTAATAAAATAAAGGATATAATATCAACTTATAAGGAAGCGGAGGATTTAATAAATATTGGTGCTTATAAACAAGGTACAAATAAAAAAATTGACATTGCTATTAATGTCATAGAAAAGATTAATGGTTTTCTAAAACAAAATATAATGGGCAAATATACATTAGAAGAAACATTAGAAATGATGAAAGATATCGTATCAGAGATATAGGATGTGGTTTGGGTGCAAAGTAGATTTAAGTTTAAATTTCAGAAGATTTTAGAGTACAAGGAGACTATGGAAAGCTTAAAATTAGCCGATTATAACAAAGCAAAAGAGAATTTAAATATAGAAGAAAATAAACTTAAAAAATTAATTAATTACCAAAAGAAAGAATTAGCTATGAGAAATAGAAACATGAAAAATATAACTATATTTGATTTAAAAAACTACAATACGATAATGAACTATATTAATAAGGAAATAGAAAAGCAAGAAATCAGGGTTGATAATGCTAGGGATATAATGGACAGCAAGAAAAAAGTTTTTTTAGAAGCTTTAAAAGAAAAAAAGATAATGGAAAAGATCAAGGAAAAGCATTACAATGAGTTTACTTATGAAATAAAAAAAGAAGAAGATAACTTAATAGATGAAATTGTAAACTTCAGAAACAGTAAAAATTAACGGGGGTTTATTATGACAAAAGAAAAAAACAGTGGTAATAAAATTATTACAATTGTTATTGTTATATTTTTAATATTGACTATACCAATTGGGGTTTTTGCAACAATCTATTATAAAGTTGATTCCTTTAGAACATTAGTTAATAATCAGTTAAAAGATGCTCCTGGTTTTGTAGGAGAATATTTCAGTAGCTATCCGACGGAAGAAGAAATTGAAGCTAAAAAAATGTTTCTTATCGAGTATTTTAATAAGATTGATATAAATAGTGCAGCAGATAAATTGTATATTATAAAAAAAGATGATAATAAACTTTACAACGAGATTGTAAAATTGATGAATAGTAAATATCCAAGTAAAACAGTAGATATAATTAAATTGATTAGGGATATGGAATTAAGAAAAGATTTACTTTTTTCATTGTATGATGAAATACAAAAAGAAGAGCAAGATAATATAAAAAAAGAAGCAGAAAGACTTCAGAAAATGGATAGTTATTTAGCTTTAAAAGAAATTAAGGAGAAAATTAATAGTAGTACAGATGAACAAGATAAAGTCGCTTATATAATTAATAATATGGATGATAAGAAAGTAGTAGAGATACTATATTATTTAGGGGATGATGAAAGAAAATTAATATTATCTAAGTTGTCATCAATTGATAAAGATAAAATGTATATATTAAAATCTTATTTACTAGAAAAAGAGATGAAATATGAAGAGTTTAAGAATCTAGCAAAAATTTATGAAGGAAAGAATTCATATGAAGCTTACAAGATTTTAGGAAATACAGAAAAATATTCAATTAGCGATTTAGCTAAAATATATATTAATTTATCTTTAGAAAAAGCAGCAGATATTCTTAAATATTCGGGAGATAAAGATTTTGTTGAAGAGCTGTTTTATAATATTAGACATGAAGAACTACTGACAGGGTCAAAAGAAAATATTACAATCAAATTAAGCCAAATTATTGATTACATAAAAGAGTATGAAGAAAAATTAAATAATTTAGTTTTGATTTACGAAAAAATGGATGCTAAAGATGTCGCTAATATTATTGAAAAATTAATTGTAAATGATAAAGAATTAACAGCACTTAAAATAGACTCTATAAGTTACTATACTGTTTCTGATTCAAAATTAGCTATAGATATATTAAGAAGGTTGAAAAAAACGACAGTGTCAGAAGTGCTAAAAAATTTAAATGATAGAAAGGCAGCAGAGATTACTAGGAAGTTAGCTTTACAATGATGAAAGGAGGTGAGCTTGTGAATAATATTGCTGAAATGACTTTTATTAATGATAATTTTAAAGTAGATACAAAGTGTAATTTAAAAGAGAAGCCAAAGAATAGTTATTTTGAAAATGTATTAAGTGATAAGTTAAATAATAATGAGATTAAAGAAGTTAAAGATAGACAAGTTATTTCGATTAGAAATTACAGTAAAAATAAGGAACAAAAAAAAGAAAAGGTTAATTTGCAAAGAAAAGCTACTAATTGTGAAGAAATACAAAAAAGTAAAGTTATCTCTGATGATGAAAAAGAAAATATTGAACTTGTTGATGAAAGAATCAATATGAATTTAATGTTAGAAAGTATTGAAGAGATAATAGCTGATATTAGCAGAATTTTATCAAATCAAGAAAGTTCTAAATTAAATAACGATTTTAAAAGTTTATTGATTCAGCTTGAGAGTATTAAGGAACAGAATGTTTTAAATCTAAAGTTAGAAAAAAATATTATTAGATTAACAAATCAAGTAATAACTCTAATACAAACATATGAAGAAAATAAAGAGATAAAAATGAATCAGGAGCTTAGTAAGTTTTTAAGCAAATTAAATTATTTAGTAGATGACTTATTGAGTAAAAATGAACAAAGTGAGAATTTTAAGTTTATTAAAGGAGTTATAAGCAAGGGAAATAATATAAAGAAGCTTAATGCATACAAAAAAAATAGCGAAAACAAAGAAAGTAGAGAAATAAGATTAGTTGGTAATATAAAAAATGAGCATTACAAGTTGCTTACAAAAAATGTAGATTTAATAGAAGATGAAATAAAAGAAAATAATCTTTTAGGCAGTAAAAATGAAAGAATTTTAACAGTAAATAACCAAACAAACAATTTAATTGAAAAGTTTAACGTTGTTAAAGAAAATATTTTAAATAACTATGAGAGTAATTTAACTAATGAAAAAACTTTATTACAGAACATAGACAAGAATATGTTGATGAAACAGATTATTGAAAAACTGAGTTTAAATAATGAAAAAACAAATCCAGAAATAAGAATTAAGTTAAAACCAGAAGTTTTAGGAAATTTATTTTTAAAGATTACAACTAAAGAAAATTTAGTTTTAGCTCGAATTATTGTGGAAAATTATCAGGTAAAACAAGTAATAGAAGCAAATTTAGATGTTTTAAAAGACAATCTAAAAGAACAGGGATTAGAGATTTATGAATTTAGTATAGATGTTGGACAAAGTGCAAATTTTGATAATTACAATTCACAATCTGGTTATAACAGAAATTATTTCATGAATCAAAAGGGAAGTCAATTGATAAATCAGGATGTTGAGGAAGAATTCTTATATAGTAATGAAATATTAAATAGTCTCATAGATAGTAGTATTGATTTAAAAGCATAGAGGTGATAATTTAATGAGTATTAATGAGGTTAACAATCAGAAATTTTATAGTATTACAAATGATAATTCAAAGTCTTCTAAAGCTGATACAAACAATAGTACTTTAGGTAAAGATTCTTTTTTAAAATTATTAGTAACACAGTTAAAAAATCAAGATCCATTAAATCCTATTGATGATAAAGAATTTATCTCCCAAATGGCTCAATTTAGTACGTTAGAGAAAATACAAACATTAGATGAGAACTTGCAGAAGTCGCAAAAAAATATATTAGAAGAGATTAAAGATTTTAACAGTTATCAAAAGGAAATTAAAAACTTAGTTGACGGTTTTCAAAAAGAAAACGCTGAAAAGCTATTGGAAATTAAAGCAGTTTTGAATTCTATGAAAGGAATATAAATGAAAAGTATCATGATTTTAGTAATACAAATCTGGAGTGATATAGATGAGCGTTTCTTATGAAAATATAATAATAAAAAACAGAATTAATTCTAATGGTTATATAAAAAAAGAAATAAATGTAAAGCAAAACTGCAGTTTTGATGATATATTAAGAAGGCTTGAAAAAAAAAGTAGTCAATTGAAATTTTCAAAACATGCAATTGAGAGAATGGAGCTAAGAAATATAAAGCTTAATAAAGAAGATTTGAAGAATATAGAAAATGCTGTTAGTAAAGCAGAGAGTAAAGGCGTCAAGGAAGCTTTAATTCTTTTTAAAAATACAGCTTTTATAATAAGTATTAAGAATAGAACTGTTATTACAACTGTAACTCATGAGCAGTTAAAAGAGAATGTGTTTACAAATATTGATGGAGCTGTGATCATATAGCTGGACCTATTCAGGAAGCTATTTATGCCTGACTGACAGAGGGCATAATGAAAAACAAAGGAGGTTTTTAATTATGATGAGATCGATGTATTCAGGTGTATCTGGATTAAGAGTACACCAATTGAAAATGGATGTAATTGGTAATAATATAGCGAATGTAAATACAATAGGTTACAAAAGGGGACAAGTTACTTTTCAAGAAGTTTTCAGCCAAGTTGTAAAAGGCGCTGGAGCTCCTCAAGCTGGCAGAGGAGGTACAAACCCACAGCAAATAGGTTTAGGGCTAAAAATTGGTTCGATTAATACAATTTTTGCAAAAGGAGCCTCACAAAGAACGGATAATCCAACTGATTTGATGATTGATGGAGAAGGATTTTTTATGGTTACTGATGATCCTAAATATGAAAACATTTATTATACAAGAGCAGGCAATTTCGTTCTAGATAAAGAAGGTTATTTAGTAACACCTGATGGTTTTAAAGTACTAGGTATAAACGAGAGTGGGGAGTATGCTCCTATAAAAATTAATCGTTCAGAAACAGCACCACCAAGTGCATCTACTACTGTTGAGTTTGTAGGTAATTTAGATTCTAGAATGCAAGCTAATGAAGAATTTTTAACAGATACGATAGTAAAGGATAGTTTGGGTAATTCATATAAGATTAATTTCAAATTTACAAAAACAGCCAATCCTAACGAATGGGATTTAGATGTTGTTAATGTAATAGATTTAGCTACAGGCAATGCTATTTCTCCAGCACCAACAAGTTCGACACAAACGTTAACTTTTGACAGTAATGGATTTTTAAATAGTGCAACTAAAACTTTTGAAATACAGTTTTCTGGAACAGATACATATTTTGGTCCAAGCAGTTCTGATAACAAATTAGTAGTAGACTTTTCTAAAATCACACAATTTGCAAATGAAAATGATGTAAAAGGATTTGATGTTCCAGATCAGAATGGGCAGTATGGTAAAAGTGCTGGTTCTTTAACTGGTTTTGCTGTGGATGCTTCAGGAGTAATTACAGGAAGTTTTACAAATGGTGAAAAGAAATCATTAGGGCAATTAGTATTGGCTAAATTCGACAATCCTATGGGTTTACAAAAGGTAGGTAATAACTTTTTTGAAAGCACACCAAACTCAGGAGAACCTCAGATTGGGAAACCTAGCTCAAGTGGTTTTGGTTCAATAAATCCAGGAGTTCTTGAAATGTCAAATGTTGATTTATCAATGGAGTTTACAGAAATGATTACAACACAAAGAGGTTTCCAAGCAAACTCAAGGGTTATAACTACAACTGATGAAATGCTACAAGAACTAGTTAATATGAAAAGGTAACTATTAGGGTAGATTTCTACCCTAATAGTACTTGTAGATGGAGATGATTGTATGGTAATATTGAAAAGGATAAATGGAAAGGAATTTGTTTTGAATAGTGATTTAATTGAATTTGTTGAAGCAACACCTGATACAATAGTAACATTAACTAATGGTAAAAAAATTGTTGTAAAAGAAACAGTAGAAGAAGTAATAGATAAAGTTATAAATTATAAAAGAGAAATTTACAAAAGCTTATTAAACATAGGAAATGAGGTGTAACTATTGGATTTAGCAACTGCCATTGGTTTTATAGCAGGTATCGTATTTATTGTATGGGGAATTTCGCTATCAGGTAGTATAAAAACTTTTATTGATATTCCTTCTTTAGTTATAGTTCTGGGAGGAACTATAGCTGCTACTTTTATTAGTTATCCTCTGTCTAAAGTATTAAAAACGTTAAGAGTTGTAAAAAATGCATTTATGACAAAAAATATTTCACCAACGGAAATTATAAATGAAATAATTAAGCTAGCTAACATAGCTAGAAGAGAAGGACTTCTTGCATTAGAAGAAGCAGCAGAAAATGTAGAGGATATGTTTTTAAAAAAAGGAATTGTTCTAATAGTTGATGGTACTGATCCAGAGCTTGTTAGAAATATATTAGAAACAGAACTATCTTTTACTGAAGAAAGACATGGAGAGGGACAAAGTATTTTTGAAGCTATGGGTAGTTATGCTCCTGCATTTGGTATGATAGGTACTTTAATTGGACTTATTAATATGCTTAAAGATTTAAATGATCCTGCAAGTGTAGGACCTAATATGTCTGTAGCTTTGATTACAACTTTTTATGGTTCTTTATTCGCTAATTTAATATTCATTCCGATTGCTAACAAACTTAAAGGCAGAAGTCGTGAGGAAATACTCGTAAAAGAGTTAATTGTTGAGGGACTTTTATCAATTCAAGCTGGTGAAAACCCTAGGATTATAGAAGAAAAATTAAAAACTTTCCTGCCACCTGAAACGAGAAAAACTATGGAAAAAGAAACTGAAGGTGGGGAAGTATAATGAAGAGAAGAAAAAACGAGGAAAAGAAAGGCGCACCTGAATGGATGGCTACATATGGCGATATGGTTACTTTACTTCTTTGTTTCTTTGTATTATTGTTTTCTTTTTCTGAAATAAATGTACAGAAATTTGAAGCTATTATGAAGTCCTTTCAAGGTTCATTAGGTGTTTTGAAAGGTGGAAAAACAATACAGGATGTACCTTTTGTAAATACAGGTAAATTACCACAAAATAAATCTACAAATGAAAGAAAAGAGATCGAGGATTTTCGTAAATTAAAAGTTCTAATTGAAGAATATGCAAGAGAAAAGGGTCTTGAGACTAAGGTAATAGCTAAAATTGAAGAAAGAGGCTTGATAATTAGAGTTCTAGATAATGTCTTTTTTGATTCTGGGAAAGCAGAGATAAAACCGAAAGCAAAAGAAATTTTAAGATATATAGGGGATATACTTAATAGAAACGAATTTAAATCCAAACATATAAAAATAGAAGGACATACAGATACAGATCCGATAAAAACATCAAAATTTCCGTCAAATTGGGAATTATCTGCTATTAGGGCTACTAATGTCTTAAGATTTTTAATGGAAGAGAAAGGAATAGAAGGTAATAGAATCTCTTCAGCTGGATATGCTTATTATAGACCTGTAGCTCCTAATGATACTCCTGAAAATAAAGCTAAAAATAGAAGAGTTGATATTGTAATTTTAAAATCATCATATGCAAAATGGGAGCCAGATTAATAAAAGGGGTTGTAAATATGAATAGTAAGAAGATTTTGATTATTGCTGTTATAGTATTAACAGTTTCATTAATTTTAGTAGCTGTTTTCTCTTTTTTATACGTTAAAAGCAAAGCAGATGTTAATAAGCCAAAAGAGAAGTTTTATTTTGATGTAGGTCAGATGTATAGTAATGTAAAGGATAGTAGCAGTATTGTTAAAGTTGATATAACGGTAGAAGTAACGGATAAGGAATTATTAAAAGTATTAGAGACAAAGAAGTTCTTAATAAATAATCAGATTAATGAGATTATTAGAAGTAAAACAGAAGAAGAGCTAGAAGGCAGTGATGGACAAGTTCTGCTTCAGAAAGAAATTACAGCAAAATTAGCAGAATTGTTTAATACTGAAGATATAACAAATATTTATTTTAAAGAATTAATTGTACAGTAGGGAGGTATAACTATTGTCTGAAGTTCTTTCACAGAGTGAAATAGATGCCCTACTCAAGGCTTTAACTTCTGGAGAAGTAGATGTTAAAGAAATAAAAGAAGAAGCAAAAGAAAAGAAAATAAGAAAATATGATTTTAGAAATCCACAAAAAATAGCTAAAGACCAGATGAGGACATTGGGCATTATTCATGATAAGTTAGCTAGATTACTACAAACGTTTTTATCAGGTTATTTAAGAGCATCTGTAAATGTTGAAGTATTAACTATTGATCAATATGTTTTTAGTGAGTTTAGTAATGCAATTTCAAATCCTGCTTTTCTTTCGATTATTAATTTCCATCCATTATCAGGGCAGATTATATTAGATATTTCACCAAATATTGCTTATGCTGTTATAGATAGGTTATTAGGTGGCAATGGTAGTAATATTGAGTTAAATCGTAGTTTTACTGAAATAGAGTTGGTATTATTAAAGCAGGTTTTTTATCGAATTAGAGATATAATAACACAAGCTTGGGATAATATATTAGAATTGAAACCATCTTTAGAGAAAATAGAAACTAATTCACAATTTATACAAATAGTTTCTCCTAGTGAAACAATAGTATTAATTACATTAAATATAAAAATAGGAGAAACTGAAGGAATGGCTAATATATGTATTCCTCATTTAACAATAGAACCAATATTAAACAAATTAAGTACTAAACTTTGGTATTCGACAAATAATAAAGACATTGATTCAACTGAAATGGAGATCGTTGAGAAGAGAATAAAGAAAGTAAAGGTGCCTTTGATAGCGGAAATTGGTAGTACTATGATTACAGTTAAAGATTTATTAGACTTACGAGTAGGTGATGTTATAAAACTTGATAAAACAAAAGATAGTGAATTAGAAATTAAAGTAGGTTCAAAAACGAAGTTTTATGGGGTACCTGGAACTAAAAATAATAAAATGGCTGTTAAGATTACCAGAGTCAAAAAGGATGGTGAAGATGTAGATGACGAATAATATGCTTTCACAAGAGGAGATAGACGCTTTACTACGAGGAGAGTTAGCAGATAATAGCAATGCAGTTGCAGTAAATGAAGAATTAAGTGAAACAGAAAAGGATGCACTAGGAGAAATAGGGAATATTAGTATGGGAACAGCTGCAACAACTTTGTATACTTTGCTTGGTAAAAAAGTTACTATTACAACACCTAAGGTAGAGATAACTAATACAGAAGAGCTTTCAAAAAAATATGTAGTACCATTTGTAGCAGTAGATGTAAAATATAAGCTAGGGCTTGAAGGTTCAAATTTATTAATATTGAAAACAAATGATGTAAAAGTTATTACTGATCTTATGATGGGTGGTGATGGTACAAATACAGATAGAGAGTTAAATGAGATGGATTTAAGTGCTATAAGTGAAGCAATGAATCAAATGGTTGGTTCGTCAAGCACCTCACTATCAGAGATGTTTTCTACAGTTATTGATATTGAGCCTCCTAGAGCTTTTCTAATAAAACTAAATGAAGATAACATAAATTTAGATATTTTTAAAAATAAAACTATTGTTAAAATATCTTTTAGAATGATTATTGGTGATTTAATTGATAGTGAAATAATGCAGCTTTTACCAATTGATTTTGCGAAAAATATGGTAAGTAGGCTTCTAGGTCAAGAATCTGATTTTAATTTTGATAATTCAAATAATAATGTGGATTTAACTGGTCAAGAAGAAGATGAGAAATCAAAATATGATAATGAGTCTATGAGTATGAATACTATAGAAAATTTAAGTTATAGTGTGAATAACAAAGAAATTAAGGAACAAGAACATATTAATGTAAGAAAAGTAGAATTTCAGTCCTTTGATGAGAACAAAAAAATAGAATATAATGAAAGCATTGATTTGATACAGGAAATACCTGTAGAAGTTACTGTTGAATTAGGTAGAACAACTAAAAAAATTAGTGAGATTTTAGAGTTTGGTCCTGGAACAGTTATAGAATTGGACAAGCTAGTCGGAGAACCTTTAGAAATATTTGCTAATGGCAAATTTATTGCTAAAGGTGAGGTTGTAGTAATTGATGATAATTTTGGTGTTAGAATAACAGATGTTGTAAACCCATCAAAAAGGATAAGTAAAATTTAAAAAGAAATAATATAAGGAGGAATTAATATGGGTAAGGGAATACTTATTGTTGATGATGCTGCTTTTATGAGAATGATGATTAAGGACATTTTAAATAAGAATGGATATGAAGTTATAGGTGAAGCTGATAATGGAGCTAGAGCTATTGAGAAATATAAAGAGCTTAGGCCGGATTTAGTAATAATGGATATTACAATGCCAGAAGTAGATGGAATTCAGGCTGTAAAGGAAATTAAAAAGTTCGATGAAAACGCAAAAATAATAATGTGTTCAGCTATGGGGCAACAAGCTATGGTTATTGAATCAATTCAAGCTGGAGCTAGAGATTTTATAGTGAAGCCTTTTCAAGCAGATAGAGTTCTAGAAGCTGTAAAAAAAGTATTAGGTTAACAATGAAAAATGCTTACTTAAAGTCGCTTTATATTTTTAGTTTTCTATTTATTAATGAGTATGCTTTTGGCTCCAGCTACATTGATAACAACAAGGGTTATTCTTTTATTAATTTGATTAGTTTTATATTTGGTTTTATTCTAGTCATTTTAGCAATATTATTTCTAAGCAAGATATTGAATTTCAAATTAAATGTAACAGGTAAAAAACACAGAATTAGGATTATTGATATTTTAAATATAAGTGGTATTAAGATTTTAATATTAGAAATAAATGGTAGACGTTATATATTAGCCTATAATAACAATAGTATAACTTTAATTGATAAATTAGAGAATATTGAACCATTAGAATCTGATAGTAATATAACTAATAAGTCTAGTTTTGATAAACATTTAGAAAAGTTTCTTATGAAAATTAATTTTAGAGCAAAATCTTAGATTTAAATCAACTACAATGTGGATTTTGTTGAAATCAATAAACGGATACTATATTCAAAATTATCCACAATTTAATAAGGAATATAATTCCCTATTGATTATAAAAAAATGTAAAAGACTAATGAGATTATTATTAACTATAGTGAGTAGGATGAATAATATGACTAAGATAGTAAAAATTCTTATAATTACAACTGTATTAATTATACTTTGTAATTCTGTTGTATATGGGGCCCCTGAAATTTCTTTGTTTGGGAAAACAGTATCTTTGAAAAATACAAATGATCCAAATGACTATGTCATAAGTATACAAATATTAATTTTGCTAACAATACTAACTCTGGCCCCTTCTATTTTAATAATGGTTACAAGCTTTACAAGGATTATTATTGTACTTTCTTTTATGCGTAATGCTTTAGCAACACAACAGACGCCACCAAATCAAGTTTTAATTGGATTGGCATTGTTCTTAACATTTTTTATTATGAGTCCAACTATAGAGCAAATTAATGAACAAGCTATTCAACCTTTTTTAAATGGAGAGATTAGCCAAGAAGAAGCTTTTAATAATGCATTAAAACCAATTCGTGAATTTATGTTTAAACAAACTAGAGGGAAAGATTTGGTTTTATTTATTAAAGCATCAGGTATTGAACAAAGAAATGACTTGAAATTAGAAGATATACCAACAAGAGTATTAATACCTGCTTTTATGATTAGCGAATTGAAAACAGCTTTTCAAATGGGATTTATATTATTTATACCATTTTTAGTAATAGATATGGTAGTTGCAAGTACATTAATGTCAATGGGTATGATGATGTTACCACCGGTTATGATATCTTTACCATTCAAAATATTACTTTTCATTATGGTAGACGGATGGAATTTGGTTATTAAACAGTTGTTATTAAGCTTTAATTAATAGGAGTGATATAAATGAGCCAAGGGGATATTATAAATTTAGCACAAGAGGCGATGAAGATGGTTTTAATGCTTTCTTCTCCAATGCTAATTTTTGGCTTGTTAATAGGATTAGCTGTTAGTATATTCCAAGCAACGACACAGATACAAGAAGCTACATTAGCTTTTGTTCCTAAAATAATAGCTGTGATGATTTCATTTTTAATATTTTCACCTTGGCTATTAAGTCTTATTTTGGATTTTACTAGCAAGCTTTTTGAAAACATGAATACATTTATAAAATAATTTAAATGGTGAACTTTATGGTAGATATTGTACAATTAATTATGAATAAATACATAGTCTTTTTGTTAATATTCGTTAGATTAAGTGGGATTTTTATTATTACTCCTATATTCAGTAGGAGGAATATACCAACAATATTCAAAATAGTTTTTACTTTTTTTCTTACGTTAATAATGATTAATATAATTGAATTCAATCAAACACAATTAGATATTTATCTTTTTATAACTTATGTATTAAGAGAATTATTTTTAGGTATATTTATTGGCTTTATCATGTATTTATTTTTCTCTTCGCTATATTTAGCTGGTAAGTTAGTAGATATGCAATTAGGTTTTAGCATGGTAAACGTATTAGATCCTAACAGTAATATACAAGTACCCATAACAGGGAATTTTTATTACATTTTAGCTTTATTGACTTTTTTAGTTGTTGATGGACATCATGTATTGATAAAAACTTTATTGGATTCGTTTACAATAATTCCTTTAGGAAGTTATGTTGTCAAAGCAACTATTTATAAAGAAATATTTACAATTATTAGTAATATATTTGTTATAGCTTTTAAACTTAGTAGCCCTATATTGGCTACTATATTTATAACTAATATTATGTTAGGGATATTAGCACGAACTATGCCACAAATGAATGTTTTTGTAGTTGGAATGCCTTTAAGGATTGCAATAGGAATCATTACTTTGATACTAACAATACCTTTTATTATTGCTTTTATGTGTAATTTATATGAGCAAATTTTTCGAGTATTTTCTTTCTTAAAGTAGAATAAGGAATGATTATAGATGTTAAACAGTATAGACTTACAATTGTTTGCAAGTGGAGAGAAAACAGAAAAGCCTACTCCAAAACGGAGAAAAGAAGCAAGAGAAAAGGGACAAGTACTACAGAGTAGAGAGTTAACGTCTGCTTTGTTATTGTTGTTTATATTTTTATCTTTGAAAATTTTTAGTAATTATATGTTTAATAGTTTAAAAGAACATATAAGTTATGTTTATAATGAATACTTAATTTCTGACGATTTTTATTCAAAGAAAGAGATTATTTTATTATTAAAATATATTGTTTTTAAAACAACAGAAATCGTTGCCCCAATTCTAGGAGTTGCTTTTATTTTTGCATTAATTATTAATTATTTTCAAGTAGGATTTTTATTTACAACAAAAACTTTAAAAATTAAATTTAGTAGAATAAATCCTATAGAAGGTTTTAAACGTATATTTTCAAAAAGGGCATTTGTAGAATTAGTAAAATCTTTTTTAAAAATAACATTAATAAGTTATATTGTGTATTCTTATATTATGGGGCAAATTAAAAATATTGTGCAATTGTTAGAAAAAAATATATCTAGTATTGTATTTTATATAGCTAAAATATCATTTGAAATTGCTATTAGAATAGGGTTGGTTTTGTTTGGGTTATCTGTGTTGGATTATGCATATCAGTGGTGGGAATATGAGAAAAGCCTAAGAATGTCAAAACAAGAAATTAAAGAAGAATATAAACAAACAGAGGGTGACCCTAATATTAAATCAAAAATAAAAGAAAAACAACGCCAAATATCTATGCGTAGAATGATGCAGGATGTACCTAAAGCAGATGTTATTATTACTAATCCAACACATTACGCAGTTGCTATAAAATATGATAAAGAAAAATACGATGCTCCATATGTAATTGCTAAGGGCAAAGATATAATTGCTCAAAATATTAAAAAAGTGGCACGAGAATCTTCTATACCAATAGTTGAAAACAAGTGGCTAGCAAGACATTTATACAATAATGTTGAAATAGGGCAGGTAATTCCAGAAGAACTTTACCAAGCAGTAGCTGAAATACTCGCATATGTTTATAGCCTGAAAAAGGTTTAATTAAGTTAGGAGGACAATTATGAAATTTGGAGATATTATAGTAGCAATATCTATCATTGCAATAATTTTGATAATTATTATACCTGTTCCTAAAGGTGCTTTAGATGTACTTTTAACTCTAAATATATCTTTTGCATTATTAATCCTTTTGATTGCAATGTATACTGAAGAAGTCTTACAGTTTTCAGTTTTTCCATCTTTGTTATTAATAACTACGCTTTATAGACTTTCTTTGAATATATCAACAACGAGATACATTTTAACAGATGGAGATGCAGGAAGTGTTATAGAGACTTTTGGGAATTTTGTAATCAAGGGTAATCCTATAGTGGGTTTTATCATATTTTTAATAATCGTAATAATACAATTTATAGTAATTACCAAAGGAGCTGAAAGAGTAGCAGAAGTAGCAGCCAGATTTACTCTTGATGCTATGCCAGGAAAACAGATGGCTATAGATGCAGATTTAAATTCAGGATTAATTACAGAGCAGGAAGCTAAAAAAAGAAGAAGTGAAATACAAAAAGAAGCTGACTTTTATGGAGCAATGGATGGTGCTAGTAAGTTCGTCAAAGGGGATGCAATAGCTAGTATTATTATTACTATAATAAACATTTGTGCAGGTTTTGTTATAGGAATTTTAACTAAAAATTTGACATTTATAGAAGCACTTCATAAATACACATTATTAACGGTAGGAGATGGTTTGGTCAGCCAAATACCAGCTCTTATTATATCAACTGCTACTGGTATAGTTGTAACTAGAGCTGCTTCAGAATCGAATCTTGGACAAGACGTTATTAAACAGCTTTTTAATAATCATCCTAAAATTATGTATATTATTGGTAGTGTTCTGTTTTTATTAGGAGTTGCTACTCCATTACCATCCTTACCATATATATTTTTGTCAGGTATATTCTTTTATTCAGGGTATAATATGCAAATAAGTATTCAAAAGAGTGTTGAAGAAGAAAAAGAAATTGCAGAAGAAGTAGAAGTTGAAGAAGTTAAAAAACCAGAAAATGTAATGTCATTGTTAAAAGTAGATGATATAGAATTGGAGTTTGGCTATGCAATTATACCTTTAGCTGATGTAAATCAAGGTGGAGATTTGCTTGATAGAATTGTATTGATTAGAAGACAAATCGCATTAGAGCTTGGTATGATAGTTCCTATGGTCAGATTAAGAGATAATATACAATTGAATCCGAATGAATATGTAATTAAAATAAAAGGTGTAGAAGTTTCAAAAGGAGAGTTACTATTCGATCATTATTTAGCTATGAATCCAGGAACAGCTCAGGGAGATTTATCTGGAATAGATACTATCGAACCTGCATTTGGTTTACCAGCTAAATGGATAACCGAAGAAGAGAGAGAGAGAGCAGAGATATTAGGTTATACTGTAGTAGATCCACCATCTATTATAGCAACTCATTTGACAGAAATAATTAGAAGATATGCACATGAGCTACTTGATAGACAAGCAGTTAAAGTTTTAATAGACAATATAAAAGAAGAATATCCTGCTTTAATAGACGAACTTATTCCTAATGTTCTTTCCATCGGTGAGATACAAAAAGTTCTTGCAAATTTATTAAAAGAGCAAATTTCAATTAGAAATATGGTTTCTATTTTAGAAGCCCTTGCAGATTATGGGACTGTTACTCGAGACTCGGATCTATTAACTGAATATGTAAGACAGAGATTATCAAGATATATAACAAAAAAGTATGTGCAAAACAATAAAATAAAAGTAATTACATTAGACGGTGAGTTAGAACAATTAATTATGGATTCTATTAATAAATCAGAAACAGGTTCATATTTGGCTTTGGAGCCAACAAAAGTTCAGAGAATTCTTCAAAGCTTATCGAAAAACATAGAAAAAGTATCTTCAATAGGAGAACAACCAATAATCTTAACAGCTCCTATAGTTAGAATATATTTTAAGAGATTGACTGAACAATTAATAAAAGACCTAGTAGTACTGTCTTATAATGAAATAGAACCTACAGTTGAAGTTCAGTCATTAGGGATGGTGACATTATAATGAAAATAAAAAGATACATTGGAAAAACAAATAAAGAAGCTATGGATAAAGTTAAAAGGGAGCTCGGTACAGAGGCAGTCATACTTCATACAAGGAAAATAAAGCAAACTGGTTTTTTTGGTTTTTTTAAAAAACCATTAATAGAAGTAGTAGCTGCAGTAGATGAAAACTATGAAATGAAAAATACGACAGACTATCAGGTGAAAAAAAATAAAAATACAAATTATTACAGTAAGTCATTTAATGATGAAACAAATAATGCTCAGAAAGAACTTAATGAAGAAATTAAAAAATTAAGGCAATTAATGGAAGATATGATTATAAGTACTACCAAAAAAGAAAAGAGTAATTTATCAGAAAAATTAATGGTGTATAAACATATTCTTATTGAAAGAGGAGTAGAAGAATATATAGCTAATGAAATATTAAACAAAATAAATGAAAGGTTTAACATTGAAGATAAAGATGATAAATCTATTAGAGATATAATTAGATATCATTTGATTGAGTATCTAGGTAATCCAGAGCCTATAGATTTGTCAAATTCGAATAAAATTATATTTTTTATTGGACCAACTGGTGTAGGAAAGACTACTACTTTAGCCAAAATTGCTTCTAAGATATGTTTATATGAGAATTTAAAAGTTGGAATTATTAATGCAGATACATATCGAATAGGGGCTGTAGAGCAGATAAAAACTTATGGAGAAATATTGAGTATTCCAGTAAATAATATTTATGATACAGAGGATATTTATAAAGTTATGTCGAAATTAAAAGATAAAGAAATCATTTTGGTAGATACTGCTGGAAGGAACCATAAAGATAATGAAAAAATTGAAGAAATAAGAAAATTAATCAATTCTGTTAATAATAAGGAAGTTTATTTAGTATTAAGTGCAACATCTAGTATGGATACTATTAAATCAATTATTGATAAATATGGAAATATTACAGAATATAAAATTATTTTTACTAAGTTAGATGAAGTCGATAATTTAGGCATTATTTTAAATACTAAATATTATTCAAACAAACCATTGTCTTATTTTACTATCGGTCAAAATGTTCCCGATGATATTGAGATTGCTGATGTAAATAAATTAAGTAAATATTTGATTGGAGAGTTACAGTATGAGAGACCAAGCGTATAGATTGAGACAAATGGTAAATAAATACAAAAACAGTAAAGAAGCAGCAATAGAAAATCAAATTAATAATAAAACTAGAGTTTTGGCTGTAACTAGTGGTAAAGGTGGAGTTGGTAAGACTAATTTCACCATTAATTTAGCGATCTCATTAAATAAACTTGGATATAGAACAATTATTTTTGATGCAGATATAGGTTTGGCTAATGTTGATATAGCTTTAGGAATTATGCCTAAATATACTATTGCTGATGTTATAAAAGGAGAAAAAGATATTTTAGAAATTATAACAGAAGGCCCTTGTGGATTAAAAATTATTGCTGGAGGGTCAGCATTAGAGGAGTTAATTGATATTAAAGAAAAAGAATTATATGAATTAACTAGTCAGCTTGAAAAATTATCTGAAATTGCAGATTTTATATTAATTGATACAGGAGCAGGAATATCAAGAACTGTATTGAGTTTTATAGAAGCTGCTAATGAAGTTATTTTAGTTACCACTCCTGAACCCACTTCTTTAACAGATGCTTATGCATTGATTAAAATGTTGATTATTTCTAGTTGTAATCATAGTAAAATAAACTTAGTAGTAAACAAAGCCGATAATTATTATGAGGCTAGAGAAGTATATGAAAAGTTGAATAGAGTTACTAAAAGATTTTTAAATTTTGAATTGATAAATTTAGGGTATATACAAAATAGCAAATTATTAATAGAATCTGTAAAGCTTCAACAACCAGTAACTATTTCGCATCCAAATTCTTCTTTTGTCAAAAGAATAAATGCTATTGCTTTAAAAATTGTGGGTAATGAAAATAACAACAATGGTAGCGATTTTAAAAATTTTATTGAAAAATTTAAGAATTATTTTTTGATTTATAAGTAAGTAAAGGAATTTTGACATTATGTATAAAGATTTTTTTCAAAAGGAGGACCATATTTAATGCACAAAAAGAAGACGTCAGGTGAATACCCAGCTATAGGTGACAAAATAGAAATTAGAGAAGCTAAGACAAAAACAAATAATAAATATGCAAGCCAAATACTTGATATTATTGATGATAATATTTATATAATAAGTGGGCCTATACAGAAAAGTGCATTAATACCGTTACATGTTGGAAGTTTAATTGAGATTACATATTTTCGTGAAGATAAAGGAAGGTTTGTATTTAAAGCAAAAATTATTGAGCGTGAATATAAAAATATATATAAATTAAAAATCGAGAAAATAAGTTGTACTACGAAATTACAAGAAAGGAATTATTACAGGCTATCAGTAAAATTAGATGTACAAAAAATATATAATTTAAAACTTGATGATAATAATAAAGAAGTGATTGAGAGCTGTATAGCAAAGGATATTAGTGGTGGTGGTATAAGAGTATTTTGTAATTTTAAACATTCTGTAGGCGATATAGTAAAATTAAACATTTCAATAACAGATTTTAGCATAACAGCTTTAGGAACAGTTGTAAGAATTCAAGAGATAGAAAATGATAATTTTAAATTTTCTTTAGGAGTAAAATTTACTGAAATAGAAGATGAAGATAGAGAACGATTGATTAGATATATTTTTGAACAGCAAAGAAAATTAAGGAAAAAAGGACTGATCTAAATGATTAAGGTTCTAGTTGTAGATGATTCAGCATTTATGCGTAAGATAATAAGTGATATTTTATCTAGCGATGAAACGATTGAAGTTGTTGGAACTGCTAAGGATGGCAAAGATGCTTTAGATAAAATATCTTATTTAAATCCTGATGTTATTACATTAGACATTGAAATGCCAGTGATGGATGGAATCGAAGCATTAAGAGAAATTATGAAAAAATTCAGAAAACCAGTTGTAATGCTTAGTAGTTTGACTAGCCAAGGTGCTGAAGCGACTTTAAGAGCTTTAGAATATGGAGCTGTTGATTTTATTACAAAACCAACTAATATTTTTAAGGTAGGAAGTCAAGAGAAAAAAGTAGAAATTATAAAGAAAGTTAAAGTAGCTGCAAATGCTGCCTTACTAAATACTGTGACGGACAAGCATACGGTTTTCAAAAAAAGATCTATAGATATAACTAATAAAGAAGAAAAATTAGATTACATAGTTGCTTTGGGAACTTCTACTGGCGGACCAAGAGCACTACAGGCAATAATACCAACTCTACCAAATGAAATTAATGCTGCTTTAGTTGTTGTACAACATATGCCACAGGGTTTTACTAAATCTCTAGCTAATAGATTAAACTCTATGTCACAGCTTGTAGTAAAGGAAGGTGAAGATGGAGAGTTAGTAAGAAGAGGATATTGTTATATTGCTCCAGGTGGTTACCACATGACATTAGATGAAGTAGGTATTAATAAAGTATACATAAGATTAAGCAAGGAAAAGCCTGTTTCTGGACATAGACCATCTGTAGATGTTTTAATGAAATCAGTTGCAAAAATTAAATATCTTAAAAAAATAGGTGTGATATTAACAGGAATGGGTTCTGATGGAAGTCAGGGTATAAAACTTATTAAAGAAAATAATGGTTTTACTATTGCACAAGATGAAAAAAGTTGTGTTGTTTTTGGAATGCCAAAGGCTGCGATAAATATCGGGGGTATCAGTAAAATATTACCTTTAGAGTCAATTTCAAATGAGGTTTTAAATATATTGGGGGTGTTATAATTGGATATTAGTCAATATCTTGATATATTTATAGATGAGTCTAAAGAACATTTACATAATTTAAATGGTAGTTTATTAAGTTTGGAAAAAAATCCTGACGATAAAGAATTAATTAATGAGATATTTAGAGTAGCACATACTTTAAAAGGTATGTCTGGTACAATGGGATTTACTAAAATAGCAAATTTGACACATGAAATGGAAAATTTGCTGGATGCAATAAGAAATGACAGATTAGCTATTAATACTGATATTATTGATTTATTATTTAAATGTTTTGATACTCTCGAGGAGTATATTAATATTATAGCTGTAGAAGGTGAAGAGGGAGAACAAGACAATAAAGAATTGATTATTAAGTTGAATTCTGTTTTAAATAATAATGAAGGTTGCAAATCGGAAACTAGTATAAAAAAAGAGAAAGCTGATCGTGTGAATAATCTTAGTGAATATGCTATTAACATTGTAAAAAAGGCACAGGAAAAAGGATTAAGTGCATATACGATTGATGTAACTTTAAAAGAAGATTGTATGTTAAAAGCAGCAAGAGCATTTATTGTATTCAATACATTAGAAAGATATGGAGAAATAATTTATTCAAAACCTTCAGTTGAAGATATAGAGGATGAAAAGTTTGATTTAAGCTTTTCGATAACGATTTTAAGTAAAATTGATGAAAACATTATTTTAGATGAACTGAATAAGATAACTGATGTTGAAATTATTAAAATAAAGAAACTAGATAATATGAATAGTATAAACAATGACAAGACTTTAGAAGGGACTAATAATATACAAAATAAAGATCAAATTAAAACTGAGAAAAAAAGTAAAAAGAAAAATAATAAAGTAGGAAAAACTGTTAGAGTTGATATTGATAGACTTGATAATTTGATGAATCTTGTAAGTGAATTAATTATCATTAAAACAAGAATGGAAGAAGTTGGTGGTCGCACAGAAAATCATAATATGAATGAGGCAATTGAATATTTAGAAAGAATTACTACTAGTATACATGATGCAGTTATGAAAGTAAGAATGGTACCTATTGATAGAGTTTTCAATAGATTTCCTAGAATGGTACGAGATTTATCAAAAGAGTTGGGTAAGGATATTAAACTCATTATGTCTGGTGAGGAGACTGAAGTAGATAGAACAGTAATTGATGAGATAGGAGATCCTTTAATTCATTTAATACGAAATTCGATAGATCATGGAATAGAAAGTCCAGAAGAAAGGTTAGAAATTGGCAAGAAAGAATTTGGTTCTTTATATTTAAGAGCGTATCCAGATGGTAATAATGTTGTTATAGAGGTTGAAGATGATGGTAGAGGTATTGATTTGGAAAAAGTTAAACGTAAAGCAGTAGATAAGAAAATAATAACAGAAGAAATAGCATATAACATGTCTAAGGAAGAGATAATTTCTTTACTCTTTAGAGCTGGCTTTAGTACAGCTGAAAAAATATCAGATATTTCAGGTAGAGGTGTAGGTTTAGATGTAGTCAAAAATAAAATTGAGTCTATAGGTGGTAATATTGAAGTTGAAACAGAAAAAGGGAAAGGTACAAAATTTATAATAAGAATACCGCTAACATTAGCAATAATTCAAGCGTTATTAATAAAACTGAAAGATGAAATTTATGCATTGCCGTTAAGTTCAATAAAGGAAATAACAACTATTAAAAGCCAAACTATTAGAAAAGTGCAGAATCATGAAGTCGTTTTATTTAGAAATAAAACATTGCCAATAATTAGATTAGATGAAGTTTTAGGAATCGAGAAATTTGATGAAATTGATGAGAGAGAAGAATTGATTACAGTTATTGCAAAGAAGGGTGATAAGGAGGCAGGACTGATTGTAGACAAGCTTATAGGCCAACAAGAAATAGTAATAAAATCATTAGGAAAATATTTATCAGGAACTAGATATATAGCAGGAGCAACAATTTTGGGAGATGGTAGTATATCACTTATACTGGATATAAATTCTTTATTTTAAGTAGGAGGTGAAATTTTGAATTCGATAGAAAGTATAAATACAAATCAATATGTTTTATTTAAATTAGATGATGAAAGTTATGGAATTGAAATTGAGTATGTTAAAACGATTGAGAAGATTACAAATATAACAAGGGTACCCAACACAAAGCCTTATGTTAAAGGAGTTATAAATTTACGTGGAGAAGTTATTCCTGTTATTGATTTAAGAGAAAGGTTTGGACTACCAATAAGGGCCTATGATAATGATACGAGAGTTATAATTGTTTCAATAAAAGATTTTGTAATTGGATTAGTAGTAGATTCTTCATCAGAAGTAATTCATTTAAATGATAATGAAGTGGACAATCCTCCTACAATAGGAGAGACAAATACAGTTGAATTTGTTAAAGGTATAGGAAAAAAAGATGGGAATTTGATTATGCTTCTAAATCTGAAAAAAATTTTATAGACAATATAACAAATATTCAGAGGTGTTAATAATGGATATAAATAATTTAAATATTATATTATTAGATGTGCTAAGAGAAATAGGTAATATAGGTTCTGGGAATGCAGCAACTGCATTAGCAGGTATTATAAATAAGAAGGTAGATATGGATGTACCCCAAGTAAAAATATTAGACTTTAATGAAGTAGCAAATGTACTTGGCGGAGCAGAAAAACCTGTTGTTGGAATTTATTTTGAGATGAATGGAGATATAAAAGGGAATATCATGTTCATTTTGAATATAGATTCTGCACGTTGCTTATTAAATTTACTTTTTAAAAGTAATAATGAAAGTAATGAATTTACTGATATGGATATGTCGGCTTTATCTGAGGTTGGCAATATACTTGCTGCTTCATATATAAATTCTTTGAGTATGCTTTCTGATATGGTTTTGAAAATTTCAGTTCCATCTATAGCGATTGATATGGCAGGAGCAATTTTAAGTGTACCAGCTATACAGTTTGGATATATCAGTGATAAGGTTTTATTTATTGAAACTCAGTTTAAAGAAGGGAATAATCAGGTAACTGGAAATTTATTTTTAATACCAGAATTAGATTCTTTTGAAACAATGTTAAAAAAATTAGGGGTAGTTGAAATATGAAAGTAATAAAAGTAGGTATGGCAGATTTAGCAGTTTCTAAATCACCTTGCATAATTACAACTTTGGGATTAGGTTCATGTGTAGGCATTGTTCTATATGATAGAAAAAATAAAATTGGTGGATTAGCTCATATAATGTTACCGTCTAGCTTGGATATAAAAAATAATTCAAATAAGGCAAAATTTGCAGATACTGCAATTGAAATACTGATTGAAGAAATGATTAAAATTGGAGCAAATAAAAATGACCTAGTAGCTAAATTAGCTGGTGGTTCGCAGATGTTTAAGTTCAGTACTCAAAATGAGATACTGAGAATAGGTGATAGAAATGTGATAGCATCAAAAAAGAAATTAAAAGAATATGGCATTCGAATAGTAGCTGAAGATACAGGAGGAAATTATGGTAGAACTATTGAGTTAAACTGCGAGGATGGTTCATTAATGGTAAGAACGATTGGTAGAGGATGTAAATATATTTAAAGGCAGACATAGCTAAAGGCAACATAATATAATTATAGCAACCTGTTATACAGGAGGATTTAATATGACCATTGAAGAAATTTGGGATAGGTACAAATCTACCAATAATATTGAATACAAAAAAAAATTGATTGAAGAATATGTATATCTAGTTAAAATCGTAGCTGGAAGGCTATATAATTATTACAGCGGTAATATAGAATTTGATGATTTATTGAGTTATGGAATATTTGGTCTAATAGATGCTATAGAGAAGTTTGATATTAATAGAGGATTAAAATTTGAGACATATGCGCAAATTAGAGTTAGAGGTGCGATAATAGATAATTTAAGAAAACTAGATTGGATTCCTAGATCTTTAAGAAAAAAAGCTAAAGAGCTAGAGGAAATTGTTAGAGAATTAGAGAATAATTTAGGAAGAACAGTTACATATAAAGATGTTGCTAAAAAGCTAAATATTGATGAAAAAGAAGTAGAAAAATTGTTTAGAGAGATTTCAATTTATAATATTGTTTCGCTAGAAGATATTATTGCTTCTGGTAATGAAATAATATTTAAAAACAACTATGATACTCCAGAAGGACAATTTGAAAAAAAAGAAATAAAATCTATACTTAGTAGAATTATTGATACTTTGCCAGAAAAAGAAAAATTAGTTATATCGCTGTATTACTATGATGAACTAACTTATAAGGAGATAAGTGAGATTTTAGGAGTTTCTGAATCAAGGATATCACAATTACATAGTAAAGCTCTTATTTCTATCAAAAGCAAGTTAAAACATATAGGAATATTTAATTAATCAGGTGGTGAGTAAATGGGCACAAAAACTGATAAATTAGAAAAGAATTTATTAAAGAAAAATAATATTAATGATTTTGAGTTTAAATATTTAGAAGATGGAGTTTATATTTACATAAACACTACTGTAAGAAATAAAATAAGTTTATCTGATGTACTGGAAAAAATTAACAGGAAGCAGATAAAAGAATATGATTTAGAGACGATTGTTAATGCAATAAATGAAGCTAAAAGTAATTTTGTACGAATTGCACCGAAACAGAATGAAATGTTGATTGATGAAGAAGCATTAATTGATATCTCGGAAGATAAGATGTATGGCTATGTAACTTTGTTACCACCTGATGGCGGTAGAAATATAGAGTTTGATGAATTTGTAAATAAGGTAAAAGAAGAAATAAAATATGGACTTGATTATGATAAACTAAAAGAAATTTTTGAAAATAAAGTTTATAATGAAAAGATCTGTGTTGCCAAAGGGAAAAAGCCAGTGCAAGGACAAGATAGTTATATCAGATGGCATTTTAATATTGAGAATAAACACAAACCAAAGATTTTAAAAGATGGTAGTGTAGATTATAGAAATTTAAACATAATAAATAATGTTAAAAAAGGTCAGTTGTTAGCAGAAAGAATTCCTGCTACAAATGGTGAGAATGGTATTACTGTAACTGGGGAAATTATACCTTCTATTAAAGGTAAAGAAAAATTTTTGAAAGTAGGTAAAAATGTAGTTTTATCTGAGGATAGGAATGCAGCATATGCATTAAAAGATGGACAAGTTATATATCAAGATGAGAAAATTGTTGTTTATGAAGTATATGAAATTACTGGAAATGTAGATAATGCAACAGGCAATATTATTTTTAATGGTACGGTAAGAATAAAAGGAAATGTTATTACAGGTTTTTGTGTAAAGGCAATGAGTAATGTTGAAATAAATGGGGTAGTTGAAGGAGCTGCTGTTGAAAGTAATGGCAATATTATAGTTAAAAGAGGTATACAGGGGTATCATAAAGGAAAACTAATATCTAAAGGAAATATTTATACAAAGTTTATTGAAAATAGCAATATCTATGCTAATTTGGATGTACATGCAGAAGCAATAATGCATAGTAAAGTAATTTCTGGTAATAATATTGAAGTAAATGGTAAGAAAGGTTTAATTGTTGGTGGGTTTTGTAAAGCCAAAAATGAAATTAAAGCAAAAACGATAGGTTCACCAATGGGCACTGTAACGGTATTAGAAGTAGGAATAGATCCAGAATTAAAACTAAAACATACAGAATTAAAAAATAAAATAAATGCAATAAAGTCGAATTTAGAAAAGGTTGATAAAACGATAAAATTATTTACTAGATTAGCAAAAAATAATAGTCTATCTGATGAAAAAAAAGAATTACTTGTCAAAATTATAGATAGTAGACAACTTTTAGCTAATCAATTAGAAACTTTAAAAGAACAGTTTATTGGTATAGAAGAAAAACTAAAATCACAGACTAATGGCAAGGTTAAAGTAGAAAGAGAAATTTTCCCAGGGGTTAAAATTACGATTGGAAACAGTGTTATGTTTGTAAGAGAGAAACTTGGACCATGTACTTTTATAAATGTTGACGGAGAAATAAAGATTACTTCGTTTGAATAATAATTAGGAGGATACTTATGAAAATTAATACTGCTGATTTAAGATTAGCAATTTCAAAAACGCAGATGCTTTCTAAAGTTCAGCAGTCTGAAAATAATAAGGCATTTACTAATTTGTATAATGAAGTACTTGAAAATAAGAAGAATATAGAGAAAGAGCAAAAAACTATTAATAAATCTAAAGAAACATACAAATCAAAAATGGATAATGATAGAAATAAAAAAAATCAAGATTTCAATAATGAAAGAGAAAAAAGCAAAAGTGAAGATAATAAAGAAACTGACAAAAAAAAGAATTATTTAGGTAGTAGATTTGATGTTAGAATTTGATAAGGGGTTGTAATATGACTTCGATATTACTAATATGTTTAGGTATTGTACTAATTATATTGTCTTTGATTGCTTGGATAAAAAATGAAGAAAAATTTAAATATTTAAATGAAGTTGAATATAGAAATTCTGAATCGTTAGATTATATTAAATATTTTGAGCAAACGATTGATAGATTTGAACAGATGATATTTGATTTAGAAGAAAAAATAAGAGAAATTCATGACTATATGAAGATTGGAGATACAGATAAAGGAAAGGAAACTGGTAAAGTTTTAATAGATAACAACTTATTAAACGAAGTGATTAAAAATAACGAATTTAAGAATTGGGAAGGTATTGATTTAGTAAATGAAGTTTATAAACTAAAACATGACGGGTTTAGAAATATTGAAATTGCAAAAAAGCTAAATAGAAGTATAAGAGAAGTCGATATGATACTAAAATTGAAAAAATTAAATAAATAGATTTAAGTTTTATTAAATTAGTTATATATCTTTAAGAAAAATATTGTCAAAATAAAAAAGGTATGATATACTACTAAAAGTGAAATTACACACACTTGATGATTCCTTGAAATGTGCCCTATTGGGTCTTCTTGGAATATGATTCAGGTGGAGGAATAAAACAATGGAGGTGTATTTATATGGCAGTGATAACAATGAAACAACTTCTAGAAGCTGGTGTTCATTTTGGACATCAAACTAGAAGATGGAACCCAAAAATGGCAGAGTACATTTTTACTGAAAGAAATGGGATTTACATTATTGACCTTCAAAAAACAGTTGAAAAAATTGAAGAAGCATACAAGTTTATAAAAGAAATTGTTGAAAATGGAGGTCAAGTGCTTTTCGTTGGTACTAAAAAACAAGCACAAGAATCTATTCAGCAAGAAGCAAGTAGATGTGGTATGCACTATGTGAATCAAAGATGGTTAGGTGGTATGCTTACTAACTATAAGACAATTAAAAAGAGAGTAGACAGGTTACATGAGTTAAAGAGAATGGAAGAGGAAGGCACTTTTGATGTATTACCTAAGAAAGAGGTAATTAAATTAAGACATGAAGCTGAAAGATTAGAGAAGTTTTTAGGTGGAATTAAAAATATGAAAGGCCTTCCAGATGTATTATTTGTAGTGGATCCAAGGAAAGAAAAGATAGCAGTTAAAGAAGCTCGAACTCTTGGAATACCAGTTGTAGCTATTGTAGATACTAATTGCGATCCAGATGAAGTGGATTACGTAATTCCTGGTAATGATGATGCTATTAGAGCAGTTAAGTTACTAACACAAACAATAGCAAATGCTGTACTAGAAGGAAAGCAAGGAGAACAAGATAACGAGTAAATGTAAGGTAAGGGTTGGAAGGGAGCTTATCCCTTACTGCTCTTACCTTTTTAATTATTAATAATTAGGAGGGGATAAAATGGCTGTAACAGCTTCTATGGTAAAAGAGTTGAGAGAAAGAACAGGAGCAGGCATGTTAGATTGTAAAAAAGCTTTAGTTGAGGCAAATGGTGATTTAGAAAAAGCAGTTGAAATATTAAGAAAGAAAGGTTTATCAAAAGCAGCTAAAAAAGCAGGAAGAGTAGCTGCTGAAGGTATTGTAGATTCTTACATACATGGTGGAAGAATAGGTGTACTTGTAGAAGTGAACAGTGAAACTGATTTTGTTGCAAAGAATGAAGAATTCAGACAATTTGTACGTGATATAGCTATGCAAATTGCTGCACAGAATCCTAAATATGTATCAAGAGAAGAAGTACCAACAGAAGTAATTGAAAAAGAAAAAGAGATTTTAAAACAACAAGCTTTAAATGAAGGTAAACCTGAGCATATTGTTGAAAAAATGGTAGAAGGACGTTTAGAAAAATTCTATAAGGAAGTATGTTTACTAGAACAACCTTTTATAAAAGATCCAGATGTAACAATTAAGGATATATTGACAGAGAAGATAGCAAAGATAGGAGAAAATATAAAAATAAGAAGATTTGTTAGATATGAAGTAGGCGAAGGAATTGAGAAAAAACAAGAGAATTTTGCAGAAGAAGTAGCTAAACAAATTAAGATGTAATTTTTATGGAGAACACTTTGTGTTCTCCATTTGAATACTAATGTTTCTAATAATATTTTTGTATAATTTTTTGAATTTGAAGGATTATATAGAATAATATAGAATAAAATATATAGGAGTGTTCAAATGAAAGAAGTTAAATATAAGAGAATTATACTTAAGTTAAGTGGGGAAGCTTTAGCTGGAGATAAAGGCTTTGGTATTGATAAAGCTACAATAATGAATATAGCAAAGCAGATTAAAACTCTAAATGAGCTCAATGTAGAGACTTCTATAGTAGTAGGTGGAGGTAATTTTTGGAGAGGTAAAAAAAGTGGTGTAGGAATGGATAGAACGACTGCTGACTATATGGGCATGTTAGCAACTGTAATAAATGCTTTGGCTATGCAGGATGCACTAGAAAGTTTGGGAGTGTTTACTAGAGTGCAAACGGCGATAGAAATGAGACAAATAGCAGAGCCTTATATAAGGCGAAAAGCAGTGAGACATTTAGAAAAAGGTAGAGTAGTGATTTTTGCAGCGGGTACAGGAAATCCATATTTTTCAACAGATACTACAGCAGCTCTAAGAGCAGCGGAAATTGAGGCGGATGTAATTTTATTGGCTAAAAAGGGTGTTGATGGAGTATATGATTCAGATCCATTATTGAATCCAGATGCAAAAAAGTTCGAAGTAATTGACTATAAAGATATTTTAAATTTAGGATTAGGTGTTATGGATTCAACGGCAGCATCATTATGTATGGATAACCAAATACCAATTATAGTTTTTGGCATTGAGCAACCAGAAAACATTGTTAAAGTAGTTATGGGTGAAAAAATAGGTACTCAAGTAAAGGAGGTTTAAATATGTATTTGGAAGTTCATAAAACGACAGAAGAAAAAATGAAAAAAACTTTAAAAGTTTATAAAGAAGAGATTATGGGTATTAAAGCTGGTCGAGCTAATCCAGCTTTATTAGACAGAATTATGGTTGACTATTATGGTACACCTACGCCTCTTAAGCAAATAGCTAATATTTCAGCTCCCGAACCTAGACTTTTAGTTATTCAAGCTTGGGATGCTAATGCAGTTCCAGCTATCGAAAAAGCCATTATTAAATCAGATTTAGGATTAAATCCATCAATCGATAACAAAGTTATAAGGCTAAACATACCACAGCTTACAGAAGAAAGAAGAAAAGAGTTAATAAAACATTTGAAAAAATTAACGGAAAATGCAAAAGTAGCAGTAAGAAATGAGAGAAGAGATGCAAATGACCATTTAAAAAAGATGGAGAAAGCTGGAGAATTAACTCAAGATGATTTAAGAAAAGCTGAAGAAGAAGTTCAGAAACTGACTGATAAGTATATTGAAGAGATTAATAAATTATTTGAAAAGAAAGAAAAGGAATTGTTGGAGGTATAGTAATAAATTGAAGTATAACAATTTATTAGGCTATAATTTAATAGATGCGATTGAATTCATAGAGTTGGATAAAAAAATAGAAATAAGAAATACATATGGATTGAATAAAAGATTGAATATAAATCTTGAAGATATAAGGATAGTAAAAGTATTAGAAGAAAATGGCTATTTAGTTTTAAAAGTAGGATTTTTTTAATCCCCTTCTTTATCGAGAAGGGGTTTTTAATGACTGAAAATGGAGGTTATTAGATGTTTGGGAATACACGTGAAGAAGTTCTAAAAGTAGAAAAACTAAAAAGTTTAATAGATAAAAATAAATTACCAAGACATGTTGCGATAATAATGGATGGAAACGGAAGATGGGCTAAAAAAAGATTTTTACCAAGGACTGCAGGACATAAAGAAGGAGTTGAAAGAGTAAAAGAGATAGTTAAAGCATGTGGAAACTTAGGGATTGAATATTTGACATTATATGCTTTTTCAACTGAAAACTGGGCAAGGCCTAAAGATGAAGTGGATACTTTAATGAAGTTACTAGTAGAATATTTAAGAAAAGAACTAGATACACTACATAAAAATAATGTAAGAATTATGGTTTTAGGTAATATTGATGAATTGCCGGATTTACCAAAAAAAGAAATAATCAAAGCTATTGAGAAAACTAAAAATAATGAAAAACTTATTTTGAATATAGCATTAAATTATGGATCAAGAGATGAAATTATACAAGCTGTTAGAAATATAATACTTGATGTAAAACACAATAAAATAAATATTGAAGAAATAAATAAAGAGAATTTTAAAAAATATTTGTATACAAGAAATCAACCAGATCCAGATCTTTTGATAAGAACTAGTGGAGAACAAAGAGTAAGTAATTTTTTACTATATCAAATTGCTTATTCAGAGTTTTATTTTACAAATACATTATGGCCAGATTTTAAAGAAGAACATTTGTATAAAGCAATACTTGAGTATCAAAATCGAGAGAGAAGATTTGGGAAAATATAGGATGGTGATTTTTTTGAAAAGTAGAATTGTTAGTGGATTAGTTGGGTTATTATTACTTATTAGTATAGTGTTAAAAGGTGGTGCTTTATTAAATTTTTCGGTACTTATTGTAGGGCTTATTGGTTTATATGAGTTTGACAAGACAGTAAGAAAAATAAATGTTAAGCCATTAATATTTTTGAATTATTTTATAACAATTTGCTTATTTATTTTAATCAATATTAACAGTCAAACATACGTACCTTTTTTAATAATAGTTTATTTTTTTTCAGTAATGTTACTTTTTGTGTTTAATAAAAATCTAAATATAAATGATATTGGTGCTACTATTTTTAGTGAAATATATATAATTTTTCTATTATTTCATATTATATTGTTAAATGGAAATACCATGATATGGTTAATTTTTATTACTGCTTGGGCAACAGATACCTTCGCTTATTTTACAGGAATGATGTTTGGTAAAAGGAAATTATGTCCACATCTTAGTCCTAAAAAAACAATTGAAGGTGCAATTGGAGGGGTTTTGGGTTCTTTAATTATAACTTTATTATTTGCTAAGTATATTGGATCAACTGATTTTGTAAAATTTGCTTTGTTAGCTATTATATCGTCATTATTTGCTCAAATAGGAGATCTTACCGCATCTAAAATTAAAAGGCTATGCGGTGTAAAAGATTATGGAAATATTATGCCAGGTCATGGTGGCGTATTAGATAGATTTGATAGTATTTTATATACAACGCCTATTGTATATTATTTTATTAAATTATTGTTATAACAAACAGTGGTAAATGGGTAATCTGTATTTATTGGTAAATAACAAAAAAACTATTAAAGTTGTTCTTAAATTAATCTAAAATAAACATAATAGGAGTGATAGTTTGAAAAATGTAAGTATATTAGGATCTACTGGTTCAATAGGAACACAAACTTTAGAAGTTATAAACGAATTAGATGATTTTAATATAGTTGGATTATCTGCAAATACAAACATTGACTTATTAGAAAAACAAGCTTTAAAATATAAACCCCAAATTGTAGCAGTTTATGATGAAAATAGAGCAAAATTGCTTAGAGAGAAACTAAGGATACATAATATTAAAGTAGTAAGTGGTATGGATGGATTAATTGAAGTTGCAACTGAAAAACAATCTGATATTGTATTAACTTCAGTTGTTGGAATGATAGGACTTTTACCTACATTAGAAGCGATAAAATCTGGTAAAATAATTGCTTTAGCAAATAAAGAGACATTGGTAACAGCAGGAGAAATAGTAATGGCTGAAGCAAAAAAGAACAACATAGATATTATACCTGTTGATAGTGAGCATTCCGCTATATTTCAAAGCTTGAAATCAGGAGCAAAAGAAGAAGTCTCAAAAATAATTCTAACTGCTTCAGGAGGACCTTTTAGAGGCAAAAAACTAAATGATTTAAAAAATGTAAGTGTTTTTGATGCTTTAAAACACCCAAATTGGTCTATGGGTAGAAAAATTTCTATTGATTCAGCAACGTTGATGAATAAGGGTCTAGAAGTTATAGAAGCAAAGTGGTTATTTGATGTAAATATAGAGAATATTGAAGTTGTTGTACATCCGCAAAGTATAATTCATTCGATGGTAGAGTTTATAGATGGTTCAATAATAGCACAATTAGGAGTACCTGATATGAAGATACCAATACAATATGCTTTAACTTATCCAGCAAGAAAATATAGTAGCACAAAAAAATTAAAGTTAACTGAAATCAAAGAATTAACGTTTGAAGAGCCTGACTTAGATACATTTCCTTGTTTAAAATTTGCATTTGAAGCTATAAAACAAGGAGGTACAATGCCGAGTGTTTTAAATGCAGCTAATGAAATAGCTGTGAAATTGTTTTTAGAAGGAAAAATACAATTTTTAGATATACCTAAATTAATTGAAAAAGCAATGTTAAAACATAAAATAATATATAAACCTAATTTAGATGATATAATAGAAAGTGATAAATGGGCTAGAGAATATATTATTTCAGAATATAATAGATAGGTGGTGTTAGCAATTGCTTACAGCTGTTGCAGCTATATTAGTATTTTTTTTAGTAGTAATTTTTCATGAGTTTGGACATTTTATAGTAGCTAAAATGGTAGATATAAAAGTTCATGAATTTTCAATAGGTATGGGACCGAGATTAGCAAGTATAAAAAAAGGTGAAACTGAATATTCAATACGTATATTACCAATAGGTGGATATGTTAGAATGGAAGGTGAAGATGAAGTTTCAAATGATCTAAGAAGTTTCAATAATAAATCTATATTATCGAGAGCTGCAGTATTATTTGCTGGTGCATTCATGAATTTTGTTTTAGCTGTTTTAGTATTTAGTATAATAGCTTATGTTATAGGGATGCCAACTACAATTATTGAAAAAGTTACTCCAAGCTTTCCAGCAGAAATTTCAGGATTAAAAAATGGGGATAAAATTGTTCAAATTAATGATAAAACAATTAAGAAATGGGAAGAAATAGTGGCTGAAATTAATAAGGAGAAAGATAAGGAATTAGAGATTGTAGTGTTAAGAGGAAATGAAAAAAAGAAATTTGTTGTGAAACCTGTGTTAGATAAAGAGTCTGGTAGGTTTATGATAGGTATAATACCAAAGGCTAAAAAGTCGATAATATATTCAGTAAAAGTAGGAATTGAACGTACAATTTTTATTATCAGTATGATGTTTAAGTTTTTTCAAATGCTTTTTAAAGGCAATATAAATACTAAAGATATAGTTGGACCTGTCGGTATTATATATATGGTTGGAGAAGCAGCAAAAGTAGGGATGTTAAGTGTATTGTCATTAACAGGTTTAATTAGCGTGAACTTAGGTTTTTTCAATCTATTACCAATACCAGCTTTAGATGGGAGTAGATTGATGTTTCTTTTTATTGAATCTATAAGGAAAAAACCAATTGAACCTGAAAAAGAGGGTTTTATACATTTTATTGGATTTATTTTTTTAATGATACTCATGATAATAATTGTTTATAAAGATATTGTTAGATTTAATGTTTTTAGGTAGGTGTTGTTATGAGAAGGAAAACACGAAAAATATTTTATGGTAATGTAGCGGTAGGTGGGGATTCACAAATTACTGTTCAGTCTATGACTAATACTGATACAAGAGACACTAATAGTACAATTAGACAAATCAAAGAGCTAGAAAGCGAAGGATGTGATATAGTAAGGGTATCTGTTAAAGATATTGAATCAGCTAATGCTATAAAAACAATTAAAAAACAAATAAATATACCTTTGATAGCAGATGTACACTTTGATTATAGGTTAGCAATTGAATCTGTGAAAAACGGTGTAGATGGTTTAAGGATAAATCCAGGAAATATTGGATCTGAGGCTAGAATAAAAGAAGTAGTAAAAGCTTGTAAAGATTATAATGTACCTATAAGAATTGGTGTTAATTCCGGCTCTATAAGTAAAGAATATATTGATAAATTTGGTGGAGTAAATGAAGATGCTATGATATATAGTGCATTAGACCATATTAGAATACTTGAAAATATGGATTTTAGAGATATAGTAATTTCTTTAAAATCTTCTGATGTACTTCTAACAATAAATGCTTATAAAAAAATGGCTGAAATAGTTGATTATCCTTTTCACCTTGGAATAACTGAAGCTGGTACTGTTTGGAAAGGAACTATTAAATCATCGATAGGAATAGGTGCTCTTTTACTTATGGGAATAGGGGATACAATACGAGTATCATTAACAGGTGATCCGGTTGAAGAAGTAAAAGTAGGAAAACAAATTTTAAGATCTATTGGATTACTCAAAGATAAGGTAGAGATAATATCATGTCCTACCTGTGGAAGGACTGAGATAGATCTTATTAAATTAGTAACAGAGGCTGAAAAAAAGTTGAAAGATATTAATAAACCTTTGAAAATAGCGATAATGGGTTGCGCTGTGAACGGACCTGGTGAAGCTAGGGAAGCTGATTTTGGAATTGCAGGCGGGAAAGGTAATGGACTAATTTTTAGAAAAGGGGAAATTATAAAAAAAGTTAAAGAAAGTGAGTTGCTGAATGAACTTATTAAAGAGATTAACAAATTATAATTGTTAGGGGGAGAAACTTATGGAAACAATAACTACTATTATTCCAGCTTACAATGAGGAAAAAACTATTGGAAATGTTTTAAGTGTAGTTAAAGAAATAGATTTAATTGATAGGATTATTGTAGTTAGTGACGGCTCAGAAGATATGACTGCACAGATAGCAAGGGATTTTGGTGTGGATGTTATAGAATTAAAAGATAATATTGGTAAAGGTGGAGCTATAAAAAATGGAGTAGATAGAACAAATGGAGAAATTATATTATTCTTAGATGCAGATCTTGTCGGCCTTAAACCCAAGCATGTATTAGATTTACTTATGCCGGTTATTAATGGAGAATGCGATATGTCAATTGGCATATTTAATAATGGAAGATTTGCAACTGACTTAGCACAAAAATTAACACCTTATTTGTCTGGGCAAAGGGCTATAAAGAGATACATAATTGAAGGAATTTCTAATATTGATGTAACAAGATATGGAGTTGAAGTAGCATTGACAAGATATGTTTCTAAAAATAATATAAAAACTAAAGAAGTTTATTTAGACAATGTAACACACGTTATGAAAGAAGAAAAGTTGGGAGTTGTAAAAGGTTTTACAGCTAGGTTAAAGATGTATAGAGATATAGCAAAATATATTAGCTTAGTGAATTTAAAGAAATAGGTGTATGATTATGTTAACAATTAAGCAAATATTTATCAGGCTTTTTTTGTCAATTTTACTTTCAGGATTAATCGGAATGGAAAGAGAAAGTATACGGAGACCAGCTGGTTTTAGAACACATATTTTAGTATGTGTAGGTTCAACTTTAGTTATGTTAACAGGAATATATATAGTTGATTTATATAATTACAGAAGTAGTTTGGATGTGACTAGATTAGGAGCACAAGTAATTAGTGGTATAGGTTTCTTAGGAGCTGGAACTATTATTAGAGAAGGAACAACTGTTAAAGGATTAACTACAGCTGCTGGCTTGTGGGCAGTAGCTTGTATCGGTTTAGCTATTGGAGCAGGTTTTTATTTGGCAGCTATTTTAACTGCATTGCTAGTATTTATTACTTTATTAGCTTTTACTAAAGTTGAAAAGCATATTAAAGTAAGAAGAAATTATATGTGTATCAAAATAGTTTCGGTTAATCAACCTGGCCAACTTGGCAAAGTAGGATCGGTTACTGGAAAATATGGTGCAAACATTAGAAATATTGAATTAGAATCACAGGATGATAATATGGTGGTAATTACTTTACTTATACAAATACCAAATAAATCTATTAAACTTGACTTATTGAATGAATTAAGTAGAATAGAGGATATATTAGAGGTATATGAGTGTTAGAATAAGAGGAGGCAACAGTTTAAATGAATTCTTTTGAAGATAGATATTTGGGAAAGAGAATGAATAAGGTCGGTATAAAAGTTTCAGACACTGTTTATTTTGCTATTATAGAAAAAGTTCGATATAATTTAAAAGATAATTCATTGGATTTAGTTTTAAGTTCTAAAGAAATATTAAATATTAATGAATTAGAAAAAATCAAGTTAGATTTAAAAAGCAAAGTTGAAGGTTTGGGGAAAATTAATATTTTGGTTAAATATATAGATCAAGGGAAGAATTTAAAAGTAGTTATTGAAAAGTTTTGGAACAATATTATTTTTATAATTCATAAAGAAATTCCTTCAAGTGTAGGTTGGACAGATAGTTTGAAATGGAGTGTAGAAGAAGAGATATTGAATTTATACTTAGAAAATGAATTTGTCTATCAGTCATTAATCAATAAAAGGATAGATGAGATTATTAAAAAAACACTATTGAATAATTTTGGATTAAAGATAAAAGTTAATTTAATTTATAAGAAAGAAAAAGAAAGTGTTAATGTTAAAATACATAATGAATTAAAAGAAAAGGAAGAGAAAAACTTTATTATAAAACTAACAGAAAACCGAAATAATGAAAAAAATAATAGAGAACAGGTTGAGAAAATAGATGATAGTTGTTTGATTTATGGTAAGAACTTTAATGATGAAATTATTAGAATTTCTGAGATTAATACTAATACAGGTTTAGCTGCTGTAGAAGGTGAAATTTTTGATTTAGAAATAAAAGAGCTAAAAAATAATAAAAAACTTTATATCTTCAATATAACAGATTATACAAACTCGATAACTGTAAAAATTTTTGCTAATGATAAAGTTCAGGAAAAATTGAATTCAAATATAAAAAATGGAACTTTTGTTAAAATAAATGGAGATGTTGTTTACGATACTTTCTTAAAACAGTTGATAATCATTGCTAAATCTATTAAATTGGCTGAAAAAAGTAAGAGACATGATACAGCAACTGAAAAAAGAGTAGAATTGCACGTACATACACAAATGAGTGCAATGGATGGAATGTCAAGCTTTAGTGCTATAGCTAAAAGGGCAAGTGAATGGGGACATAAAGCTATAGCTATAACAGATCATGGTGTAGTTCAAAGTTTTCCTGAAGGAATGGAAGCTGCCGAAAAATATGGAATAAAAGTATTGTATGGAGTTGAAGGCTATTTAGTAAATGATAGTAAATTAATAGTTTCCAATTATGATAAGGAGAAATTAGATTGTGAATATGTTGTTTTCGATATCGAAACAACAGGTTTATCACCTTTTAATGATAAGATTACTGAGATAGGAGCAGTAAAGATTAAGGGAAATAAAATTATTGATAGATTTAGCCAGTTGATAAATCCTGAGATTGAAATACCTGAAAAAATCGTACAACTTACTGGTATAAATAATGAAATGGTAGCCGATAAACCAACTATAGAAGAAGTTCTACCAAAATTTTTAGATTTTACAAATGGATGTGTTTTAGTAGCTCATAATGCCTCTTTTGATGTAAGCTTTATTAAAGCAAACTGCAATAAATATGGATTTAAACTTACTAATCCGATTTTAGACACTTTGGAATTATCTAGAAATCTATTTCCTAAACTTAAAAGTCATAAATTAAATGTTTTAGCTAAGCATCTAAATATAAAATTGGAAAATCATCATAGAGCAGTTGACGATTCAGAAGCAACTGCTAAAATATTTTTGAAATGTTTAGCAATATTAAAGGAAAAAGGCGTTTCTGAATTGTCAGAGATAAATACAATATTTAGTAATAATAATTTTAAGACTAATGAGACTTATCATATTGTTATTTTTGCAAAAAATCAAAGTGGATTGAAAACTCTATATAAGATAATATCAGAATCACATTTAAAATATTTTCATAGAAAGCCTAGGATACCTAAATCCTTACTTGCTAAATATAGAGAAGATTTAATACTTGGAACTGCTTGTGAAGCAGGTGAACTTTATAAGGCATTATTGAAAGGAAAAGATTTTAATGAAATTAGAGAAATTGTTAATTTTTATGATTATTTAGAAATACAGCCAATAGAAAACAATTTACATCTTATTAGAAATGGAGTAGTAAAAGATATAGAGGAGTTAAAATTGATTAATAAAAAAGTAGTAGAATTAGGAGAAAAATTTAAAAAGCCTGTAGTTGCTACTGGAGATGTACATTTTTTAGATCCATATGATGAAGTATATAGAAGAATATTAATGCATGGTCAAGGATATTCAGATGCAGATAACCAAGCTCCTCTATATTTTAAGACTACAGATGAAATGTTAAAAGCTTTTGAGTATTTAGGAGAAGATAAAGCCAAAGAAGTTGTTGTATATAATACAAATTTAATAGCAGATATGATAGAAGATATTTTACCTATACCTAAAGGAACTTTTCCTCCTAAAATTCAAGGGGCAGAAGAAGAGTTAAGAGAAATGACCTATAAGAAAGCAAAAAAAATATATGGAGAAAATCTACCTAGTATTGTAAAAGATCGTTTAGATAGAGAACTTAATTCGATTATTAGCAATGGATATGCTGTCATGTATATCATTGCTCAGAAATTAGTAACCAAATCTTTAAGAGATGGATATTTAGTAGGTTCAAGAGGATCTGTTGGTTCATCTTTTGTTGCCACAATGAGTGATATTACAGAAGTAAATCCTTTGCCACCTCATTATGTGTGTCCTAATTGTAAGAATAGTGAATTTATTACTGATGGTTCTGTTGGGTCAGGAGCCGATTTGCCAGATAAGATATGTCCAAAATGTGGAACAAAGTATAATAAAGATGGACATGATATTCCTTTTGAAGTATTTTTAGGATTTGAAGGCGACAAAGAACCAGATATAGACTTAAATTTTGCTGGTGAGTATCAACCAATAGCACATAAATATACAGAACAACTTTTTGGTAAAGGTTATGTTTTTAGAGCTGGTACTATAGGTACTATAGCAGAAAAAACTGCATATGGCTTTGTAAAGAAGTATTTTGAAGAAAAAGGTATATCGATTAATAGTGCAGAAATAAATAGACTGGTCAAAGGTTGTACAGGTATAAAAAGAACTTCTGGGCAACATCCAGGAGGGTTAATGGTTGTACCAAATGATAAAGAAATTTTTGATTTTTGTCCAATTCAATATCCTGCAGATGATAAAAGTTCAGGAGTTATAACTACACACTTCGATTATCACTCTATAAGTGGTAGAATTTTAAAGCTTGATATTCTAGGTCACGATGTTCCTACTATAATTAGGATGCTAGAAGATTTAACAGGAGTAGATCCTCAAAAGATACCTTTAGATGATGAACAAACTATGAGAATTTTTACTAGTACTGAGCCACTTGGGATATCTAAAGAAGATTTGGAATGTGAAGTAGGTACTTTAGGTATACCAGAGTTTGGCACTAAATTTGTTAGACAGATGTTAATCGATACTAAACCAACTACTTTTGCTGAATTGGTAAGGATTAGTGGGTTATCTCATGGTACTGATGTTTGGCTTAATAATGCACAAGATTTGGTAAGAGACGGAATAGCAAAATTAAGTGAAGTAATTTCAACTAGAGATGATATTATGCTTTATTTAATTTACAAAGGGTTAGATAAAAAAAGATCTTTTAAAATCATGGAAAAAGTTAGGAAAGGTAAAGGTTTATCTCAAGAAGATGAAGATTATATGAGAGAAATGAATGTGCCAGATTGGTATATTGAGTCATGTAAGAAAATAAAATATATGTTTCCAAAAGCACATGCAGTAGCATATGTAATGATGTCGTTCAGAATAGCTTATTTTAAAGTCCACTATCCAGAAGCATTTTATGCTACTTATTTTACTTCTAAAGCAGCTGATTTTGATGCAGAATTAATTACAAAAGGACCTGAAGTAATTAAAAGAAAGATAGTAGAATTAGAAGAGTTGGGGAATTCTAAAACAGCTAAAGAAAAGAACTTATTAACTGTACTAGAAGTAGCTCTTGAAATGTATTTAAGAGGATTTAAGTTTTGTAAAGTAGATTTATATGAATCTGATAGTGATAAATTTATCATAACTAAACGAGGCATATTACCTCCATTAAAATCTTTACAAGGTGTTGGCGAAAATGCTGCGAAAAGTATTGTGAAAGAAAGAGCAAATGGTGAATTTTTATCTATTGAAGATTTGATTAATCGTACTAAAGTAACTAAAACGGTAATTGAAGCTTTAAAAAATCATGGTTGCTTAGAAGGTATGCCAGAAAGTAATCAGTTAAGTTTATTTAACATTTGATTTTTTAAATAGAATATGTTATATTTAAAGTAAATAAGAGGTAACTAAAGAAAGAGTGGGTTATTCCCACTCTTTAATTTATTCAGACAATCGTTTTGTATAAGATATATATTTTAACAAAAAATAACTTTAAATATGGAGGTGAGTATATGAATAGAAAAGAAATTGAAGAATTAACAAGAGAATTAGCATTGCAAATAGTTGAAGATTATAATTTTGAACTTGTTGATGTAGAATTTGTTAAAGAAGGCTCACAACGTTTTTTAAGAATATTTATAGATAAGCCTGGTGGAATAACAATAGAAGATTGTCAAAAAGTAAGTGAACGGCTAAGTGATAGATTAGATGAGATTGACCCTATTGAAGAAAATTATTATTTGGAAGTTTCTTCTCCTGGACTAGACAGACCTTTAAAAACTGAAAGTGATTATGAAAAAAGTTTAGGAAAAGAAGTAGAAATTAGTTTATATAAACCTATTGAAGGTAAGAAAAAGTTTATTGGAAAACTTAAAGATTATGATGAAGCTACTGTAACTATTGAATTAGAACAAGGCAGCTTAATAACAATAGATAGAAAAGATTTGGCTAAAATTAATTTGGCAGTTATTTTTTAACAGGGAGGTATTATATGTATGAAAGCCGAGTTTTTAGAGGCTCTAGAACAAATTGTTAAAGATAAAGGAATAACAAAGGATGTATTATATGATGCTTTAGAAGCAGCTTTAAAAACTGCATATAGAAAGAACTTTGGGACATCTCAAAATGTTGAAGTAGAGATAGATAAAGAAAATGGTGAAGTAAAAGCATACGCAAAGAAGGTAGTTGTAGAAAATGTTGAAAATCCACTATTAGAAATAAACTTAGAGGATGCTAAAGAGATAGATCCAAATTATCAAGTTGGAGATACAGTACGAATAGAAGTAACACCTAAGAACTTTGGAAGAATTGCTGCACAAACAGCTAAACAAGTAGTTTTACAACGAATCAGAGAAGCAGAAAGAGAAATAATATATGAAGAATTTGTCAATAGAGAAAGTGAAATTGTAACGGGTTTAGTTCAAAGAGTAAGTAAAAGCAATGTACTTATCAATTTAGGCAGAACAGAGGGTGTATTACCTCCAACAGAACAAATTCCGGGCGAAATTTACAAACAAGGCGATAGAATTAAAACGTATATTTTAGAAGTTAAGAAGACTACAAAGGGTCCACAAATAATATTATCAAGAACTCATCCAGGCCTTGTAAAAAGATTATTTGAATTAGAAGTACCTGAAATTCATGATGGAATTGTTGATATTTATAATATTGCAAGAGAAGCTGGATCAAGAACTAAAATAGCTGTTTATTCTAATGATGAGAATGTTGATCCAGTAGGGGCTTGTGTTGGACATAAAGGAGCTAGAGTTAAAGCGGTAGTAGATGAGTTGAATGGTGAAAAAATTGATATTATAATTTGGAGTAAAAATATTAGTGAATTTATTGCAAATAGTTTAAGTCCAGCAAAAGTTATCAGTGTAGAAGTAGATGAAGAAGAGAAATCTGCTAAAGTAATCGTTCCGGACTATCAATTGTCGTTAGCTATTGGTAAAGAGGGACAAAATGCAAGGTTGGCTGCCAAATTAACAGGTTGGAAAATAGATATTAAAAGTGAAAGTCAAGAAAACTTAGAAAAATAAGGGGTGGTATGATGAAAAAAAGAAAAGTACCACTTAGAAAATGTGTTGGATGTAATGAACAGAAACCCAAAAAAGAACTGGTTAGGATTGTAAAAAACAAAGAAGGTATTGTTAGTATAGATTTAACAGGAAAGGCTAATGGGAGAGGCGCCTATATATGTAAAAATATAGATTGTTTAGAGAAAGCTGTAAAAGGTAAAAAGTTAAATAAAGCTTTGGAAATCGATATTCCTCAAGAAATCTACATAAAATTAAAAGAGGAGTTAACTAAGAATGAATAAGTTTTATTCATTATTAGGATTATGTATGAAAGCAGGACATTTAAAATTTGGAGAAATGGGCTGTGAAATCGCAATTAAAAAGAGAAAATGTAGATTGCTAATAATAGCGAATGATGCATCAGAAAATACAAAAAATAAATTTATTAAACTCACTAAGAGATATGGGATTAAACAAATTATTTATGGAGATAAAGATGCTTTAGGGAGTAGTATAGGAAAAGGATTAATATCTACAATAGCAATATGTGATGACAATTTTTCAAAAGCAATAGTTAAATTACTGTGATTTCCTGCCACCTTTAAATATTACAGGGGGTGATTTATATGACTAAAATTAGAGTTTATCAACTTGCTAAAAAATTAGGAATGTCTAGTAAAGAGTTGATGATGAAACTACATGAATTAGATGTTAATATAGAAAGCCATATGAATACATTAGAAGACGAAGTGGTTGATTTATTAACTGAACTTGTTAACGAAGAAAAAGAATCAAAAGATAAAAAGGAGAATAGTAATAAAAATAGTGATGTAAAGGATAAGAAGAAAAATATGCAAAAAGAAAAAAATGAAGATAATAAGAATATAAAAGAAAAATCAGAAAAAAACGTTATTAATATAGGAGAAAAAATTACAGTAAAGGATTTAGCTGATAAAATAAAAGTTAATCCTACACAATTGATTAGTCAGCTGATTACTCTTGGAGTTATGGCAGCAATTAATCAAGAGATAGATTTCGATACAGCTAGTATTGTTGCCGCAGAATACGGATATGAAGTTAAATCAATTCAAACTGAAGAAGACAATAAGTCAGAGGAAGATTTATTAGATTTTGAAGATGATCCAGAAACCCTTCAACCTAGACCACCAATAGTTACTGTTATGGGACACGTAGACCATGGAAAAACTTCATTATTAGATGCAATTAGAAAGACAAATATCACTGCAAAAGAAGCCGGTGGAATTACACAACATATAGGAGCTTCCACTATAACAATTAATGATAAGAAAATAGTTTTCTTAGATACACCTGGGCATGAGGCTTTTACTTCAATGAGAGCTCGTGGAGCACAAGTTACAGATATTGCAGTTTTAGTAGTAGCTGCTGATGATGGAGTTATGCCACAGACTGTGGAAGCGATAAATCACGCTAAAGCAGCTAATGTACCAATAATAGTTGCTATTAATAAGATAGATAAATATGAAGCAAATCCTGAGCGTGTAAAACAAGAGTTGGCAGAATATGGGCTACTTCCAGAAGAATGGGGTGGAGATACAATTTTTGTTCCTGTTTCAGCCCTTAAAAAGCAAGGTATTGATGAATTATTAGAGATGATATTATTAGTAGCAGAAATGCAAGAGTTAAAGGCTAATCCTAATAGAAAAGCTATGGGAACAATAATAGAAGCTAAATTAGATAAAGGCAGGGGTCCTGTAGCAACTGTAATTGTTCAAAAAGGAACTTTAAATGTTGGAGATGCGGTGGTTGCAGGGATTGCACATGGTAGAATAAGAGCTATGATTGATGATAAAGGTAGAAGAATAAAAAAAGCTAGTCCGTCAATGCCAGTTGAAATATTAGGTTTATCTGAAGTACCTGATGCAGGAGAGCACTTATATGTAGTTGAAAATGACAAAAAAGCAAGAGAAATTGCAGAAAATAGAAAAGAAAAATTGAGAACTGAACAACTTAAAGCAACTCAAAAAATTTCGTTAGATGCTTTGTTTGAGCAAATAAAAAAAGGTGAAGTAAAAGATTTAAATATTATTATTAAAGCAGATGTTAAAGGGTCTATTGAAGCTGTAAAACAGGCTTTGGAAAAATTAAGTACTGAAGAAGTTAAGGTGAAAACAATCCATAGTGGTGTAGGTGCAATAACTGAAAGCGATATAATGCTGGCTTCTGCTTCAAATGCAATAATTGTAGGGTTTAACGTGAGACCAACGACTCCAGCTATGGATCTGGCTAAAAGAGAGAAAGTAGATGTAAGAACATATAGAATAATATATAATGCGATTGAAGATATCGAAGCAGCAATAAAAGGTATGCTTGAGCCAGAATATAAAGAAGTTATACTTGGTCGAGCACAAGTAAGGGCGACATTCAAAATACCTAATGTAGGAGTTGTTGCTGGAATCTATGTACAACAAGGTAAAATTACAAGAAATTCAAAAATAAGATTGTTAAGAGATAATATTGTTATTCATGAAGGAACTATTTCATCACTAAAGAGATTTAAAGATGACGTTAGAGAAATATTAACGGGATATGAGGGCGGTTTAGGAATTGAAAATTACAATGACATTAAAGAAGGAGATGTTATTGAAGCATACACCTTAGAAGAAGTTAAAAGATAAATAAAGGAAGGTGACTTCATGAGCACAAAAAGGCTTAAGAGAATATCAGAAGAAATAAAGAAAATAGTTAGTGATTTATTAAGAGAAGGGCTTAAAGATCCTAGGATTTCAATGATGACAAGTATAACAGAAGTAGAAGTTACTAAAGATTTAAGATATGCTAAAATCTACGTAAGTATTTTAGGAAATGAGGATGAGAGAGAAGCAACTTTAACTGGATTAAAGAATGCAACTAGTTTTATAAGAAAAGAGATAGGGAATAAGTTGAAAATTAGATATACACCAGAGCCAGTTTTTTATTTGGATAAATCAATTGAAAGAGGTGTTTATATATCTCAATTGTTAAATAAGATAAAACAAAAGGAGGAAAGTAAAACTAAAATAGATGAGAATGAAGATAAATGATGAAATTAAAAAATTAAAACAGAAATTAGATGAAGCAGAATACATTTGTTTGGTATCACATATACACCCAGATGGTGATAGTATAGGCTCTTTATTGGGATTGGGTTTAGCTTTAGAAAGTACAAACAAAAAAGTAACTATGATTAAAATTGATGATATACCCTATAAATACAGGTTTTTACCTAAAATTAACAAATTAAAAAGCTATGAAGAAAATAAAAAATTTGACTTGTTAATTATATTGGATTGCAGTGACTTAGATAGATTAGGTACATTTAAACATATTACAGATAAAGCTAAATATATAGTGAATATTGATCATCATATAAGCAACACAAGTTATGGAGATATAAATATTATTAATCATAAGGCAGCTGCAACAGGAGAGTTAGTCTATAATATACTGGATTGTTTAGATATAAATATTGATAAAGAAATAGCTACATGTTTATATGTAGCGATTGCAACTGATACAGGAAGTTTTAGATATGATAATACGCATTCAGAAACACATTACATTGTTTCTAAGCTTTTAGAAAAACAGATAGATTTAAAAAAGATAACATTTGAGGTTTTCCAGAATAAAACATTAGCTAGTACAAAATTGTTTATTGAAGCTTTAAATACTTTAGAGCTATATTATAACGACAGACTAGCTGTTGTACAAGTAACCCAGCAAATGCTAAAGAGAAATAATGCAGAATTTAATGATATTGATGGTATAGTAGAATATATAAGAGATATAGAAACTGTAGAAGTTGCATGTATCTTAAAAGAGATTGAAAAAGATGAAATTAAGATAGGGTTAAGATCGAAGACATATGTTGATGTTGCTAAGGTAGCTAATGTATTTCAAGGGGGAGGCCATATTAGAGCCTCTGGATGTACAATTTATAAAGATATAACTAAAGCAAAAGAACTTATAGTTAGAGAAATAGGATTTTATTTAAGGTGATAAGATGAACGGTTTGATTAATGTATTAAAACCTACAGGTATGTCTTCTCATGATGTAGTAAACTTTATTAGAAAAACATTAAAGATAAAAAAGGTAGGGCATACTGGTACGCTTGACCCAAATGCGGCAGGTGTCCTACCTGTATGTTTGGGAAAAGCTACTAGAATTTCAGAGTATTTAGTTGATAAAACTAAAGAATACAGAGCAGAAGTAACTTTAGGTTATAAAACAGATACTCAAGACAAATATGGAAATATTATTTGTAGCTCGAGTAGTGAAGTAACTGAAGCAGATATAATAAAAGCGTTTAATAAATTTATTGGAGAAATTGAACAGATACCTCCTATGTTTTCAGCAGTAAAATACAAAGGAAAGAAATTATATGAATTAGCACGCAGTGGTATCGAAATATCAAGAAAACCAAGAAAGGTTATTATACATGATATAAAAATAGTTAATATAAAAAATTGCAAAAAAATTTTATTTGATGTTAGGTGTTCTAAAGGTACGTATATAAGAACGTTATGTAACGATATAGGAGAGTGTCTAAATACGTATGGTTTTATGTCTTTTTTGTTGAGAACAAGAGTAGGTAATTTTAATATTTATGATTCTTTTACAATAGAGGAAATAGAGGAATTGTCGCATTATGGTGATGTTAGTACTATTATTAAACCAATTGATTATGCGTTAGAAAAGTTTGAATCGATTAATTTTGAAGGTAAATATTATAAGAGTTTAGTAAATGGTGGTAGTATATCTATAAATAAAACAAAATTGGATAATTGCAGATATAAACGTTTTGATTTAGTAAGAGTTTACTGTAATAGTGAGTTTATCGGAGTAGGAAAAGTTATAATTGATAAGGGTAAAAAATATATTAAGATGGAGAAGGTTCTAATATAAAGGTGATTTTTTATGGAAATTGTGAAAAAACTTATAAGTAAATCGTTAAAGCCAACTGTTGTTGCATTAGGCAATTTTGATGGATTACATATAGGACATCAGACTTTAATTAAGCAAATAGTTGATATTGCTAAAAAAGAAAAGTTAGTTAGTACCGTGTTTACTTTTGATAATCATACTACTAGTACAATAAAAGGTAGGAATACACCTAAAATATTAATTAGCAAAAATAGAAAAATAGCTCTTTTTAAAGAATTAGGGGTTGAGCTTTTATATATGGTTCAATTTACAGAAACATTAATGCAGTTTACTCCATTAGAATTTGTTGAAAAGGTATTAGTAGATATATTAAATGTAAGAAAAGTAGTTGTTGGTTTTAATTTTAGATTTGGTTACTTAGCTAAAGGTGATGTGCAATATTTGAAAGAAATAGGGACTAAATATAACTTTGATGTTATTGTTGTTCCTCCAATAACAAAAGATAATATACTTGTTAGTAGCACTCAAATTAGAGAGCTTATTAGAAGTGGAAAATTAAATTTAGCTAATAAGTTATTAGGAAGAAAATATTCGATAGAAGGTAAAGTAATAAAAGGTCGTGGTATTGGTAGAAAATTAGGAATTCCAACAGCTAATATTTTATTTGATTCAAACATTGTTATTCCAAAAGTAGGTGTTTATAAGACTAATACAATAATTGACGGTAATAAATTTTCAAGTATAACCAATATTGGATTTAATCCAACTTTTAGTGGGGAAAAATTAAATATAGAAACACATATATTAGATTATAGCCAAAATATATATGGTAAAACGATTTTAATTGAATTTATAGATTTTATAAGAGAAGAAAAAAAATTTGATGACATAAGTAAACTTGTAGAGCAGGTAAAATTAGACATAAAGATTTTAGAAAACATTAATTAGATATTTACAAAATCAAAGTTTTATGTTAAACTACCAATGTTAGGATCCTTTTGCTAAGAATAACGTATCTCCGGCGTTAATCTTGGCTAAAGGTGTAAAAAATAATTGGAGGTGTTTTTATGGCTTTAAGTAAAGAAGAAAAAACTAGAATAATTGAAGAGTACAAATTACACGATACTGATACTGGATCCCCAGAAGTTCAAATTGCTATTTTAACTTATCAAATTAATAAGTTAAATGAGCATTTAAAAATCCATAAGAAGGATTACCATTCAAGAAGAGGATTACTTAAAATGGTTGGTAAGAGAAGGGGATTATTAAATTATTTACAAAAGAATGATATTGAGAGATATCGAAACTTGATAGAGAGATTAGGTTTAAGAAAATAATTTATGAGCGGGGGGGCCCGCTCTATTATTTTATCATTTGTTCTGGATTATTTTTGTAATTAAGGATATAATATAAAGATGTCAAGAAATTAAACAGAAAAGGAGGTAGAATATGGAAGAAAGAGTTTTCGAGTATACATTAGCGGGAAGAAAACTTTCTATTTCTATTGGGAAAGTTGCAGAGCAAGCTAATGGAGCTTGTTTAGTTCGTTATGGTGATACAGTAGTTTTGGTTACTGCAGTTGCGTCGAAAGAGCCTAGAGAAGGTATTGACTTTTTTCCATTAAGTGTAGATTTTGAAGAGAGATTATATGCTGTAGGTAAGATACCTGGAGGGTTTATAAAAAGAGAAGGTAAACCGAGTGAAAAAGCTATATTGACTTCTAGACTAATAGATAGGCCAATACGACCATTATTTCCAAAAGGTTATAGAAATGATGTACAGATTATAGCAACTGTATTATCAGTTGATCAAGATTGTACTCCTGATATAGTAGCTATGATAGGGTCATCAGTAGCTTTGTCAATTTCAGATATACCTTTTAATGGGCCAACAGGCTCTGTTTCAGTAGGGTTAATAGATGGTGAGTTTATTATTAATCCTACAAGTGAGCAAAGAGAGAAGTCAATTATGAATTTAATAGTATCTGGAACTAAAGAAGCTGTAATGATGGTGGAAGCAGGTGCAAAAGAAGTTACTGAAGATGTTATGCTTGATGCAATAATGTTAGCTCATGAAGAAATAAAAAAAATATGTGAGTTTATTGAAAGTATTGTAGCTGAAGTAGGTAAAGAAAAGCAAGAAGTAATTTTATATAAAGTGGATGAGATTATAGAAAAAGAAGTAAGAGAATATGCAACAGAGAAAATGATAGAAGCAATTCAAACAGTTGACAAGCAAGAACGACTTGAGAATATGGATAAAGTTAGTAAAGAAACAATGAATTATTTTTTAGAAAAGTATCCTGAAAATCAGAAAGATATTGAAGAAACAATTTATAATATAACAAAAGAACAGGTGAGAAAATTAATCCTAGAAAAAGGAATAAGACCAGATAATAGAAAAGTAGATGAAATTAGACCGATAAGTTGTGAAGTTGGATTATTACCAAGAACTCATGGGTCAGGATTATTTACAAGAGGTCAGACACAAGTAATGACAATAGCAACATTAGGCGCACCAGGAGATGTACAAATCCTAGATGGGTTAACAGAGGAAGAATCTAAAAGATATATGCATCATTATAATTTCCCACCATATAGTGTTGGTGAAACTAGATTCTTAAGAGGACCTGGAAGAAGAGAAATCGGGCATGGAGCCTTAGCAGAAAGGGCGTTAGAACCAGTAATACCTAGTGAAGATGAGTTTCCATATACAATCAGGCTAGTTTCAGAAGTTTTAAGTTCTAATGGTTCAACTTCACAAGCTAGTGTTTGTGGTAGTACTTTAGCTTTACTTGATGCGGGTGTTCCAATTAAGAAGCCAGTTGCAGGAATAGCTATGGGATTGATTAAATCTGAGGAAAAGGTTGTTATATTGACTGATATACAAGGATTAGAAGATTTTCTTGGAGATATGGATTTTAAAGTAGCTGGTACAGAAGATGGTATTACAGCAATACAAATGGACATTAAAATACCTGGTATAGGAAGAGAAATACTAAAAGAAGCATTAGAAAGAGCTAAACAAGGTAGATTATATATACTTGAAAAAATGAATCAAGTTATTTCTAAACCTAGAGAAGAGCTTTCACCTTATGCCCCTAGGATATTAACTATAAATGTTAATCCAGATAAAATTAGAGAGATTATTGGACCAGGCGGCAAAATGATAAATAAAATTATTGAGGAAACAGGGGTTAAAATAGACATTGAAGATGATGGAAGAGTAATGGTAGCTTCAACTGATATGGAAAAAGGTAAAAAAGCTATAAAAATGATAGAGGATATTGTAAGAGAAGTTAATGTTGGTGAAATATATTTAGGGAAAGTAGTTAGATTAGCACCTTTTGGAGCATTTGTTGAGATTTGGCCTGGTAAAGAAGGACTTGTTCATATTTCGAACATAGATAAACAAAGAGTGAACAAAGTTGAAGATGTTTTAACTATAGGGGATGAAATTTTAGTTAAGGTAATTGATATTGACAAACAAGGAAGAATAAATTTATCAAGAAAAGATGCATTACCTAACGAAAATGATGATAAATAAGACATGAGCCACGATATGGTTTATGTCTTTTTTTATTATATACCTTATTAAATTGTGGATAATTTTAAATATAGTTTCCGTAATGAATTTCAGCAAAATCTACATTGTAGTTGAATTGAAATCGAAGATTTTGTTCTTTTTTGATAAAATTACTTTCTTTTGAATAAGATAGTAATAAAAAAGGGGGAATTGTATGAAAATCTATTATATTAAATATGAAACAATTATAAAATTCTTTATATTACTATTAATACTATTAATAATAGGCGTTTCTATTTTATTGTTTAAGACATTGTATAGTAATAGCAAAGAAACTTTTAATAATGAGGATGTTTTCTATAAAGGCAATATCAATGAAAAAGTCATTGCATTTGCTTGTAATATAGATTGGGGCAATGAATATATTAAGCCAATGTTAAATATTTTTGATACATATAATATAAAAATATCGTTTTTTGTTACAGGGAGATGGGCAAGAGATAACAATGAATTACTTAGAGAAATATATTCACGTGGTCATGAAATAGGCAATCATGGATATTTACATAAAGATTATAGTAAGTTGAATTACGAGTCTAATAAAAAACAAATACTAGAAGCTGAAAAAATTATTTACAAAATTACTGGAGTAAAGCCTGAATATTTTGCACCTCCATCAGGAGCATATAATAAGTATACAGTAAGGGCAGCTAAAGATCTGAATTATAAAATAATAATGTGGAGTATAGATACGATTGATTGGAGAGATGACAGTACTAAAGAAAAGATTATTAAAAGAGTTGTTAGTAAGTCACATAACTCAGCTATAGTATTAATGCATCCTAAAAAAGAAACTGTCAAAGCACTGCCAATAATTATAGAGTCATTAAAAAGAAAGGGATACAAAATAGGTAGAGTAAGTGATGTAATAAAAAATTAGTGATATTATTGAAATAATTGTTAAACTGTTCTATAATAAACAAAGGTAAGCAATAGTAAATTGTAGGAGGAAGAGATGTTTAATAAGATAGTATTAGAAAATGGTCTAAGGATAGTAACAGAAAATATACCTTATGTAAAGTCCGTTACAATAGGGATTTGGATTGAGACAGGTTCTCGATTTGAGGATCAAAATAATAACGGAATATCACATTTTATTGAACATATGTTGTTTAAAGGAACAGAAAATAGGACTGCTAAACAAATTGCAGAAAGTATAGATAGTGTAGGCGGACAATTAAATGCGTTTACTAGCAAAGAATGTACTTGTTTTTATGCTAAAGTTTTAGACGAACATTTGCCTTTAGCAGTCGATGTATTAGCTGATATGATTTTTAATTCGAAATTTGATGAAGAAGATATTATTAAAGAGAAGAATGTAGTACTTGAAGAAATTAATATGTATGAAGATTCGCCTGAAGATTTGGTACATGATTTAATTTGTCGAACTATGTTTGATGGACATCCTCTGGCGTATCCAATTTTAGGTAATAGTAATATTTTAGAGAAAATTGATAGAAAAGACATATTAAATTATTATAAACGCTATTATGCACCTAATAATACTGTTGTATCTATAGCAGGTAACTTTAATACAGATGAAGCAATAGAATTAATATCTAAATATTTTTCAGACTGGGCTCCAGTAGAGAAAAAAGAAAAAAAACAGAATCCTCCGATGTTTTATAGAAGGGTTATGGGGAAAAATAAAAATACTGAGCAATTGCATCTTTGCCTTGGTATGAAGGGAGTACCTCAAGGAACAAATGAAATGTATTATCTTATGGTGTTGAATAATATTTTTGGCGGAAGTATGAGCTCAAGGCTATTCCAAAAAATTAGAGAAGAGAAAGGATTAACCTATTCGATATATTCATATCCATCATCTTATAAAGATACGGGGATGTTTACGATTTATGCAGGTTTAAATCCTAATTACGTAACTACTGTTTTGCAATTGATAACAGAAGAAATAGATAAAATAAAGAATGGTGGATTAACGTCAAATGAAGTATATAAATCTAAAGAACAGTTAAAGGGGAATTATATTTTAGGTCTTGAAAGTACATCTAGTAGAATGTCTTCTATGGGTAAATCGGAACTTTTACATGGAAAAATGTATAAGCCAAAAGAAATATTAAATATGATCGATAATGTGCAGAAAGAAGATGTCGAAAGGATAGCAAAAGAAGTTCTAGATTTTAATAAACTTAATATTTCATTTGTAGGTGATGTAAATCGTTATCAAATTGAAAGTGATTTTAAAAAGATCTTTGGCTAGATTACTAGGTTCTAGTAATCTTTATTTTTTTAATAATTTTAACGGAAAATAATAAGTTTAAATTAAAGTTGAAATTATAGAAAAAAGAGGTGTAGATATGATAGTAAAGATTGTTAATAAAAGTAAATTTCCAATCCCCGATTATAAAACTAAAGGAGCATCAGGTATTGATTTATTTGCTAATATTGATAAAGATGTAGTACTTAAACCTATGGAAAGATTATTAATACCAACGGGAATCTATTTATCAATACCTGAAGGGTATGAGGGACAAATAAGAGCTAGAAGTGGTTTAGCATTAAAATATGGAATTGGACTAGCTAATGGAATTGGAACTGTAGATAGTGATTATAGAGGAGAAATAAAAGTAATACTAATAAATTTTGGAGATAAAGAATTTGTGATAAAACCAGGGGATAGAATTGCACAACTTATTTTTGTTAAATATGAAAAAGCTGAATTTAGAGAAGTAGAAACATTAGATGATACTGAAAGAGGTAGTGGAGGTTTTGGACATACTGGTATTTAGTTAATATTTATGAATATTTATTTAACTAGTGCATAAGATTATAAAAATAAAAAAAGGATTAGGGGGATTTTTATGAGGTTAAGTAAATTAGGGGGAAAAGAGATTGTTAACTTGAATGATGGTGGTAGACTAGGTATGGTAGCTGATTCAGATTTAGTAATAGATGAAAAAACGGGTAAGATAAAATACTTAATTGTCCCAGATAATTCGTTACAATTAAATATTTTGAGAAATCGTGCAGAAATTGAAATTCCATGGGAAGCAATTAGAAAAATTGGTAATGATATGATAATAATTGAATTAGATGAGGATTGATATTAACAATTTAGTACTAGATTCATATTATAAATTAAGTAAGCTTTTAAGCGTTAATATGATATAATATACTTAGTTTATATTTGGGGTGAAATTATGAAGATTGTAATTCAAAAATTTGGAGGCACTTCGGTTTCAACTTTTGAAAATAGAGAGAAAGTAGTAAAAAAAATAATTGACAAATTTAGTAAAGGGTATAGTTTGGTTGTAGTAGTATCAGCAATGGGACGAAAAGGGGATCCGTATGCTACAGATTCACTTATAAGTCTTGTAAATAAACAGAATGTGAGTAAAAGAGATTTAGATTTATTAATGTCATGTGGCGAAGTGATATCAGCTATTGTTTTATCAGATCATATCAAAAGAAGAGGTTATGAGACTATTGTACTTACTGGTCAGCAAGCTGGAATAGTGACAGATTCAAACTATGGTGAAGCAAATGTGATTTCAGTTAATCCTGAAAGAATTATGAGACATCTTTCGCAGAATAAAATTGTAGTTGTGGCTGGATTTCAGGGAGCAGATGAAAATGGTGAAGTTACAACTTTAGGCAGAGGTGGTAGTGATACAACAGCAGTTATTTTAGGTGAAGCTTTAAAAAGCGAAGTTGTTGAAATATATACAGATGTTGATGGTATAATGACTGCTGATCCAAGAATCGTACCGGAAGCAAAATTAATTGAAAAAATATGTTATTCTGAAGTTTATCAGCTAGCAGAGAATGGAGCAAAAGTAATTCATCCAAAAGCAGTTGAAATTGCTGAAAGGGCGAATTTAAAGGTTGTTGTAAAAAATACTTTAAACGAGTGTACAGGTACTTTAATCACTTATCCTGAAACTTATAATTATTCAATAGATAAAAATAAAGATAATATTATTACTGCTATTACACATAAGGTTGGAAGAGTTCAAATTATTATTTATTCAGATGGTAATGAAGAAAAAATACAAAAGTTAATGAATGAAATTGCTAAAAATAATATAAGTCTTGATTTAATTAATTTATTACTAGATAGAAAAATATTTACTATAGATAAAAAGGATTTAGGTAAGTTAAAAAGAATATTAGATAGGAGTAACATAAGGTATAATTTAATTGATAATTGTTGTAAATTAAGTATTATTGGTAATAAAATGAGTGGAGTACCTGGTGTAATGGCTAAAATTGTAAATGCATTATCTAATGAGGGAATAAGTATATTGCAGACTTCTGATTCACATACAACTATTTGGTGTTTAATAAAAGAAAGAGACGCACATAAAGCAATTAAAGTTTTGCATAAGGAATTTAATTTAGGTGAAGAGTAGACGTTTATGTCTACTTTTTCTTTTTGTATATAAATAATTTTACAGTAAAAAATATTACTAGTAACATTCTATTAAAATTGAAAGGAGATAAATCATGAATGACAAAATGATTTTAGAAAATCATTATAACGAGCACAAACTTAACAATAAAATGATTATGTCAACGACAAACACTGAAGAAAATGAGAAGGATAATAAAGACACAGAGATAACTAAAAACATTAAAGAGTTAGGTATTCAAAGAAGTCCAGATTTACCAACTGATATACACATATTAAATATAATTGGTGAAATTGAAGGGCATGTAGTAGCACCACCTCAAAAAAAAGCAACTAAATATGAACATATTATGCCTCAATTAGTTAGTGTAGAACAGAATCCTAAAATAAAGGGACTTCTGATTATATTAAATACAGTAGGTGGTGATGTGGAGGCAGGATTAGCTATTGCAGAGATGATAAATAGTATAAGTAAACCTAAAGTATCTTTAGTTTTAGGAGGTAGTCATAGTATTGGAGTTCCTCTAGCTACATCAAGTGATTACTCATTTATAGTACCAACAGCAACAATGACTATACATCCAGTTAGGATGACAGGTCTTGTTATAGGGGTACCACAAACATTTAGATATTTTCAAAAAATGCAGCAAAGAATTATTGACTTTGTTTTAAGGACATCTAAAATTAATAGAGAAACTTTCCTTAAGTTCATGTATGATACAGATGAAATTGCTAATGATGTAGGTACTATATTAATTGGTGAAGAAGCAGTTAAATATGGTTTAATTGATGAAGTAGGAGGTTTAAATAAAGCTTTAAGTAAATTAAAATCTATGATTAGTGAATTTAGAAGTGAGTAATTAGAATAGTATATATATATAAAATATGTTATAATTACTTGAGTGAAAGTGTTAAAGTTTTGTTCTAACATTAACACTTTTTATATTTAAGAAGGGGGTCGTAATATGTCTTTATTAAAAGCGATTTTTTTAGGGATATTTCAGGGTATTACAGAGTTTTTGCCAATTAGTAGTTCAGGTCATTTAGTTTTATTACAAAAGCTTTTTGGTATTGATGAAGGTAATCTTTTTTTTACAGTAATGTTGCATTTTGGAACATTAATATCAATTTTTATTGTATATTTTAAAGATATAGTTAATATAATAAGTGAGTTTATTAAATTTATTGTTGAATTATTAAAAGATAAGAAAATAAAAATAAACAATGAATATAGAAAATTAGGTATAATGATTATCATTGGTTCAATACCAACAGCATTAATGGGTATTTTATTGGAAGATATTTTTGAAAGTTTTTATAATACAACTATAATTATAGGTTTAGCTTTAATATTTACTGGAATATTACTTTGGGCTGCTGAAAAAATAAAATCTGGCAAAAAATCTATTCGTAAAATGACAGTTAAAGATGCTATTGTAATAGGAACATTTCAAGGAATGGCGATAACTCCTGGTTTGTCTAGATCAGGCTCTACAATAGTAGGTGGGTTGTTCATGGGGTTAAATAAAAAAAATGCTACTAGGTTTTCTTTTCTATTAGCTTTACCAGCAACTTTTGGTGCGTCTTTATTAGAGTTATCTAAAACTTTAACTACTAATTTATCAGATATAAGTTTTTTAATAGTGATAGCTGGTATTTTATCATCTTGTATAACAGGTATTTTTTCAATAAAGTTTTTAATTAAAGTATTAGAAAAGGGTAAATTATATTATTTTTCATATTATGTATGGTTTTTAGGCTTGATTGTTATTTTACTTGAATTGATAAAATAGATACATAAATAAAGGTTTATTATAAACTTTGTAGAATTATTCTATGAGGTGATTATATTGATAAAAATAATTAATAAAAAAAATAAGAAAATTAAAAATAAAAAAAATAGAAGCAACAATAGTATTGACAGTATAAGTAAGGAAATTTTAGGGATTATAATAATAACAGTTTCTATATTAATATTTACAAGTTTATATAACTATTCAAATGGTTACATTAATCAAATAATTAGAGGCAAAATACTAGAATTAACAGGTGTTGGTAGTGTACTATTTCCTGTAATAGTTTTGATTATAGGTATATTGTTTCTTTTCAATAGATTTAATAATAGTCGTATTAAAAAAATAATATATTTAATGATGTTGTATTTATGTATGCTAACTTTATTTGAATTGAGAGCTTTTCCATCAATAGAAAATATAAACCTAGTTGAAAAAATAAAGATTTCCATTGTTTCTGCTAGCAATATGTACGGTGGAGGATTATTAGGTGCTTTTTTTGCATTTATATTATTAAAATTATTTGGTTTGTTGGGCACGTATATTGTATTAATATCTACAACATTAATTTTATTATCTCTTTTAATAAAAATTAGCTATGTTAAAATACTAAAAAAGTGTTATTTATTAATAAAAAAGTTTTTTATTAAAATATTTAAAAATAGATATGCAGCTAATTCAAACAAAGAACAAGGGATAAATATTATAGAGAATATTAAACAAGAGGATAAGGATGGAAAGAAGTGTATGTTAAATGAAAGTGAGATTGAAGAGAAAATAAAGATATTAGATTTTACAAAAGATATTGAAAAGCAACAGGATAATGAGTCTAGACTGATAAAAAATGGTGTTAAGGATGATATTAATATAATACAAGACAAAAATACTAATGTTTTGGAAAACTTTAGATTGCCAAGTATCGATTTATTAGATATTGCTACTAATAAACAGCAAATGATAAATGATAAAACAGAAATAATTAATAATGCAAAAAAACTAGAGAAGACTTTATTAGATTTTGGTATTGAAGCAGAAATTGTACAAATTAGTAGAGGACCAACAATTACTAGATTTGAATTACAGCCTGCACCTGGTGTTAAAGTAAGCAAAATTGTAAATTTAGCTGATGATTTAGCATTAAGTTTAGCATCTTCTGATATAAGAATAGAAGCACCGATACCTGGTAAATCTGCAATAGGTATTGAAGTACCGAATAAAGTGAAATCAGCTGTTAAAATTAGAGAAGTATTGTTATCAAAAGAGTATAAGAATATAGAAACTAAAATTCCTTTTGCTTTAGGTCAGGATATAGCTGGAAATCCTATAGTAGCCAATTTAGAAAAGATGCCACATTTGCTTATAGCAGGTGCTACTGGATCTGGTAAAAGTGTTTGTATAAATACTTTGATAGCTAGTATACTTTATAAATCTAGACCTGATGAAGTGAAATTATTAATGATTGATCCCAAAGTAGTTGAATTAAGCGTATATAATGGAATACCACATTTATTAATACCTGTTGTTACTGATCCTAAAAAAGCTTCTTTTGCATTAAATTGGGCTGTAAATGAAATGACAAGAAGATATAAATTGTTTTCTAAGCTAGGAGTTAGAGATCTACATAGTTATAATAAAAAACTAGATAAAGAACAAACTGATAAGAAGCTACCTCAAATTGTAGTAATCATTGATGAATTAGCTGATTTAATGATGGTTGCACCAAATGAAGTAGAAGAAAGTATATGTAGGTTAGCACAGATGGCAAGAGCTGCTGGTATTCATTTAATTATAGCGACTCAGAGACCATCTGTTGATGTTATAACAGGTACTATAAAAGCAAATATACCTTCAAGGATATCATTTGCTGTGTCTTCACAAGCCGATTCAAGAACGATTTTAGATATGAATGGTGCTGAAAAACTTTTAGGTAAAGGAGATATGCTATATTATCCAGTAGGCGCTTCAAAACCAATTAGAGTTCAAGGGGCTTATATAAGTGATAGAGAAGTAGAAAAAATCGTCGCTTATTTAAAAGAATATAATAATGAAGAAAACTATGAGAATGAATTACTAGAAAGTGTTAATAATAAAACTGAGAAAAGCGATGATACTGTAGATGAATTGTTGCAAAAAGCTATCGATTTAGTTATAGAACATGGACAGGCTTCTATATCATTATTACAAAGAAAATTTAGAATCGGATATTCTAGAGCGGCTAGGCTCATTGATGAGATGGAGGAAAGAGGTATAATTGGTGGATATGAAGGAAGCAAACCGAGGAAAGTATTAGTAACAAAAGAAGATTTAAAAGAGTAGTTTATAATATTTTAAATAAGAGGTGTTACTAATGATAAATGTAGTAAAGATAGAGGATGTAATTGATAAAGATGATATAGTTTATATAGATGTAAGAAGCCCGAGTGAATATAAAATTGATACAATTCCTGAAGCTATTAATATGCCTATACTAACTGATAAAGAACGTGAAGAAATAGGATATATTTATAAACAAGTTGATGTTGAAAAAGCAAAAGTTTTAGGGCTTGAATATGCATCAAAAAAACTAGTAGATTTTTATTCTATAGCTAATAAGATAAAAAGAGAAGGGAAAAAAATTGCATTATTTTGTTATAGAGGAGGAATGAGAAGTAATTCTGTAGCAAAAGTTTTAGATGCAATGGGATTGGATGTTTTTCTAATTGAGGGGGGATATAAGAGCTATAGGCATTATGTTTTGAAAACATTGCAGTCATATAAAAATAAAATCAAGTTTATTGTTCTACATGGTTATACAGGAACTGGAAAAACAAAATTATTATCGCTGTTAGAAAAACAAGGTGAACCTGTTTTGAATTTGGAGTATTTAGCTAGAAATAGTGGTTCAGTTTTTGGTAATATATACTTTAGAGAGGAATCAAGTACACAAAAAAAATTTGATTCAATGTTATTAAAAAAATTAAAAGAGGTAAAGAATAGTTATATGTTTGTAGAAAGTGAAAGTAAAAGAATTGGGAGAATTGTTATTCAAGATTTTCTTTATAATGATATTTCTAATGGCTATCATATACTAATAAAAACTAGTTTAGATAATAGGGTTAAAAATATAATTGATGAATATGTTAATATACAAAATTATAATGAAGAATTAATAATAGATTCAATTAATAAACTAAAGAAAAGATTAGGACATAACAAGGTTGAAGAGTTGGTAAAACAGGTTAAAATACGGAATTTTGATTATGTAATAAAAGAATTAATGATTGAATATTATGATCCATTATATAAATATTCAATTGATAAAATAAAACATTTTGATAAAATAATAGAATATAGAAATATATCAGAAGCAGTAAATGAACTTATAGACTTTGTTGAAAATACAGTATTGAAAGGAGAGCCTAGATGAACACGAAAGTATCATTAGTAACTTTAGGATGTTCAAAAAATTTAGTAGACTCTGAGATAATGTTGGGTATTATAAGAGAAAATGGCTATTTACTAACACAAGATTTAGATAAAGCAGACATCATAGTAATTAATACCTGTGGTTTTATTAAAGACGCTAAAGAAGAATCAATAGATACAATAATAGAACTAGGGGAGTACAAAAAGATAGGAAAGTGTAAAAAGCTAATTGTAACTGGTTGTTTAGCTGAAAGATACAAAGAAGAGATTCTTGAAGAATTACCAGAAGTTGATGCGGTTATTGGGACAGGAAATTTAAGAGACATAGTAAATGTTATAAGAGAGATTGAAGAGGGTAAGAGAACTCTGAAGGTTGGTGGAATAAATAATTTTGATTATGATATTCTGCCTAGATTTATAAGTTCTTCTAATTCGACTGCTTATGTAAAAATTGCTGAGGGGTGTAATAATTTCTGTACTTATTGTATCATACCTAAGATTAGAGGTAAGTATAGGAGTAGACCTATTGAAAGAATTATTGAAGAAGTTGAGAAATTGGTTAAAATGGGGAAAAAAGAAATAATTTTAATAGCACAAGATACTACAAAGTACGGGTTGGATTTATATAATGAGGTTAAACTACCGAAACTTTTAGATGAATTAAATAAAATTGAAGGATTAGAATGGATTAGATTACAATATTTATATCCAGATGACTTTACAGATGAGCTTATAGATAGTATAAGAAAAAACGAAAAGGTTGTAAAATATGTAGATATACCGATTCAACATATAAATAATAGAATTTTGAAAAGAATGAACAGAAAGACCACAAAAGAAAGCATAGTACATTTAATAGAGAAGCTTAGAGATAGAATACCTAATATTGTTATTAGAACTACATTAATTGTAGGATTTCCAGGCGAAACTGAAGAAGAGTTTAATGAACTATGCGAATTTGTAAAGGATATGAGGTTTGATAGATTAGGTGTTTTTGCGTATTCAAAAGAAGAAGGTACACCAGCTGCTAATTTTGAAGGCCAAGTCGATGAGTCTATAAAAGAAGAAAGAAAATCTATTATTATGGAAATACAAAAACAGATATCATTTGAAAAGAATAGAGAAAGAATAGGAGATATTTATAAGATTTTAATTGAAGAAGAGATTGAAAGAACAGAAAATAGTTTAGTATATTTAGGAAGAAGTTATATGGACAGCCCAGAAATTGATGGATTTGTTTATGTACACAGTAAACATTATTTAACTTTAGGTAGTTTTGTGAATGTAAGAATAACTGATTGCTTAGAATATGATTTAATAGGAGAGATAGACTATGAATTTAGCAAATAAGTTAACTATAATAAGAATATTCTTAGTACCTGTTTTTATGTTTTTTCTATTAGTTAAGATACCTTACGGGGAATATATAGCGGCATTTATATTTATACTAGCTGCTCTTACAGATAGTTTAGATGGCTATATAGCAAGAAAGAGAAACCAAATAACTAAATTTGGTAAATTCATGGATCCTCTAGCTGATAAATTATTAGTATCGGCTGCATTAATATCATTAATTGAAAAAGGAAAATTATCTGCTTGGGTTGTAATACTTATTATAGCAAGAGAATTTGCAATTACAGGTTTAAGAGTATTGGCTGCTTCAGAAGGTATTACTATTGCAGCAAGTTGGTGGGGGAAAATCAAGACAATATCGCAAATAGTAGCTATAATAACTTTGTTATTGGATAATTATCCTTTTAGATTAATACATATACCTTTTGATAAAATATCTGTTGCTTTAGCTGTTATTTTTACATTAATTTCAGGATTTGATTATCTTTATAAAAATAGAAACGTTTATTTAGCAGGTAATAAATAGTTTAAAAAAGATATCAGATTAATTAGAAATCTGATATCTTTTTTAAAATCTAAATAAAAACAAAAAATAAGATTGACTGTGTGTGAAAATTGTTATATAATTACAATAGAACATAAGTTCGAACAATGAAAGGTAGGTGAACCAGAGTTATCTGGAAGGGTATGTTAGAAAAGAAAAAAGCTTTGGAAATGGCTATAAGTCAAATTGAAAAACAATTTGGTAAAGGCTCTATTATGAAGTTAGGTGAAAATTCTAAGCTTAATGTTGAAGCGATTTCTACAGGAGCATTAAGCTTAGATATTGCTTTAGGTATAGGTGGTTTACCAAGAGGTAGAATTATAGAGATCTATGGCCCAGAATCTTCTGGTAAAACAACCGTAGCACTTCATGTAATAGCAGAGGCTCAAAAACAAGGTGGTTCTGCTGCGTTTATTGATGCTGAGCATGCATTAGATCCAAGTTATGCTAAAAGACTTGGAGTTGATATCGATAATCTTATTGTGTCACAACCTGACACTGGTGAGCAAGCTTTAGAAATTGCAGAAGCATTAGTGAGAAGTGGAGCGATTGATGTAATAGTAATAGACTCAGTCGCAGCTTTAGTTCCTAAAGCGGAAATAGAAGGAGAAATGGGAGATAGTCACGTAGGATTACAAGCTAGGCTTATGTCACAGGCTTTAAGAAAACTAGCTGGTGCAATAAAAAAATCTAACACAATAGCTATATTTATTAATCAATTGAGAGAAAAAGTTGGCGTAATGTTTGGCAATCCTGAAACTACACCAGGTGGACGAGCTTTGAAATTTTATGCTTCAGTTAGATTAGATGTAAGAAAAGTTGAAACTTTAAAACAAAGTGATGAGATGATAGGGAATAGAACAAGAGTGAAGGTAGTTAAGAATAAAGTTGCACCACCTTTTAAAATTGCAGAATTTGATATAATGTATGGTACAGGTATTTCTAAAGAAGGTAATTTATTAGATGTTGGTGTATCTGATGGAATTATTAATAAATCGGGGTCTTGGTATAGTTATGGTGAATATAGACTTGGGCAAGGAAGAGAAAATGCGAAAGAGTTTTTAAGAGAAAATATAAAAATAGCTCAGGAAATTGAAGAAAAAATAAGAGTTAAATATGGATTAAATGTAAAAGAAAATCAAAAAAATAATAATGAAGAAGATAAAAAGATGAAAAATAAGAAATAAACAGCCTCTTTTAATGAGGCTGTTTATTTCTTATTGTATTGTATTCTGTATTATTCTATTTAAAATCAATTTATTTATAGTTGTTTTTAACTATTGGCCAATAGATATTTGTAAAATAATTTTGAGAATTATCATGAATGTTTTGTTCTATAATGTTATTGAAGTAATGAATTGGAAATAACTTGACATAAGCTATAAAAAGTAATAAAATAGAAACGGAAATTGGTAATTGTTTGTTGTTACTTAAAAATTAAGAAAAGACAGGTAACAACTCATAAGCCGAGTTTACTCGGTTTATATTTTATATTTATATTTTAATATATATGAAATTAAGCTGATTTTTTGATTTTAGCTGTCGACTAAAAAGTCGGAGTTAAAAACTGTTGATTAAGTAGGTTTGTTATTTTTATTTATATTTTGTAAGGTTATGTTTTATGAGATAACGTAACTTGAAAAGAAAATAGTAGAGGAGGTGCTTTATTATTGTAGAAATATTGATAGCAATAACAGGTGTTGGAGTTGGAACCATAACTGGTTATTTGATTAGAAAAGGGATTGCAGAAAGTAAAATTAAAAGTGCTGAGGAAGCTGCAAGGAAAATAATTGAAGAAGCTCAAAAACAAGCTGAAACTAACAAAAAAGAACTTTTGTTAGAAGCAAAAGAAGAAATTCATAGAATGCGAAATGAAGTTGAAAGAGAAAATAGAGAAAGACGAAGTGAATTGCAGAAGCTCGAAAGGCGCTTGGTCTATAAAGAAGAGATGTTAGATAAAAAAAGTGAAATATTGCAACATAAAGAGGAATCTTTAGCAAAAAAAATAAAAGAGCTAGAAGAAAAAGAAGCATCTATTGATGAGTTATATCAGAAGCAAATTGAGGAATTAGAAAGACTATCGGGTTTAACATCTGAAGAAGCAAGAGATATTTTGTTAGGAGATATTAAAAAAGAAATAACACATGAGGCTGCTGTTATGATTAAAGAAATAGAAAGTAAAGCAAAAGAAGAAGCGGATAAAAGAGCTAGAGAAATTATTTCTTATGCAATACAGAAATGTGCAGCAGATCATGTGGCAGAAACAACAGTTACTGTTGTTTCTCTGCCAAATGATGAGATGAAAGGTAGAATTATAGGAAGAGAAGGTAGAAACATAAGAACTTTAGAAACTTTAACAGGAATTGATCTTATAATAGATGATACACCAGAAGCTGTGATACTTTCAGGATTCGATCCGATTAGAAGAGAAATTGCTAGAATAGCACTTGAAAAATTGATAGTTGATGGTAGAATACATCCAGCTAGAATAGAAGAAATGGTTGAAAAAGCAAGAAGGGAAGTAGAAGCTCATATACGTGAAGAAGGTGAACAAGCAGCTTTTGATTGTGGAGTACACGGTTTACATTCAGAGTTAATAAGACTACTAGGTAGGTTGAAATTTAGAACAAGCTATGGTCAGAATGTATTAAAGCATTCTATAGAAGTATCACATTTAGCAGGACTTATGGCAGCTGAATTAGGTGCTGATGTAAAGATAGCAAAACGAGCAGGCTTACTACATGATATAGGAAAAGCAGTTGATCATGAGATGGAAGGGCCTCATGTTACTATAGGTGCGGATTTAGCAAGGAAATATAGAGAATCTAAAGAAATAGTACATGCAATAGCAGCACATCACGGTGATATCGAACCACAAACAATAGAAGCTGTATTGGTTCAAGCGGCAGATGCTATTTCAGCGGCTAGACCAGGAGCAAGAAGGGAAACCTTAGAAGCATATATTAAAAGATTAGAAAAGCTAGAAGAGATTGCAAATTCTTTTGAAGGTGTTGAAAAATCATACGCAATACAGGCTGGTAGAGAAATACGTGTTATGGTAAAACCAGAAGAGATATTTGATAATGATATAGTACTTATTGCAAGAGAAATTGTTAAGAGAATTGAAAGTGAACTAGAATATCCAGGACAAATTAAAGTTAATGTAATTAGAGAAACAAGAGCTATTGAGTATGCTAAATAAAGAGAAGATATTTCTTCTCTTTATTTTATAGTATATCATTTCAAATAAATCAAAAAATTTAAAATTTTTCTTTGGAAAAAGAGGATTTTTCTGTTATTTGTAGAATAAATGTATTGTAGTGTAATAATAAATTTATAAATTATAAATACAAAAGGGGGCTTTATAAATGGATGTATTAAAAGTATCAGCAAAGTCAAATCCAAATTCTGTTGCAGGAGCATTAGCAGGCGTGTTACGCGAAAAAGGTTCTGCAGAAATTCAAGCGATAGGTGCTGGGGCGCTTAATCAAGCAGTTAAAGCAGTAGCAATAGCTAGAGGATTTGTTGCTCCTAGTGGTGTAGACTTAGTGTGTATACCAGCTTTTACTGACATTGAGATTGATGGGGAAGAGAGAACAGCAATTAAATTAATTGTACAACCTAGATAAGTTCGGAAAAACCTGCATTATTGCAGGTTTTTTATTTGATAATTATAATTTTTTAAGGAGCGATTACAATGAAAGATCAAAGAAACAGACAATTTCCTTCAAAAATAAGTACTACATCTTTTGTGAAGCTATATATATTACATTTATTAAGAGAGAAAAGTTATTATGGCAATGAAATAATCGAAGAAATAAAGCGCAGGTTAAATTCTAAATGGGAACCAAGTCCAGGGATGGTATATCCTTTATTAAGAGAGTTGGAGGAAAATGGCTATATTACAGGTTGGTGGATAGAACCGGATAAAAGGTCTATAAGAAAATATAGGATTACAGATGAAGGATTTGAACATTACAAAAAGATAAAATTGTTATATGAGAGTATATTTATGGACTCTTTGGATATTATTAAATGTATATTAAAAGATATATATAAAAAATAGTATTAATTTTTATTAATATTTTGAAAGAATGAAGGATATTAAACTAGAAATGTAGAAAAACCCTTATTGTTTGGCATAAATTATTTATGGAGGGGTAAAAGGTATGAATTTTAAACTATCGGAAAAAGCTTTAAACATATCACCATCTGTAACATTGGAAATAACAGCTAAAGCAAAAGAAATGAAAGAAAAAGGTATAGAAGTCATAAGTTTTGGTGCTGGTGAACCCGATTTTGATACACCTAAAAACATACAGGAATCAGCCATTAAAACAATTAAGGAAGGAAATACTCGCTATACTGCTGCGTCTGGTATTTTGGAGTTAAGAAAAGCTATTTGTCAGAAATTAAAAAAAGATAATAATATAGAATACAATCCTCAAAATATAGTTGTGTCAAATGGGGCTAAGCATTCAATATTTAACGTTTTAACTGCTATTCTTAATCAAGGAGAAGAAGTAATAATACCTGTGCCTTATTGGGTAAGTTATCCTGAAATGGTTAAGTTGGCAGGAGGTAATCCTGCATTAGTAGAAACTAAAGAGGAAAATGGTTTTAAGTATAATATAAAAGAACTTAAAAAGTCGATAACAAACAAGACGAAAGCTATAATTATAAATTCACCTAGTAATCCGACGGGGGCTGTTTATAATAAAGAAGAGTTAGAACAAATAGCAGAAATAGCAATTGAAAATAATATTTTTGTAATATCTGATGAAATTTATGAGAAACTAATTTATGATGGAAAAAAACATATAAGCATAGCTTCGCTTAATAAAGAAATTAAAGATTTAACTATTATAATTAATGGTATGTCAAAAGCATATGCAATGACTGGATGGAGAATAGGATTTGCAGCTGCTCATGAAGAGATTATTAATGTTATAACGAAGATTCAAAGTCATACAACTTCAAACCCTTGCACTATATCTCAATATGCTAGTTTGGAAGGATTGAAAGGTGATCAAAGAACTATTGAATATATGAGGAGTAAGTTTGAAGAAAGAAGAAATTACATGGTTGAAAGAATAAATGCAATTAATGGATTAACTTGTAAAAAGCCTTTAGGTGCTTTCTATGTTATGGCTAATATTGCACAGATTAAAGGTAAAGAGATTAGAGGTCAAAGAATCAATAATTCATTAGATTTTGCTAATTTATTATTGAATGATGCAAAAGTTGCTGTTGTGCCTGGTATTGCTTTTGGTGCAGATGATTATATAAGATTGTCATATGCAACTTCTATGGAAAACATTATGGAGGGTTTGGACAGAATAGAAGCATTGTTAAAATAGAAGATATGTGGGATTACCACGTATCTTTTTTATAATCCATAGAAAATTGTATTTAAATTATGGATAACTTAAAATATAATTTCTGTAATGGATTTCAGCAAAATCATCATTATATTTTACTTAAATGAGGATTTTGTTTTAATTTAATATAATTACAAGTCTTTTTAATTAAGAAAATGATGTGAAAGGAGTTGGGATAATGAAAGATAAATATGAAAATCCGCTAATAACAAGGTATGCGAGCAAGGAAATGGCGCAGATTTTTTCTCCTACAATGAAATACAAGCTTTGGAGAGATTTGTGGATAGCTTTGGCTGAAGCGCAAAGGGAGTTGGGATTAAGTATAAGTGAAGAGCAATTAGATGAAATGAAAAAAAACAAAGAAAAAATTGATTTTGAATTAGCGAGTAAAAAAGAAAAAGAGTTTAGGCATGATGTTATGGCACATGTACACACTTATGGCGCTCAATGTCCTAAAGCTAAGCCAATAATACATTTGGGAGCTACTAGTGCTTTTGTAGGAGATAATACTGATTTAATTTTGATGTATAAAGCTATGAATTTAATTAGAGTAAAACTTGTAAATCTAATTGATAAATTAAAAAAATTTGCTTTAAAATATAAAGATGTACCGACATTAGGTTTTACACACTTTCAACCTGCACAATTAACAACTATTGGGAAAAGGGCTGCATTATGGTTACATGATTTATACTTAGATTATGAGAATTTAGAATTTAGAATAAACAATATAAAATTGAGAGGGGCTAAAGGAACAACTGGTACACAGGCTAGCTACTTAAAATTGTTTGATAACGATCATGAGAAAGTTAAAAAACTAGATAGGTTAATTGCGAGTAAATTGGGATTTAACGATACTTATCCAGTGACGGGACAAACATATTCGAGAAAAATTGATTTTGAAGTATTATCTGTATTAAGTGGAATAGCTCAAACACTTCATAAAATAACAAATGACATAAGGTTGCTTCAACATTTAAAAGAAATTGAAGAGCCTTTTGAGAAAAGCCAAATAGGTTCTTCTGCGATGGCATATAAGAGAAATCCGATGAGAAGTGAAAGGATAGCTTCATTAGCAAGATATATAATTTCGAATTTAAGTAGCGCTGCAATGACTGCATCAACACAGTGGTTTGAACGTACTTTAGATGACTCTGCTAACAGACGTTTAATAATACCACAATCTTTTTTAGCTTGTGATGCAATATTAGAAATTGCATTGAATATATTTGATGGTTTAGTGGTATATGAAGAGGTTATTAAAAGTCATATTGAAAACGAATTACCATTTATGGCTACAGAGAATATATTAATGGAAGCTGTAAAAAAAGGTGGAGACAGGCAGGAATTACATGAGGAAATTAGAAAACTTTCAATGGAAGCATCTAGACAAGTTAAAGAAAAAGGAAAGAAAAATGACTTAATAGAAAGAATCCTTCAAAGTGATAAATTTAACATAGCAAAAGAAGAAATATTAGATCTTATAGATCCGAAAAACTTTATAGGTAGAGCCCCTGAACAGGTAGAAGAGTTCATAAATGATTATATTGACCCTATACTAGACAAATATAAAGATGATTTAGATATAACTGTAGAATTAAGAGTATAAAGAGTGGATAAAATCCACTCTTTTATTTTGTCATTAGAAAATATATTCTAAAAATAATTTTAAGTTTATTTTTGTGAAGATTTTTTTAGATCTTAATATAATTGTTATAAAGGATTCATGATTTTTTTATAGAATAAATAATTAAAAAAATTTAAGGGGGAGTGGCAGATTTGAGGATAGAACAACATCCAATTATTGAATTTAAAAAAAGAAAGAAAATAAAATTTACTTTTAATGGTAAAGAAATGTATGGATATGAGGGTGATACAATAGCTTCTGCCCTACATGCAGCAGGAGTAAAGGTACTTGGAAGAAGTCTTTTTGAAAAAAGGCCTCGAGGTTTTTATTGTGCTATTGGAAATTGCTCTTCATGTCTTATGAAAGTAAATGGAGAAGCAAATGTACGTACGTGTATTACTGAATTAGAAGAAGGAATGGTTGTTGAAACCCAAATTGGAAAGGGTGAAATTATATGATCTATACAGATATAACAATTATTGGTGGAGGTCCTGCTGGATTATGTGCAGCCTTAAGTGCAGCTTCTAGTGGAGCAAAAGTAATTATAATTGACCGAAATAAAAAAATTGGCGGGCAATTAATAAAACAAACTCATATGTTTTTTGGTTCAGAAAAACAATATGCATCAAAAAGAGGATTTGATATAGCTGAAATTTTATCGAAAAAATTGTCGGAATTTACAGAAAATATTGAAATTTATCTAGACACTACAGCTCTTGGTATATACGAAGATGGTGTAATTACGATTGAAAAAAAAGGAGAATATAACAAGATTAGATCAAAATCAATAATCATAACAACAGGAGCGAGTGAAAAGGTTTTAGCATTCCCTAACAACGACTTACCTGGAATTTATGGAGCTGGAGCTGTACAAACATTAATGAATGTATATGGTGTCAAACCAGGCAAAAAAGTATTAATGGTTGGTGCTGGAAATATTGGTTTAATAGTGAGTTATCAACTCCTACAAGCAGGTGTTGAAGTATCAGCAATAATAGATGCGGCACCTAGAATAGGCGGCTATTTAGTACATGCATCTAAATTGGCTAGAATGGGAGTTCCAATTTATACTAGCTACACTATAAAAGAAGCGATAGGTAAAGAATATTTGGAAAAAGCTATAATTTGGAAGTTAGATAATAATTGGAAACCTATTAAAGGAACAGAAAAAATACTAGAAGTAGATGTAATGTGTATATCAGTAGGTTTATCACCTTTAAGTGAACTTTTATTTCAAGCAGGATGTGAAATGAAATATATAACTGAACTAGGCGGTTATGTTCCTGTAAGAGATAGAACCTATGAAACAACCAAAAAAGGCATTTTTGTTGCTGGTGATGTTGCAGGGGTAGAAGAAGCAAGTAGTGCTATGGTAGAAGGCTACTTAGCAGGTCTATATGCAGCGAAAAGTATTGGATATGAGCATGTTAATTTTAATGAGTTAGTTGAGGATTATGAAAAACAACTGAATTCTTTACGCTCAGGTCCTATAGGGGAAAAAATTAGAATAGGTATCAAAAAACTTATAGGAGGTAAAGTATCATGATAGAAAAAACAGGTATTCCAACTTTGGAAATGATAAAGAGGGTATTTCCTAGCATAGAAAGGATAAACAGAGGGCCTGTCGCTGTAATAGAATGTTTTCAAAGAATTCCATGTAATCCGTGTGCTACGGTATGTAAACAAAACGCAATAAAAAATTTTGATGATATAAATGATATACCTATAATTGATACAGAATTATGTAATGGCTGTGGCTTATGTATTAGTTCATGTCCAGGGTTAGCTATTATGGTAGTAGATGGTAGTTGGTCAGAAGATAAAGTTCTTTTTAAAATTCCTTATGAGTTTTTACCGCTACCTAAAGAAGGAGATATAGTTAAAGGTTTGGATAGAAAAGGTGATTATATAACTGATGTGAAAATTATAAAGGTACAAAATTCAAAAACTTTAGATAAGACTCCTATTTTACATATTGAAGTTAAAAAAGATTTTCTATATGAATTTAGGAATATAAAATTGAATGATTACGATGAATATGATGATTATATGGGAGATAAAACAATTGTATGTCGTTGTTCAGATGTTACGTTAGGACAAATAAGAAAATTAATTAAAGAAGGTTATACAAATATAGAAGAAATAAAACGTATAACAAGGGCAGGAATGGGTCCTTGTCAAGGTAGAACATGTAGTCAAATTATTCTTCGTGAAATATCTATGGCTATTGGCATTGATATTTCTAAGCTAAAACCGTGCACAAGCAGACCACCAATAAAACCTATAAAGATTAATACTATTGTAAAAGGGGCTGAAATGGATGATTAAAACGGCGGATGTTGTTATTATAGGAGGAGGTATATCTGGTTGTTCCATAGCTTATAATCTAGCTAAAAAAGGAGTAAAGAATGTTGTTGTTTTAGAAAAGAAATATTTAGCAAGTGGAGCAACTGGAAGATGTGGAGCTGGGGTAAGACAGCAATGGGGTACCGAAATGAATTGCAGATTGGCTATGAAAAGTATAAAATTCTTTGAAAATGCAAAAGAAGAATTAGAATATGACCGCGATATAGAATTTAAACAGGGAGGATATTTGATTGTAGCTTCAACAGAAAAAGAGGATAAACAGTTCAAAAAAAATGTTGAACTTCAGAAATCCTTAGGAATTCCTGTTGAATATTTAAGTCCTAAGGAGGCTAAGGAAATAGTTCCGCATCTAAATATTGAGGGATTAATTAGTGCAACATATTGTCCTAAAGATGGTCATTTAAATCCTTTTTTAACAACGGATGCATATGCAAAGGCAGCTAAAAGGTTAGGAGTAAAAATTTATACTTTTACTGAAGTGGTTGGTATAAAAACTAATGCAGGGAAAGTTTGTGGTGTAATAACGAGTAAAGGAGATGAAATTTCAACTAGGATAGTTGTAAATGCTGCAGGAGGATACTCAAAACAAGTAGCTAAAATGGCTGGTATAGATTTGCCAGTGTATTCAGAAAGACATCAAATCTTAGTTACTGAGCCTGTAGAACCTATGCAAAAACCTATGGTTATGTCTTTCTCTTTGAATATTTACTGTCAACAAACACCTCATGGCTCTTTTATAATGGGTAGAGGAGATCCTGATGAGCCTAGAGATTTAAGAATAACTTCAAGCTGGAAATTTTTAGATGAAATGAGTAAAACAGTAACAAATCTTCTACCTCCACTAGGTAAACTTAGAATAATTAGGCAATGGGCTGGACTTTATAATATTACACCTGACAAACAACCGATTTTAGGGCCTATAAAGGAGCTTGAAGGTTTTTATCTAGCGGTTGGTTTTAGTGGTCATGGTTTTATGCTAGCTCCAATGACTGGTCTTTTAATAGCTGAGCAAATTGTAGGAGAAGAAACAACTATACCTATTCATATGTTGAGTAAAGATAGATTTGAAAGAGGAGAGTTAGTATTAGAACCGTCAGTAGTATGATTTAATAAAATTCAAAGAACAAAATTTTCTATTTAAATAAACGTAAATTATATTTTATACACGATTTAATAAGTTTATAATTTTCGATGAATTATAAAAAATTAAAGGAGGTATATAAAAATGGCAAATGCTTATTTTAAAGTAAGAAAGCCTATTAATGAACCTATTTATTCTTATGAACCAGGTAGTTTGCATAAGAAAAAGTTGAAAGAAAAACTAAAAGAAATGAGAATGAACAAAATAGAAATTCCACTAATAATAGGTGGTAAAGAAATAAGGACTGGTAATACAAATGTTTGTATAGTACCGCATAATAAAGAGCTTGTGCTTGCAGAATATCATATGGCAGGAAAAAAAGAAATAGAAATGGCTATAAAGGCTGCGCTAGAGGTAAAAAAAGAATGGGAAAGTATGCCTTGGGAACACAGATTGTCAATATTTCTAAGAGCTGCTGAATTACTTTCTACATCATGGCGTTATATAATCAATGCAGCTACAATGCTTGGACAAAGTAAAACAGTTTTTCAGGCTGAAATAGATTCAGCATGTGAATTGATTGACTTTTTTAGATTTAATTCTTATTATTTAACAGAAATATATGAAGAACAACCAAACTCTACAAAAGATGCATGGAATAGAGTGGAATATAGACCGCTTGAAGGATTTATTTTTGCGGTTACACCATTTAACTTTACTTCAATAGCTGGTAATTTACCTACTTCTCCAGCAATGGCTGGGAATGTAGTCTTATGGAAACCTTCATCTACAGCAGTATTTTCTAATTATTTTGTAATGAAGCTTTTGCAGGAAGCTGGTCTACCAGATGGTGTGATTAACTTTATTCCTGGATTTGGAGATGAAATAGGTAGATATGTATTTGATAGTGAATGGTTAGCTGGAGTACATTTTACAGGCTCAACTAAGGTATTCCAAACAATGTGGAAAACGATTGGAGATAATTTAACTAAATACAGAATGTATCCTAGAATAGTTGGTGAAACTGGAGGAAAAGACTTTATATTTGTTCATAATAGTGCAGATATTGAGACTTTAATTGCAGCGATGATAAGAGGTGCTTTTGAGTATCAAGGACAAAAATGTTCAGCAGCATCACGTGCTTATATTCCTGAAAGTATTTGGCTTGAGCTTAAGAAAAGGTTACTAGAAGAAATATCTACAATTAAAATGGGAGATGTAGAAGATTTTACGAATTTTATGAGTGCTGTTATAGATCAAAAAGCTTTTAATTCAATTAAATCTTACATCGAATATGCTAAAAATTCTAATGAAGCCGAAATCATCTGTGGAGGAAATTGTGATGATAGTGTAGGATATTTTATAGAGCCAACAGTGATAGTTACAACTAATCCTAAGTTTAAAACAATGAAAGAAGAAATATTCGGTCCAGTGCTAACAATATATATTTATAAAGATGATGAATTAGATAAAACTCTTGAACTTTGTAACGATACTTCACCTTATGGTTTGACAGGAGCGATATTTGCACAAGACAGAAAAGCGATTGTTAAAATGCAAAAGATACTTTATTATGCAGCTGGTAATTTTTACATAAATGACAAACCAACGGGAGCAGTAGTTGGGCAACAACCATTTGGTGGGGCTAGAGCTTCTGGTACTAATGACAAAGCTGGAAGTAAACTTAATATGCTAAGGTGGTTAAATCCAATATCTATAAAAGAGAACTTTAATCCACCTAAAGATTATAGATACGTTTTTATGAAAGAGAAATAATATTTAAATAATAAAACCTTTCGTTTCTAAAAAAGGAACGAAAGGTTTTTATTATAATCTTTATAACGTTTATTTTTTGAAATAGCTGTGCTTTTAAATAAATTTAATAATACTTTTTAGCTGTTTATTTGAAGGAATTTTATAAAATTTGTAGAATTAATTATACAAAATGTATATTTTGTATAATAAGGAGTTGAAAAATATGAATGAGATGCCTATAGTTTTGGAAGATTTTTTAAATTACATCGAAACAATTAAAGGTAAATCGCAAAACACTGTTAAAGAATACTTTTATGATTTAAGAACTTTTTTTAGATTTTTAAAAATAAGATATAGAATTGTTGATAAAAATACACCTTTAAATACAATTGACATTGATGATGTTGATATAGCCCTACTCCGAAAAGTTAATCTTCAAGATTTACATGCATACATATCGTACGTGGATAAAAATAGAAATAATAGTAATTATGCAAAAGCGCGTAAAGTTGCTAGCTTAAAATCTTTCTTTAAATACTTGCATACTAAAGCTAAATTAATTGACGAAAATCCTGCTATAGATCTAGAATCACCTAAAACTGATTCTAGACACCCCATTTACTTAACATTAAATGAAGCACAAGATTTATTAAAAGCAATAGATGGTCAATTTAAAGAACGAGATTATGCTATTATAACCCTCTTTCTAAATTGTGGACTTCGATTATCTGAATTAGTTAGTATTGATATAGACAAAATCAAAGGAGATACATTAACTGTCATAGGTAAAGGAAATAAAGAAAGAACTATATATTTAAATGAGGCATGTTTAGAAGCAATTAATAATTATTTGAAAGTTAGACCAAAAGAAGATCTAAAAGATGAAAAGGCCCTATTTATAAGTAAAAGAAAAAATAGAATTAGTAACAAGACAGTTCAGTATATTGTTAAAAAATATATTAAGTTAGCAGGATTAGATCCCGATAAATATTCAACACATAAACTTAGGCATACAGCTGCTACTTTAATGTATAAGTACGGCAATGTAGATATTAGAGCTTTACAACAAATTTTAGGACACTCTACTGTTTCTACTACCCAGATTTATACACACTTAGATGATGATAGATTAAGAAAAGCAGTTAAAAGCAATCCATTATCTAATATTAAAGGAAGGTAACCTAATCTAGGTTACCTTCCTTGGAGTAAATAGGAACTTTAATTATATCACCTGGTTTAATTTTAGCTGTGTCTAAATCATTTAATTTCATTATTTTATAAACTAACTTTCTAATATCTTCTTTTCTACTATTGTTTTTTCTAGCTATATCCCACAAAGTATCTCCTGTTTTAACTTCAATATTAATGTACTGTGTATATGTAACACTATAAGCCTTCCCTATTTTGAACAAAGCACTAATAAGAACTGATATTAAGGTAATAGATATAACAAGAAATGTGATAAATCTAGTTTTGTTTACTATTTTAACTTTCATTTTTATTATACCACCTCGCACCGAATATATGTTCTATCTATATTATAGAAGAACATTTGTTCTTAGTCAAGTTATTTTCGAACGAATGTTTGATTTTTTTTGCATGATATGTTATAATAAAGCAAAATTCAACTGTTAGGGGGCTAAAAATGTACGAGGATTTATCTTTTAAGCAAATTGAAATATTAGAATTTATAAAGAAAGAAATACAAGTTAAGGGATATCCGCCCTCTGTAAGAGAAATTTGTAAAGCTGTTGGACTTAAGTCCACTTCTACCGTTCATGGGCATTTATCAAAATTAGAAAGAAAAGGATATATTAGGCGAGATCCTACTAAGCCACGAGCGATTGAAATTTTAGATAAAGATAATATTTATAACTATTATTCAAAAAAGGAAATTATTGAAGTGCCTGTTGTTGGCAAAGTTACTGCCGGTGAACCTATACTTGCAGTACAGAATATTGAAGATATGTTCCCTTTACCATTAGATTTTATTCAAAGTGATAAAGTTTTTATATTATCTGTTAAGGGAGAAAGTATGATAGAAGCAGGTATTTTAGATGGTGATTATGTAATAGTACGTCAACAAAATTATGCAAATAATGGTGATATTATTGTTGCACTTATTGAAGATGAAGCGACTATAAAAAGATTTTTTAAAGAAGCTGATCATATAAGATTACAACCAGAAAATCAATATCTTGAGCCAATTATTGTGAATGATGTTAAAATACTTGGAAAAGTTATAGGTGTATTTAGAAAAATAAAATAAGCTGGTTATCCAGCTTATTTTATAATTCATAGGTAATTATATTTTTAAATGGTTCACAATTTAAAAATATAATTACCGTTTATGGATTTCAACAAAATCTTTCTTATAAATTATTTAAATCGAAGATTTTGTTATTTGTAATAAATTATCATTATATAAATTATTTAAAGCAACTATTATGCCCAATTTACAATGTTCATATGTTAAACCACCTTGTAAATATGCCATATAAGGCTCTCTAATAGGCGCATCTGCACTTAATTCAATAGATGAACCTTGCACAAAAGCACCTGCTGCCATAATAACTTCATCATCATATCCTGGCATATTCCAAGGTTGTGGTAAAACATAAGAATCAACTGGAGATGCACTTTGTATAGCTTGACAGAATTTAATTACATTATCTTTATTCTTAAGTTCAATTCCTTGTATTATGTCGCTTCTAGAGTCATCTACATCTGGTACAACTTTAAAACCTAGTTTTTTAAATACTGATGCAGCTAATAACGAGCCTTTTAGCGCTTCAGCTACTATATGAGGAGCTAAAAATAAACCTTGTAAAGTAATTCTTGTTGTACCAAATGTCAATCCGCAATCTTTACCTATGCCTGGAGCTGTACTTCTGTTTGCTATCATTTCTATAAGTTCTTTTTTGCCAACTATATAACCGCCGGTTAATGCTAATCCTCCTCCTGGGTTTTTAATTAAACTACCTGCCACTATATCAGCACCGACATCAGTAGGTTCTAATTTTTCGATAAATTCACCATAACAATTATCTACCATAAATATAACATTTGGATATATTTTTTTTATATTTTCTATTGCTGCTTTTATTTGATCTATTGTTATAGCTTTACGAGTACTATATCCAGTAGATCTTTGAATAAGTAAAAGTTTAGTTTTAGAAGTTATAGAGCTAATGACATCATTAATTTTGATATTTCCATTTCCATCCAAATCCACTTCGTTATAAGTAATTCCAAATTCAGATAAAGCTCCTTTGCTTTTTCCTTTAATACCTATAACTTTTTGTAGTGTATCATATGGTTTACCTGTTATCGATAATATCTCATCTCCAGGTCTTAATATGCCAGATAAAGTTAGAGATAAAGCATGTGTACCTGATACGATAGTTGGTCTAACTAGTGCATCTTCTGTGTTAAAAACATAAGAATAAATCTCTTCTACCTTTTCTCTGCCAATATCATCATAACCATAACCAGTTGTCCAATTAAAATGAGTAGAATTTAATTTTGCTTTTTGCATTGCAATAATAATTTTATATTGATTATATTCTTTAATTTCATCAATTTGTTTAAATTTTTCTTTTAGTTCTATTTCATTTGCTAGAACTAAATCAATGATTTTTTTCTTAACATCAAAATGTTTACATAAAATATTTACAGTAGCCTTATCCACGTGATCACCTCAATAAATTTATTGTCTTTTGTATTTTAACATAATGTCGTTTTATTTTTCAATTGTGTTATTTTAAACTATAATAAATATAATAAATATTATATCTAATATAAATCATCTTCAACTATATCCTCCTCTAATATAGTTAATAAATCATACTTAGTTATTTTATGTTTATTTTTTAATCTTACAGCTTGCCTTCTAATAGCTCTTTCTATAATATTTCTAACATATCTAGCATTGCCGTTATTATACATTTTGTTCTTTAGAATATGTTCTATTTTTAAAATTGCTTTATTTGAGAACTGGTATTGTCTATCTGATGCGATTTTTTTAGCTATTAATATAAGCTCTTTTATAGAATAATCTTTAAAATCAACATAAATAGGAAATCTAGATTTAAGGCCAGGATTAGTTTTTAAAAAATAATCCATTTCATTTTTATACCCAGCTAATATTAATACAAAATTATCTTTATGATCCTCCATAGCTTTTACAAGGGTATCTATTGCTTCTTTACCAAAATCTTTTTCTCCACCTCTAGCTAAAGAGTAAGCTTCATCAATAAAAAGTATGCCACCTAAAGACCTTTTAATCTGCTCTTTTACTTTAACTGCTGTATGCCCAATATATTCTCCTACTAAATCAGCTCTATCTACTTCGATTAAGTGTCCTTTTTCTAAAATACCTATTTCTTTAAATATTTTTCCTAGCAATCTAGCTACAGTGGTTTTACCTGTACCTGGATTACCTCTAAATACCATATGTAAAACTATAGGTTCAGTTAATAAATTTTCTGTTTTTCTTTTTTCTTGAATTTCAACAAAAGCTATTATTTCTTTGACTAATTTTTTTACATTATGCAAACCTATCAAACTATTAAGTTCAGTTAATATATCATTTAGATTAGTATCTGATCTACAAGGATCTTTTTTTACATTCTTTTTTTTATTTAAAAAAAGGTCAAAAGTTGTGTATAAGTTAGTTTTTCCATATTGATAAAGCTTAAAGATTTCATGATTTTTACTATTCATAAATTCACCTCGAAATAGCTGCTATTACTATTTTATGAATTAAGTTAATAAAAAGTTAAAAGCTTTTAAGAATTAATTCTTAAAAGCTTTTAACATTTTGAATTATTCTATTATATTTTCATCATTTGCGGAGATGCTTTGATTATTTTGAGGTGTATTTTTTGTTAAAAAATTCATTGTTGAATTGGGTGAAATTGTTGATATAGCATGCTTGTAGATTAAATGTTGTTTTCCTTCATTTTCTAGAACGATAGTATAATTATCAAAACCCTTGACTGTACCTTTAAATTTATAACCATTAATTAAGTAAATAGTTATACTTATATTTTCTTTTCTAACTTTATTGATAAAAGCATCCTGTAAATTAATATTATTTTTCATTTAAACCCCTCCATTATGATATTTAAGATAATATTTAAAAATTTAATATACTTTTAACATAGTTAACTATATAATTTATAACTTCATTTTTATTATTAAATTCTTCTATATTTATCCAATGGATTCTATCATCTCTTCTGAACCATGTTAATTGTCTTTTAGCAAATCTTCGAGTATCTCTTTTTAATATATTTATTGCTTCCTCTAGAGTACATTCCCCTTTTAAATAAGCAATAATTTCTTTATATCCTAAACCTTGCATAGAAGTCAACTCGCTAGAATAACCCATTTTTAATAAGTTCTTAACTTCATTTACTAATCCTAACTCTATCATTTTGTCTACTCTATGATTTATTCTCTTATATAAATTTGCTCTATCTATAGTTAGACCAACTATTGCAATATTGTATTTAGAATTTGGCTTTCTAAAATTTTTATAATAGTGGGACATGGGTTTGCCTGTTTCATAATATATCTCAAGTGCTCGGATAATTCTTTTTGTGTCATTTATATGTATTCTTTCTGCTGATATTGGGTCGATCTTTTTTAATTCATCGTGAATATATTTATTACCGAAGGTTTTCGCTTTATTCATCATGTCATCGCGAAATTTTGGGTTAGAAATAGCATTGGTGAAATCTAATTCATATACTAAAGAGTTAATATAAAGACCAGTTCCCCCTACTACAATAGGTAATTTACCCTTGTTTAATATCTCATTTATATATTTTTCTGCTAATTTTTTAAAATCTGATACTGAAAACTTCTGGTCTGGATATATTTCATCTATAAGATAGTGTTTGATACCTCTTTTTTCTTCTTCAGTGATTTTTGCAGTTCCTATGTTCATGTATTTATATATCTGCATTGAATCAGCTGAAATAATTTCTCCATTTAGTTTATGTGCTAGCTCAATAGATATTTCAGTTTTTCCTACGGCTGTAGGACCGATTAATACAAAAAGTGGTTTCTTCTGTGAATTCATACTTTTTCACCTTCTATGTTCTTTTAAATTTCTTTTCTAATTCAAATTGTGTTAATTTAATGATTGTTGGTCTACCATGAGGACAAGTGTAAGGATTTTCTGTTCTAAAAAGTTCTTTTATCAAGTTAGATATTTCTAATTCATCAATTTTATCACCAGCTTTAATAGAACTCGTACAGGCTAATTTCATTATTTTTTCTAATCTTAAATCATAATTACTTTCTAATTTATAATCAAAATTTTCCAGATTATCTAGTATATCTAAAAATAATTCTTTAGCATTAGGTTTATTAAATACGACAGGTACACTTCTTAATACAATAGAATATTTTCCAAAAGGTTCTATAGTAAAACCTAACTTATTAAATATTTCTAGATTCAATTCTACTTTTTTATATTCATTAAAAGTAAGGTTAATTATTTCAGGTACAAGCATCTGCTGAGAAATGATAATCTGATTTTTAAATTGTTTTTTTAACTTTTCAAACATGATTCTTTCATGTGCCGCATGTTGATCAATTATATATAGCATAGCGTTTAATTTATCTTCTGCTAAAATATATGTAGAAAACAATGTTCCAATTATTTGTATATTATCTATAGAAATTTCCTGTTTGTTTTCTGCAGAATTTTTTTTATCTTCTTTTATTAAAGGGTTATTTGTAATTTGTTTATTCTCATAAACTCTGTCATTATTTGATATATTAAAATCTTTTTTTATTTCATTATTAACTGGTTTTTCATATTTAATTTTATTATCTTTTTCAACTGAAAAGTTACTTGATGATTTATCGTAATTATTTTTTGTATTTAGTTTATCAATAAAATTCATTTGCATTTCACAATTATTACTTTTATTAGTGATGTTAATGTGTGGGATAATATCTTTCTTTTTTAAAAAGTTTTTTACTACATCATATATAGTATCGCATATCCCTTTTTCATTTCTAAATCTAACTTCAGTTTTAGTTGGATGTATATTAACATCAATTTCGTATGGAGGTATAAATAAATAAAGTATTATAACAGGGAATCTATTTGAAGGTAATAGAGTTCCATAAGCCGATTCTATAGTTTTTGAAAGTAAATTACTCTTTATATATCTATTATTTACAAAAAAGTATTGATGTGATCTATTACCTCTAGTAAATGAAGGTTCAGAAATAAAACCTTTTATGAGGAAATTATCGCTTTCATAATTTATTTTAGTCAAGGAATTCAAAAAATTTCTACCAAATAAATTGTAAATTACATCTTCTTCATTGCCATTACCTCGTGTTTTAAATATAACTTTGTTATCCTTAATATATTTAAATGAAATATTTGGATTACTTAATGCAAGTTTATATATTGTATCGTTTATTCTTAAAGTTTCTTTAGATTCACTTTTTAAAAATTTTGCTCTTACAGGAGTATTATAAAATAGATTAGTGACAATTATAGTTGTTCCTTTAGGACAACCAACTTCCTCTTTATTAATTATTTTACCACCATGTAATATTATTTGATTACCTATAAGATTATTATCAGTCTTTGTTATAACTTTGACTTGAGATACTGAAGAAATGCTTGCTAATGCTTCACCTCTGAAGCCTAATGATATAACTTTTTCTAAATCCTCTATTTTATTAATTTTACTAGTAGTATGCCTCATGAAAGCTATTTCTAAATCATCATTTTCAATACCTGTTCCATTATCTGTAACTCTAATATAATCTTTTCCGTAACCTTTTATCTCTATAGTAATAGAGGTTGCGCCTGCATCAATTGAATTCTCTACAAGTTCTTTTACTACTGATGCAGGTCTTTCAATGATTTCACCAGCGGCTATTTTGTTAATAGTAGTATCGTCCAAAATTTTTATTCTACTCATTCAAATCGCTCCTATAATTCGTTTGCCTCCTTTACAATCTCATATAAAATATTTATTGCATCAAGAGGAGTTACTTTCATTATATCAATAGATTTTATTCTATCAATAAAATTATTATATTTTAAGTTAAAAATATCTAGTTGATATTCATCTACTTTATTAACATTACATACATTTATATTTTTATCTATATTTTCATCAATTGTTAATGCAGTATTGTTAATATCTGTTTCTTCTAATTTGAGTAAAATTTCTTTTGCTTTTTTGATTACCTCTATAGGCACACCTGCTAGTTTGGCTACTTGTATACCGTAGCTTTTATCTGCACTTCCTTTACCTATTTTTCTAAGAAAGATAATGTCATCACCTTTTTCTTTAACTAATATACGAAAATTATTTACTCCTTCTATCTTACCTTCTAATTCACTAAGTTCGTGGTAGTGAGTTGCGAAAAGAGTTTTAGCTCCTATTTTATCACTAATATATTCAATTACTGCCCATGCAATACTTAAGCCATCAAAAGTACTAGTACCCCTACCTATTTCATCTAAGATTATTAAACTATTTGTAGTCCCATTATTGAGTATATTTGCTACTTCACTCATCTCAACCATAAAGGTACTTTGTCCTTGAGATAGATTATCAGATGCACCTACTCTAGTGAATATTCTATCAACTATTCCTATATTTGCATCATCAGCTGGTACAAATGAACCTATATGTGCCATCAAAGTAATAAGTGCGACTTGTCTCATATATGTAGATTTGCCAGCCATATTAGGTCCCGTAATTATAGCAATTCTATTTTTACCATTATCAAGATAAGTATCATTTGGTATAAATAAATTTTCTTCTAACATTTTCTCTACTACTGGGTGTCTTCCATTTTTAATCTGAATTATCCCATCTAAATTAAGTTTTGGTTTTGTGTAATTATTTTTATATGCAGTTATTGCAAATGCACAGAGAACATCTAAAATTGCTATAATTTTGGCACTTTCTTGTATCCTTTTTATTTGATTTTTAATTGTTTCTCTGATATTTAAGAAAATATCATATTCTAATTTGACTATTTTATCTTCAGCACCGAGTATTTTAGACTCCATTTCTTTTAATTCAGGAGTAACATATCTTTCTGAGTTAGCAAGTGTCTGTTTTCTAATATATTCATTAGGAACATACTTTAAATTAGATTTTGTTATTTCTATATAATATCCAAAAACCTTATTATATCCTACTTTTAATGATTTGATTCCAGTTCTTTCTCTTTCGTTTTGCTCTAATTTATATATCCATTCCTTTCCCTTAATAGCTGCTTCTCTAAGTTCAAATAATTCTTTACTATATTCATTTTTAATAATATTACCCTCTTTAACAGATATAGGAGGTTCATCAATAATTGCATTTTCTATGAGTTCATATACATCTTTTAAAGTATCTAATTCTTTACCTAAGGATAAAAGTAAGTCTGAAGATGTTTCCTGTAATATTTTTTTAATATTTGGAAGAATTGATACAGACTTTTTTAGAGAAATTAAATCTCTAGCATTACAAGTTCCATATACAATTTTACCTATTATTCTCTCAATATCATATACATTTTTTAGAAGTTCTTTTATTTCATCTACAATTAAAAAATTATTAAATAGATAATCTACAGCATCTAATCTTTTTTTAATTTCTTTAATACTTATTAAAGGTTCTTCAATCCATCTTTTTAACATTCTACCGCCCATTGCTGTTGATGTGCAATCAAGTAAACCAAATAAAGAACCTTTTTTATTTTTCCCTCTTATTGTTTCAGTAAGTTCTAGATTTATACGTGTATTGATATCTAGCATCATAAAATTGTCTACTGTATAAAAAGTAACATGATTTAAATGTTCTAATGATGTTTTTTGTGTTTCATTTAAATAATAAATAAGAGAACCTAACGATGGTACAGAATAAATTTTTTTATTTAAACCATATCCATCTAAAGATAGAACTGACATTTGATTTAAAATTACTTCTTTAGCAGCATTATATTCATAAGTCCAATTACTATAAAGGTTAGTAATTGAATTAAATTTATTTTCAATTTTTTTTACAATATCTTTTTTATTATATAAGTAGTCATTTAATATTATTTCAGTAGGGCGAATTTTAGCTAATTCATCAAATAATGTGTTAATTAATTGTTTTTCATTACCTATAAATTCAGTCGTATATAATTCACCTGTAGTAACATCAACGTATGAAATTCCTATTCCAGTTGCGTCCATATATATACTACAAAGATAGTTATTATTTTTGTCTTCTAGAATTTTTGTATCCGTTATAGTACCAGGTGTAATTATCCTAACTACATCTCTTTTAACAATACCTTTTGATTTTGATGGGTCTTCTATTTGTTCACATATAGCTACTTTGTAACCTTTTTTTACAAGTTTAGCTATATAAGAATCAGCAGAATGAAATGGTATTCCACACATAGGGGCTCTTTCTTTGTTACCACATTCTCTACCTGTTAATGTGATTTCTAGTTCTTTAGAGGCTAGAATTGCATCATCAAAGAACATTTCGTAAAAGTCACCAAGTCTAAAAAATAAAATTGCATCTTTATATTTCTCTTTTATTTTTAAGTATTGTTGCATCATTGGTGTTAAATTTTTCAAATTATTTCCCTCCAATTTATATATACAGGTATATTATAACATATAAATAGTTTGGAATTTAAATAGGCTAAGGTTAGCCCTAGCCTATAATTAAAAAAATATTTATTAGTCTATTAATTCTCCTTCTAAAGTCCAAGTTTTAGGATTTGTAATTTTAACATTAACTAATTTACCTATTAGGTTTTTGTCTCCTGGGAAATGAACAACTTTGTTTGTCCTAGTTCTTCCTGTTACTTTAGTTTTATCAGTTTTGCTTATTTCTTCAACTAGGACTTCAACTATTTTATCTTTAAGCTTTTGATTAATTTCTAAGCTTATAGGATAAATAGTATCTAATAGTCTTTGGAATCTTTTATGTTTAATATCTTCGGGAACTTGATTTTTCATTTCTGCAGCTGGAGTACCTTTTCTTATTGAATAAAGAAATGTAAAAGCTGAATCAAACTTTACTTTTCTAACTACATCTAAAGTTTCTTCGAAGTCTTCTTCTGTTTCTCCAGGAAAACCTACGATTATATCAGTTGTTATAGCAATATCAGGTATTTCTTTTTTGATTTTCTCGATTAAATTTAGATAATGTTCTTTTGTGTATTTTCTATTCATAGCTTTTAATATTTTGTTACTACCTGCTTGAAATGGTAAATGTATATGCTCACAAATCTTATCACATTCTTTAATAGCCAATATTAGTTCATCAGAAAGATCTTTAGGATGAGATGTAGTAAATCTGATCCTTTCTATACCTTCTACTTCATTAACCATTCTTAATAATTGTGCAAAACTTACTTTTTTATCTAAGGTTTTACCATAAGAATTTACATTTTGGCCTAGTAAAGTCACTTCTTTACAACCTTGTGCTGCAAGTTCATTAATTTCTTTTAAAATATCTTCTGGAAGTCTACTTTTTTCGCGACCTCTTGTATATGGAACAATACAATAAGTACAGAAGTTATTACAACCATGCATAACATTTACAAAAGCTTTAAAACTATATTTCCTTTTAGCTGGTAATCCTTCTATTACGTTTTCTGAGTCATCCCAAACGTCTATTATCATTTTAGAACTTTGTCTTGCATTAGCGATTAATTCTGGCAATCTGTGTATATTGTGAGTGCCAAATACTATATCTACATGACTGTATTTTTCTTTAATTAAATTTCTTATTTCCTTTTTTTGCATCATACAGCCACAAACTGCAATCAACATTTCCGGTTTTTTACTTTTTAGTGTTTTTAAATGACCAAGATTACCATAAACCTTAAGTTCGGCATTTTCTCTTACAAGGCATGTATTAAAAATGATTAAATCTGCTTCTTTGGGTGTATTAGTTTCAATATAGCCAATATTTTCTAAAATTCCAGACATCTTTTCAGAATCGTGTTCATTCATTTGACAACCCCAAGTTTCTATATAGTATTTTCTTTTCTGTAGATTGTTTACTTTGTTCAATATAAGTCTCCTCCTCTTAATTACTGCTAGTTATATAATCCCTATAATTAAAAAATATTATAACAAATAATTTAAGAAAATAGAAGAGTTATTAATTTTTAAGAATTACTTAACTATATTATAATACATTAAAAGTTAAAAATAATTTTAGACTCAATGTTTAACGTAATTTAGTATTCATTTTTGATAATCTTTTATTTAAAGACTTTTTTATGTTATTATAATAGTGTTAGTATATATTTTTTTAATATGATGAAAAGGTTTTCAAACTAATTTATTTAAGGAGGTATTGTTATGAAGCTTTCTAAAAGAATTTTATCAATGCAAGAATCGCCAATTAGAAAATTAGTTCCTATTGCTGAGGGAGCTAAAAGAAAAGGTAAAAAAGTTTATCATTTAAACATTGGTCAGCCTGATATTGAAACTCCTGATTCCTTTTTTAAAGCTATTAAGAGCTTTGACCAAAAAGTATTAGCTTATACTAATTCACAAGGAATACCTGAGTTAATTAATAGTTTTATTAATTATTATAAAAAGTATGATATTCATTTTGAAGAAGATGAGATTCTTATAACAAATGGTGGTAGTGAAGCATTATTATTTGCTTTATTGGCAATTTGTGATTATGGAGATGAAGTATTAGTTCCGGAGCCATTTTACACAAATTATAATGGATTTGGTAATTCAGCAGGAATTAAAGTAATTCCAATAACAACGAGAGCAGAGGACGGTTTTCATTTACCAAAGAAAGAAGTAATAGTAAATTTAATTACAGACAGGACTAAAGCTATTTTATTATCTAACCCTGGTAATCCGACTGGAGTTATTTATACACCAGAAGAAGTAAACATGATTAGAGATATAGCAAAGGAAAACGATTTATTTATTATAGCTGACGAAGTTTATAGAGAATTTGTATATGATGATTTTAAATATATAAGTTTCGCACACTTAGATGATATTAAAGATAGAGTAGTTATAATAGATAGCGTATCAAAAAGATATAGTGCTTGTGGAGCAAGAATTGGTTCAATTGCAAGTAAGAATAAAGAATTAATTAGACAGGTTTTAAAACTATGTCAAAGTAGACTTTGTGTTGCAACAATAGAGCAAATAGGTGCATCTGAGCTAGTTAATGTACCTGATAACTATTTCAAAGAGGTTGTTGAAGAATATAGAAAAAGAAGAGATGTTGTATATGAAGCATTATCTAAAATGGAAGGTGTAATATGCAGAAAACCACATGGAGCTTTTTATGTGATTGCCAAATTACCAGTAGAAAATGCGGAAGATTTTGTTAAATGGTTATTAAGTGATTTTGATGTAGATAATGAAACAGTTATGGTGGCACCTGCTGAAGGGTTTTATGCAACAGAAGGTTTAGGTAAGGATGAGATAAGAATATCATATGTTTTAAATGAAAATGATTTGAAAAAGGCGATGAATATTTTAAAAGAAGGTCTTATTGAATACAAAAAAATTAACACCAAATAGGTGTTACTTAGAGGAAGCTAACTAGCCTTCCTCTTTTTTATTTTAATGTTCTTGTCTTAAAGTTCTTTCGTAAATCTCACATTTATCCATATTGCAATAACCATCAATATTGTGTATACATGTAATAGCACCACATTTTTTAAGTCTACTAGTTTGTAATGATTTAAGATTTTTTGTAGTACCTCTACTCATTTATCAAACCCCCTCTTTTAGTGTTCTAACCATATTATAACACCATAAATATTTTATGTCAAGTATATTTTCAGAAAAATGCATACAAAGACACAAAATACTGCACAATAGACTTAAAAATGTTAAAATATTTTTTGAATTTGCAATTATGCTTACGCTATTATGCAAAACATAAGAAAATTTGTTTTAGTCTAAGAAATCATTTATATTATAGTTTACACCATCTATTTTATTTATAACTTGCAATATTTTCTTTTTTAATAAATTTTCATTTTTACTGAAAATAACATTTTGATTATTTGAAGAATTAAAATTTAACATAATACCTACTCTATCATTTTCTTCAATAATTTTAATTATACCTTTTTCATAAAGTTTAATATTTGCAAAAACTAAAGTAGGATAGTTTAATAGATCTATTTCATCAATCATTTTAGAATTTATATTTTGATATTCATATTTAACAAATCCTGCTATTATATATATGAGTTTTAAAAGAGTTTCTTCTTCATAATAATAGTTATTAAAATTATTGAAATAAATTGATTCATAAATATATTCTTTTATTCTTTGTTTTGGAAATATCCAAACAATATTAGTGTTTTTATCTAAGATTGGTGTTTTATATTGGTAAAATATATCTATAAAATTTGTTGTTAAAATAATATCTTCAATATGAATTTTTAATTCGTATAAATTTACTTTTTTTAATAATAATTTATAAATAATATAGTTATAAGCTAAAAGTAAAAGTAGATATTCATCGTTATTACAAGATTCATATCTAACTTTATAATAACTATTTGAATCTATAGGTAGAGGAATAATTTTATTCATAAAATAAGAAACTTCTGTAAAACTTAGTACTTTTCTTTTAATAGGATCTTTGTTGTTTAAATATAATTTTTTAAATTCAATTAATTCTTCAGGTAATTTTACTAAATCTATTTTATTACTATTCATATATAAACCTCCCTATAATTATTTTTTAAAATATATAATGAATTTATTTTAAATATATTTACATACTATTGAATATTATGGGTATTGTATATTACCGGGGAAATGTAAAATTTTCAATAATTTACTACAAATATCTAGAGAAAATTACTAAATTAAATTAAATTTTACATTATTATTGAATATATTAAGGAAATAATATTATACAAAGAAATGAGAACAAGATTTAAGATTAAAATCAAATTAATTAATAAAATTATAAATGAAGTATAATAAAATATGTTTTATTTATGTTGCTAAAGGGGTGGTAAAAATCACGAATTTAACTATATATATTAGAAAACTTCATATTTCACTTAAAACAACAAAAGTTTATAAAGCGATTTTATTAGTAATATTTTTCATAATAATTAGTTCTGTTTTATTTTATTTAATAGAAAATAATAAGAACCAAAATATCAATTCTTTGTGGGATGCATTATGGTGGGGATTTGTAACAAGTACAACAGTTGGTTATGGAGATATTTATCCAACAACCAAACTTGGTCGTATAGTAGCTATATTTTTGATGATTATAGGTATTGGTTCCTTTGGGTTTTCTACAGCTTCAATAGCTTCTGTGTTTGTGGAAAGGAACTTAAAAAAGGGGATGGGCTTATTGGATGTTAACTTTAGTAATCATATAGTTATTTTTGGTTGGAATTATCAAGCAAAATCTATTGTTGAAGAATTATTGAGAGAGGATGAAAAACTAAAAATTGTTTTAGTAGCTAATATTTCTCATAATCCATATGATAATGATAATGTTTATTATATAAAAGGAGATCCTACAACAGATACTGTTTTAAAAAGAGCTAATATTAAATATGCTAAATCGGCAATTGTACTAGCAGATAGAAGCTTAGAAAATAGTGAAATGATAGATGCTAGATCTGTGCTGATATGTTTAGCTGTAAGTAAAATTAATCCAAATATTCATTTAGTATCAGAAGTTATTGATCAAAAAAACTTAATACATTTTAAGCGCGCTAATGTTAATGAAACTATAATTAGTACACAATTTGAGAGTAAAATCATGATGAGATGTGCATTGTATAAAGGTGTAAGTAAAGCTATAAAAGAGTTGCTTACTAATTCTTATGGAAACGAGCTTTATGAGGTAACCGTTGATAAAAAGTATATAGGAAAGACCTATGAGAAAATTGCTATTGAGTTTTTAAACAAAGGAGCAACTCTCATAGGTATATATAGAGATAATAAAGTTTTTTTAAACCCTAGTAGAAATACAATTTTAAAAGTAAAAGATAGTTTGATATATATTGCAGAAGATAAAATTTTCTAACTTTAGCTCATATAAAATTAATTTGATTATAAATGAGTTAGAGGATTAAAATGGTATTTATTAACATTTGATTTATTAAGTAGGTCATTTATTATTTCAGAAAGTTGACAAATACCAGCTTCTATTATAGATTCATGAACTGATGCAATACTAATTCTAAAAGAATTACTTTTGATTTTATTAGCATAAAATATTGAACCAGGGGTTATAAGTATTCCTTTTTTAAAGCATAGTTCATGTAGCTCATCACTTAAATAACCATGTGGTAATGAAAGCCAGAAATTCAAACCACCTTTAGGTATAGAATAACCAATTTGTTTAGGTATATAATTTGATAAACTCTTAACCATTATATCAAATCTTTTTTTGTATATTTTATTAATTTCATCAATGTGCTTTTTAAATAAACCCATTTTAATATATAAATCTAAAGCTCTTTGCATAAGACCAGATGTAGATATGTCAGATATATGTTTTGCTATAAGTATTTCTTTTTGTATTGACATAGGTATTATCATAAAACCCAATCTTAATCCAGGCATGAAAGTTTTAGAAAAACTTTTAATGTAAATAACTCTATTGTTTTCGTCTAGTGATTTTAATGTCTCTGGGTATTCATTATTAAATGAAAGGTCATTTAGGTAATCATCTTCAACTACTAATGTATTATATTTATTAGCTAATTCTAATAGCTTTAGTTTTTTTGATTTAGAATAAGTATAACCTGTTGGATTTTGGAAGTTAGGCATAACATAAATGAATTTAGGTCTAAAGCTTCTAAGTTTATTTTCTAAATAATTTAGATCAATACCATCATTTTTAATAGGAATTTCTATAATTTTAGCTGTTCTTGATTTAAAAGCTGCAATAGCTCCTGTGTAAGTTGGACTTTCTGTAAAAACTATATCTCCGTAATCTATTAATGCTTTAGAAAGAATATCTATTCCCTGTTGCGCTCCAGAAATAATTTGAATATTACTAGTATCACAATTAATCTTGTAATTAGATAAATAGTTTTTTATAGTTTCTCTTAAAGGATAGTACCCTTGGCTTTCTTGGTATTTAAATGCATTTCCTTTATCTCTGTCTAAAACCAAGTTAATGACATATTTAAAATCTTCAACAGGAAAAAGATCATTTGTTGGAGTTGTATTTGAAAAATCAATGATATTTTCAGAGTCATGTATATAATGATTTATATTTGCCTTGTCTAAAGAATGAAAATATTGTTTATAGTCAACTTCTATATTTGTATCATAATTTATTATGTTAACAAATGTACCGCTTCCAACTTTTTTATAAACTAGGTTTTCTTTTTGGAGTAAGTTATAAGCGCTAACAATAGTTATATTATTTACATTTAATTTTTCAGCTAATTTTCTTATAGGAGGTAATTTTGTATGAGGTTTTAAAGTACCATTTAAAATTAATTTTTTTATTTTACTATATAATTGTATATATAAATGCTGGTCTGAGTTTTTATCTAATTGTAACTTGATTTCTTCAATGTTCATATTTATCCTCCATAGCCGTAATATTGTTCCCATACATTATAATTCTACCAAATTACTATATATTATTCAAAATAAGTAATTTCTATTTTCTTTTAAATATTTTTTTAAAAATACTTTTATTAGCTTCTCTTTCACGTTTGAGTTTTTCTTTTAATTCTGCAACTTCATATGACTTTTCTTTTAATTTCATTTTCAATTTAGCATTTTCACAAATTAATACATCACGTTCTTTATTTTTAATCTCATGTTTCAACTGTTCAATTTCTGTTTTAAGCTCTTTTAAAATTTCTATATTATTAATATTATTCTGATTTAGAGTTTCTTGGATTTTTTCTAGTAAATTATTTTGAAATTCAACAATAAAGTTTTTTCCGTTACTTATATCATTTGATTGAAAAGTTACTGATGTAATTGCAGTTTCATCATGGCTATTTGGTATAAGTTCTTCAGGAGAATTTAGAATAATTTTAATCTGTTTGTTTGTAAAACCTTTGTTTTGTAATTCTTTAATATAATTAATTTTTTCTATTTCTTTGTATGTGTAATATCTATGATTAGATTTAGTTCTTGGGATATTTAGTTTAAATTCTTTTTCATAAAATCTAAGTACGTGTTGAGGATATCCAGTTATTTCTGAAACTTCAGAAATAGAATATTTTCTTTTAGTATCTATCATTTACCACTCCCCCTAATAAATTATAATTGATTTATTCTTCAATTTTGAAGTAATTCCTTCTTAATTTTATAATATCAGATAACAAAGTTTAAAATAGAAAGCACAACTAGATATAATTTCTAGTTGTGCTAATAATCTACAATTTACTATAAAAAAATGATTTTATTGGTTTTAAATTATATTTATCTGGTAAAATTATATGTTCGGTATTACCGACAAAAAATACACCGTCATCTGTAAGTGATTCGTAAAATTTCTTATAAAGTTTTGTTTTAGCTTCTTCAGTAAAATAAATCATAACGTTCCTACACAAAATCAAATGAAGTCCTTTAGGAAAGTTATCACTTAACAGATTGAGTTTTTTAAAATTAACACATTGCTTGATTTTATCATCTATTTTATATGTATTTCCTATTTTAATAAAATATTTGTTTTTATATTCATATGGCACATTTTTTAAACTTTTTTCATCATAAATTCCAATTTTCGCTTTTTGAATTGCACTTTCATCAATATCTGTAGCTAATATACTTATATCTTTTAAAGGGAAAAATTTTGTTAGTAGCATTACTAATGAATAAGGTTCTTCTCCTGTAGAACAAGCACTGCTCCAAACTTTTATTTTACCATTATTTTTGATTAGTTTTGGTATAATATCTTTTTCTAAAACATGCCATTGATCTGGGTTTCTAAAAAACTCTGAAACATTTATGGTGAGATAATTAAGAAGTTCATTCAGAAGTTTACTATTTGTCTTAATACCTATTAAATAATCGTCAAAATCAGAAAAATTATTTCTTTTTAATAAAGAAGTAAGTCTTCTCTTCATTTGTTTCTCTTTATAATAATTTAAATCGATGCCGGTTATTTTATAAAAATCTTTTTTGAAAATCTCATACTTATCCATTTCTGTCCCCTTTGCTTAAAAATTTAATCAATGTAATTCTATCACATAAAAAAAAATGTGGCAATATGCCACATTATGAATGTAAAGGGGGTCTTGATATTAATGAGGTTCATTAGATATTATTGTCTTTTATAAAAAAATTATACATGTGAGTTCTATTGTTTTTATTAGATAACTAGTTTTATAATTTACTAGACATATTTTTTAGATTATTTACAATATCTTCAATAATCCAATCAGGTGTTGAAGCACCAGCAGTAATTCCAATCATTTTGAAATTTTTAAGTTTATTAAAAGGTAATTCACCTAAAGTTTCTATATGATATACATTGTGACAGTATTTTTTACTTATTTCTGCTAATTTACGGGTATTAGAACTATGGTGACCACCTATAACTATCATAGCATTTACTTTTTTAGCAATTTCTTTTGTAGATTCTTGTCTTAGCTTTGTAGCGTTACATATAGTATTAAAAATCTTTACTAATTTACCTTTTTCTTGTACTAATTGAGATAGTTTTTGAAATTTTTCTAAAGTCATTGTTGTTTGAGATACTATACATAATTTATCACTGAGAGGAACTTTATTTAAATCGTACTCAGAATTTACAATTATTGCTTGATTATCACACCAACCATTAATTCCTATAACTTCTGGATGTTTTGGATTGCCAATTATAACAATTGTATAGCCATTGTTAAAGAACTCATTAGCTTTTTTCTGGACATTTCTTACAAAAGGACATGTACAATCAATCAATTCTAATCCAATATTTTTTGCATATGAATAAACATCTAAAGGAACTCCATGTGATCTAATTATTACTTTACCTTTATTAACATCCTTAATGTTATTAATTATTTTTAAACCTTTTCTTTCAAGTAAATTAATAACTTGTTCATTATGTATAATTGGTCCCAGTGAAAAAACATTGTATTTATTTTCATCTAGTGTATGTAATGTGGTCTTTACTGCTTTTTCAACTCCAAAGCAAAAACCCGAGTTTTTTGCAATAAGTAAATCCATTATATCTCTCCTATCAAATTATTTTAGTGCGTAAATTCTTTTTAATATGTTTTGACTAATTTTTTTATAATTATCAATATTTAGTTTTTTATCATAAAATTCATCAAAGGAAATTGGTTCACCTATAATGACTTTAACTTTGGAAAATAATCTGTAATTAGTGTCTATGTAAATTGGTAATACTTTGCATTTGCTTTTGATTGCAATCATAGCAACTCCTGGTTTTGCATTTTCTATATTTTCGTTTTTAACTCTAGTGCCTTCTAGAAAAATACCTAAAACATTACCTTCATTTAATACTTTTAAAGACTTTTTTATTGCAGAAATATCTCCTTTTCTTCTGTCAACTGGAAATGCTCCTAATTTTGTAATAATTTTATTTAAAATTTTATTTTCAAATAATTCTTTTTTTGCCATAAAATATATTTTTCTAGGAGATATTATACCTACTAGAATAGGATCTAATAAACTTATGTGATTGGAACAAACAATTAATTTATTTTCAGTGAAATTATGTTTGCCAGTAACTTCTATTCTAAAAAAAACATTCATAAATAACGATAATGTCTTCTTTGCAAAGTTATAAAAAGACATATTTTACATTCCTTTCTTTATAATATTTAATATTTCATTAACACATTCTTCAACAGTTCTTTTAGTAGTATCAATTAAAATAGCATCTTTACTTTTAATTAAAGGTGAAAATTCTCTGTTCTTATCAATTTCATCTCTTTGTTTTATTTCTTCTTTAACTTGTTCAAAAGAAATTTTAACATTTTTAGAAATAAGTTCTTTATATCTTCTATAGCTTCTTTCGTCAACTGAGGCAGTTACATAAAATTTGAAATCAGCATTTGGTAAGACATAACTTCCAATGTCTCTTCCGTCCATAACTACACTTTTATTGCTAGCTATTTTTCTTTGGATTTCTACTAATTTTACTCTAATTTCTTTTACTTTAGCTATTTTAGAAACATTTCTACTAACTTCATTATTTCTTATTTCATTATCAACTATTTTACCATCTAAATAAATATGATTATTATAATAATCAATATCAGTGTTATCTAATAAGGAAATTAATGAATCTTTATCATTAAAATTTATTTTATTTTTCAAGGCTTTTAAAGTCAAAGCTCTATACATTGCTCCTGTATCTACATAATTTATATTTAATTCTTTTGCAATAATTTTAGCTATAGTACTTTTTCCTGCACCTGCTGGACCATCTATTGCAATTACAATTTTGTTCATATTTTACCTCCTTATAACTACTAAAAATGGAATTAATTTAAATCTGGCCTAAGTTTACTTGCTTTCTCTAGATAAATATGTTTAATACAAGTTTGATCTAAATTGCTTTTTAAAAATAAAAGTACTCTAATACATTTGTTTAGACTACCTTCAACATCCATTTCTTGAAAACACATTAATCCACAATTATTAAACCCTAATTCTCTAGCTGCTATTGCAGGATATGCCTTGTTCAAATCTTTAGTTGCAGAAAATAAAATGCTAATTACATTTGATTTATCAATATTATTTTGTTTTATTATTTCTTTTAAAAGTTTCTTTGTAAATTTAATAATATCTTCCTTTGTATTATTATTAACTGTAATAGCTCCTCGAATTGCTACTATAGACATAACAACCCCGCTTCCTTTTTTATTATATATTATAACAGAATTCTACTCAATAAGGTTTATATAATTAACAATTTAGACCTGCTAAGTAACCTGTAGACAAAGCTATTTGTATATTGAACCCCCCAGTTAAAGCATCTACATCGATAATTTCACCGGCGAAAAAAAGACCTTTTATTAATTTAGATTCCATAGTTGATGGATTTATTTCTTTTGTAGAAACTCCGCCAGATGTAACAATTGCATGTTCAATACTTCTTAATCCATTGTAGTTCAAACTAAGCTTTTTTAGACTATTTATTATCTTGTATCTTTCATCTTTGGTTATATTATTTGTTTTCTTGTCAAATGAAATTTTCAAAGAATCTAATAAGTAGATTATAATTTTTTTAGGTAATATTTCACAAAGAGTATTACAGATATTTTTTTGTTGATGTTTTGCAAATAAAGAACTAAGCAAGTTTTCTAAATATTCAAAATTATAATCTGGTAAAAAATCTATTTCTAAATTTATCCTATCAATTGAATATTTATTGATATAACTACTTAAAGAGAGGGTTGCAGGACCAGATATACCAAAATGTGTAAAAACCACTTCGCCAGTTTGTTCATGTATTTTTTTATTGTTTAAATAGGCTGTTAGTTTTACATTGTTCAAAGATATACCTTGTAATTTTTTTATCCCTGCATCTTTTAGCTTTATCGGTACCAAAGCAGGCTTTGGCTCAATAATTGTATGACCAAGTTTATTTGCAAAAATGTATCCATCACCTGTAGAGCCCGTTTGTGGATAAGACTTACCTCCTGTTGCTAAAATTACTTTATTAAAGGTTAAAGATTTCTTATTGCTTAAATAAATAGTAAAAGTGCCATTTTCATTTAATGTTATATCTTTAACCCTAGTATTCTTAAGAATAGTTACATTATTAAATAATAAATATTTATTAAAAGCATTTATTATATCAATTGCTTTATTCGATTTTGGAAAGCATCTATTATCTCTTTCTGATTTAATTTGAACTCCTAAATATTCAAGTAAATTTATGGTATCAATGTTTGTAAAATTGTAAAATGCACTATACATAAAGCTATTATTGTTAACAACATTTCTAATAAAATTTTCAATATCACATTTATTTGTAATATTGCATCTACCATTACCTGTAATAAGCAGTTTCTTGCCTATATTAGAATTTCTCTCAAATAGAAAAACTTTTTTACCTTTTTTAGAAGCAGTTCCTGCAGCTAAAATTCCAGCAGGACCAGCTCCAATGACAGCTACTACTTCCATTTTAGTCCTCCTTCAAATGACAAGTATCGTTCAATAATTTAATTACTGGGCCTGTACTATGATATTCTATAATAGATATACTTGTATTGTCTATTTTTATATTATTAAATTTTGCTAAATCTATATCTAAAATTCCTAAAATTAATGCTTTAATTGCAGTAGCATGTGAAACTATTAAAATATTTTGATAGTCAGAATGTAGTACATTATTAATTATTTTTTTCATTCTTTCCTGTACTTCTATTAATTTTTCAGCTCCTGGTAAGTTTAGTTTATGAGGTTCTGTTCTCCAAATTATATATTCTTTATTGAAATCTTTTTTAATGTCAGATAATGTTAAACCTTGCCAACTACCAAAATAAATTTCTCTTAAATTTCTATCAATAATAATATTAGTTTTTGTAATATCAGAAATTATTTTAGCTGTTTGATATGATCTTTTTAGGTCACTAGTATAAATTATATCAATTTTTTCTTTAGAAAGTTTAAATGCAAGTTTTTTAGCTTGTTTTATACCAATTTCGTTTAGTTCAATATCTTTTTGTCCCTGCACTTTACCCAATAAATTCCAATTTGTTTGACCGTGTCTTGTAATAATAATTTTTTTCATGAAATCAGCCTTTCTAATAAGTTTTAATTTTTATGTTTAGGTTATCAATTATGATAAACTCTTATTTGATATAAAAATATAACTAAAAGCTGGCCTTTGCCAGCTAATATTTTTAAAATAAATCTTTTTTATCTTTACAATCATATACATTATATTCATCCCAAAGTCTTTCTAATTTTTGAAAATATTGAGTTATTTCATTTTTTTCTCTCATTCCGATCGCAATTATTAATGCATTTATTAAACTAAGTGGTGCTACTAAAGAATCGACAAAAGAAATCATATTGCTTTTAGCTATTAACGTATAATCAGCTATTCCTGATAATGGTGAAAGAAAGCTATCTGTAATTCCTATAATCTTACACTCTTGCTCTTTCACATAGTTCAAAGCTTCTAGTGTTCTTCTTGAGTATCGAGGATAACTGATACCAATTACAACATCACCCTTATTCACCCTGAGTAATTGCTCAAATATATCGCTTATACCATAGGTTACAACCTTTACATTATCCAAAATTAAACTAAGGTAAAAACCTAAATAATTTGCTAAAGTTGTTGAACTTCTCAATCCTATTATATAAACTCTATTTGCATTATAAATACAATCTACAACCTTTTCAAATTCATCGTTGCTTATTTCTTCTATTGTACTTCTTATATTATCCATGTCTGCTTTTAGTATCTTTTTTAATAAAGTACTATTGTCTGAATAATTATTAGACATACTCAATCTTTGTACTGTTGTAAGTTTATTTTTAATTAATTCTTGTAAAGCTCTTTGTAAACTCGGATAACCAGAAAAACCTAATGCATTTGCAAACCTTACAACAGTTGATTCACTAACCCCTACCATTTCTCCAAGTTTTGATGCAGTCATAAAAGCTGCTTTATCGTAATGGTTTAATATATATTCTGCTATTAATTTCTGTCCTTTACTTAATCTTGGAAAATTAATTTGTATTAAAGTAATTAAATCTTTATTTTTTTCCTCCATACTATCATTCCCTATTTTAATTATTAACTAAACTTAAACCTTCTTCAAAAGCTCTTTTATTTAGCTCTTCTGTACCTCTAGGAACTCTTTCTAATATCGCTTCTCTTAATGAATCTACTGAAACTACATTAGTAATACCATGTATAACTCCTAAAGCAACTATATTAGAAACCATTTTATTACCTAGTATTTCCGAAGCAGTTCGTAAAATAGGATATTTATAAATATTTATATTTTTTTTATCTTTAATTTCAACATGTTCATCTACTATAAGTATACCATTATCTTTTAAATTTTCTATATATTTATCACAAGCAGCTTGCGTTAAAGCTAATAGTACATCGCTTTCTCTTACTTTAGGGTAATTTATTTCACTATCACTTATTATTACTTCAGATTTACTTGCTCCACCCCTAGCTTCAGGTCCATATGACTGAGTTTGTACTGCATTTTTGTTATCTCTTAAAGCTGCTTCTGCTAGTATAATACCTGCTAATATTAGACCTTGTCCTCCTGCTCCACTTAATCTAAACTCAATTCTCTTTGACATACTATCTCTCCTTCTGGAAACTATTTATAATTTTATTGTACTCATCAGTATATTCAGGTTCAATAGATTTATATAGTTCTCCAATAAGAAATTTTCCTTTTAACTGTTCCTCATCTAGAAGCTTCGCAGCTTTTACGTTAACTGCATTGTCTTTCAAGAATTTCATCATATTAACTGCATTTCCCTTTTTGTTTTTTCTACCATAATAAGTAGGACATACACTTACTGCTTCTACAAAAGAAAATCCTTTATTTTGTATAGCATCTTTAACTAATTTAGTAATTAATTTTGCATGATATGCAGTAGATCTACCAACATAGGTAGCTCCAGCAGCCTTTGCTAGTTCACATAAATTGAAATTTTTATCGATATTTCCGTATGGAGCTGTTGTACCTTTTTCTCCCTGTGGTGTAGTTGGTGAATATTGTCCTCCAGTCATTCCATATATATTATTATTAAATACAATTGTAGTGATATCTATATTTCTTCTTGCTGCATGAATTAAATGATTACCTCCAATTGCAGCACAATCTCCATCACCAGTTATAACAATCACCTTTAGATTTGGATTAGCCATTTTTATGCCTGTTGCAAAAGCTAAGGCTCTACCATGAGTTGTATGAAGTGTATTAAAATCTAAATAACCAGGAGCTCTTGAAGAACATCCTATACCTGAAACTATACAAATCTCATCTTTACTATAACCAAGTTCATCAATAGCTTCTACAACTGATCTTAAAATTATTCCATGACCGCAACCAGGACACCATATATGAGGTAATCTATTATATCTGAAGTATTTTTTAACAAGTTCGCTAGACACAGTTTAAACCTCCTTAATTTTATCCAAGATTTCATCAGGAGTTATCAATTCCCCATTAACTCTACCATAACTTATAATATTACAATTTTTACTTGCAATTCTTTCTATCTCATAAACATATTGACCTAAATTCATCTCAACTACTATTATTGTCTTAACTTTTTTAGAAAGTTCATCAATCACTTTATCAGCAACAGGCCAAATTGTAACAGGTCTAAACAATCCAACCTTAATTCCCATATCTCTGGCCATATCAATTGCACTCTTAGCTGATCTAGCAGTACTTCCATATGCAACTATTGCAATTTCAGCATCCTCTAAATTATATTCCTCAAATAAAATTATATCTTCTTTATTTACTTCTATTTTATCGATTAACCTTCTAATTAATTTTTCTGCTATTAAAGGACTATTACTTGGAAAACCTGTTTCGTCATGTATTAAACCTGTAACATGAAAACGATATCCTTCTCCATAAGAAGCCATTGCAGGTACTAAATCCTCATCTTTTGCCTCATACGGCTTATAATCTTCTATATCGCCTTCTGGTTTTTTTCTGTTTATTACCTCTATCTCTTCTTTACTTGGTATTTCTATCTTTTCTCTCATATGTGCAATCACTTCATCTAATAGCAACACTACAGGTACTCTGTATTTTTCAGATAAATTAAATGCCTTTACAGTTAAATCAAAAGTTTCACGTACAGAAGATGGTGTTAAAGCAATAATCGGATGATCTCCATGAGTACCCCATTTTGCTTGCATCACATCTCCTTGAGCAGGTGATGTAGGTAACCCTGTACTAGGTCCTCCCCTTTGTACATTCACAATTACACATGGAACTTCTGCAATAGAAGCATATCCAATATTCTCTTGTTTTAAAGAAAAGCCAGGTCCGCTAGTTGCTGTCATTGATTTCATACCAGTTAGTGATGCACCTATTATAGCAGCCATACTAGCTATTTCATCTTCCATTTGTATAAATTTACCACCAACTCTAGGTAATTTTTGAGCTGAAAATTCAGCTATTTCTGTAGAAGGAGTTATAGGGTAACCTGCAAAAAATCTCATACCTGCAGCTATTGCTCCCTCAACACATGCTTCATTTCCTTGCATCAATTTAACTTTTTTTTCCATTTTCTTTACCCCCTAAAAATATTGCATAATCGGGACATCTCAATTCACACAAACCACATTTTGTACAAGCATCTAAATTAATTATTTCAACTTTACCATTTTTTAATGTTAAAACTTCTTTTGGACAAAACTCTACGCAAATTCCACATCCTTTACACCAATCTTTTTTTATAATAAGTTCTTTATTTGTTATAGATGTGGGCATTTTAAGACCCCCTTTATACTTTTTCTCATTTTTATAATAGCAAAATATATACTGTATTGCAATTTATTTTTCATTTTCTTAATCATTTTGATTCGTTTTGCAAGTTTTATTTCATTTTATGCAAAATTAATAAAATATTACATTTTAAGTTTCCAATTTTTCAATTCATCTAAATAATTGTAAGCAGTCAAATCAAAATGCAATGGAGTTATAGAAATGAAGCCTTCTTCTATAGCTACTATATCGCTTGTATCTTTATTTTCAATTTCTATTAACTCTCCAGATAACCAATAATAATTTTTACCTTTTGGATCTGTTCTTTTAACATAATTATTATTATATTTCCTTATTCCTAACTCAGTAATTTTAATACCTTTAATTTGTTCTAAAGGTAATGAAGGCACATTTATATTTAAAATAATATTTTTTGGTAAATCTTTTTTAATTAAATTTTTTATAATTTTGCAAGAAATTTTTGCTACACTTTCATAATTTATTTTTCCATTAAAAAAACAAGCAGAAATTGCAACCGAAGGTATGCTATGCATAGCGCCTTCAATAGCCGCTGAAACTGTACCCGAGTAAATTACATCTGTACCTAAATTAGGACCATTATTTATTCCTGATACAATTAAGTCTGGTTTTTTCTTCATAATTGATTCAACTGCTATTTTAACACAATCACTAGGTGTTCCATTTATAGCCCATGCTTCTATATTAGGTATTATATTTTCAGTTTTTTCTACTCTTAGAGGTGTATGTATTGTTATTGCATGGCCAATAGCACTTCTTTCCCTATCTGGTGCTACTACAATGACTTCAGCAATTTCAGAAAGCTTAATTGATATTTCTTTTATACCATTTGCAAAAATTCCATCATCATTTGTAACTAATATTTTCAATTGCTTATCCCCTTTCTAATATTATTTTTACATATGTAAATAATAATATTATTAGTCATTGTTAGTTGAGGAGTGATAATTTTGATACAAATTGATGATGCAGGTAGTGGAAGTCTTGTTGGAGGAACTTGTATTGGGGCTATGAGAGTTGAAACTGGTGAGTTCTATTACGATATTATACCTATTAGATACTATTCGAAAGAAAATTTTAAAAATAAATATTATTTAGAACATGTAGTAACTATAGTTAAAGATTTATTCATAAAATTAAATGTAGATAAAAAAGAAAAAATTCTTGTATGTAGAGGTTATATGTTTGATAACCTTAGAAAATGGTTAAATAACAAAAATTATAATTATGAAAGTGTAAGTATAGGCGAACCATTACAAACTAAAATTGAAACTACATTTGAAGAATATATGATCAAACTAGGACTACCTATGGCATTTATTAGATATACAAAGTATCCATTCCACTTTCATAAAATACTTAAATGGGTATATGCAGATTATGAAAACAGATGCCATCTTTGTAAAACGGGTTGGAAAAGTTGGGAAAAATATGGAAACCTCAAAACTGAGGTCTCCATACAATTCTTAAATAAATCCAATTTTGTTTGCTTAAAATGTGGCAAAAGTATTCCTAATAATTCTGTTGTAAAAGTAATCAAATATACAAGTAACAAACCAACAACTATTTACCTTCATAAGGATTGTTAATATTTATATTGGATATGTTTTTTCTTCTATATCCAATAGTGTATTATCTATTTTATATTTATATATTTGTCTATACTGGAAGAATTTAATTGCAATTTGTGGAAATAAAGCATATGTTAGAACATCTTCTTCCTGTTCTATATATTCTTTAATCTCATTTTTTAACTGTTCTAGCTGTGGTTGTAATAGATCAGCTGGTCTACCTTCATAAACTTCTGTTTCTCCAATTATTTTCTTTTTCACTTCGTCAGATATAGGTATAGTTGGTCTACCATATAATCCTTTTACATAATTTTTTATTTCAGAAGGTACCATTTTATATCTTTCACCTAAGATAACATTAAATACTGCTTGAGTACCTACCATTTGACTCATTGGTGTAACTAATGGAGGATAACCTAAATCTTCTCTGACTTTAGGTACTTCTTCTAAAACTTTTTCAAATTTGTCTAAAGAACCTTGTTGCTCTAACTGTGAAACTAAATTTGATAACATTCCGCCTGGTACTTGATATGTTAGTGTTTTGGCATTTACCCCCAAAACTTTAGGATTAAGTACGCCTTCTTTTAGATATTTGTCTCTAATAGGTTTAAAATATTCAGCTATTTCATTTAATAGATTTAAGTCAAGTCCAGTATCATATGGAGTATCTTTTAAAGATGCAACCATAGATTCAGTTGCAGGTTGACTTGTTCCCATTGCAAAAGGTGAAATTGCGGTATCAATTATATCTACACCTGCTTCAATTGCTTTTAAATATGTTAAGTTAGCGATACCACTAGTAAAGTGAGAATGTAATTCTATTGGTAGATTTACTTTTTCTTTTATTCTTCTTATCAACTCTTCAGCTGTATATGGTAACAGTATTCCTGACATATCTTTAATACATATAGAATCAGCTCCAATTTCCTCCATTTCTTTAGCTTTTTTAACATAATAATCTATATCATGTACAGGACTTATAGTGAATGATATCGCTGTTTGAGCATGTCCGCCTGCTTTTTTAGTTGCATTAACTGCTGTAACTAAGTTTCTTACATCGTTTAAAGCATCAAAAATTCTTACTATATCTATACCATTATATATTGATTTTTTTACAAATTCCTCCACTACGTCGTCTGGATAGTGTTTGTAACCTAATAAATTCTGCCCTCTTAAAAGCATTTGTAACTTAGTATTTTTTATTGCTTTCCTAATTTTCCTTAATCTTTCCCATGGGTCTTCATTTAAAAATCTTAAACATGCATCAAATGTAGCTCCTCCCCAAACTTCTAGCGCATGAAAACCTACTCTATCAAGTTTCTCTGCAATAGGTAACATTTCTTCAGTTTTCATTCTTGTAGCTATTAATGATTGATGTGCATCTCTAAATATTGTTTCTGTAATTTTTACTTTACTCATTAAACAACCTCCTATAAACTTTTTTCAATAGCAATAATTAAAGGCGGATTATTTACCTGATTAATAAACTCAAACTTAATAACTGTATATTTTTTTTGATTTAATTCTCTAACAAATCGTTCTATACTATTTTTTTCCAATTTACCCATTTCATGACCATGATATATTACTAAGACTATGATACCGTTTTCTTTTAAAAGATCTAAAGATTTCTTTATTGCTTCAATTGTAGAATCAGGTTTCGTTGTTATTTCATGATTCCCACCAGGAAGATATCCCAAATTAAAAATCACTAGATCTACCTTTTCTTTTACATAATTATCTATATTTTCATGGCTATCTTTTATAAGTGTTACTCTATCCAATAAAATAGAATCTCTCAATTTAGCCTGTGTATTCTCGATAGCTTTACTTTGTATATCAAATCCATATACTTTACCAGTTTTTCCAACTAATTTTGCTAAAAAAACTGTATCATAACCATTTCCTGTAGTAGCATCAATAACAACATCTCCTTCTTTCACTCTAGCTTCTATTATTTTTTTAGCTATATCTGTAGCTTTAGTAAAGTATTTTCTAGCCATTTCAGCATCTCCTTTTTGCTTGACAGCTATTTTTAAAAAACTCTTCAGTATTACAAACTATTAATTTATTTGCAATGATATTATTCAAATTTAACAATTTTTTTCATTTATATCAGCTAATTTAAAACCCTTTTTCTGTAAGTATAAATTTTCATAAGGATAATAAATTTTCTTAATAGAATTTAAATCACAATAATTTAATATAGATCTTAATAAAGAATCTCCTAAGTTTTCTCCTCTCCTATTTGAATCTATAATTAGATAGTTTAGTAGTCCAATGTTTTTTATAACTGTAATCTTAGCTACTCCAATGAGTTCTTCATTTTCCTCCATAATATATATAATTTGTTCTAAATCATTTTCTTCTTGAAATCCATTTTTAACTAGTAATTTATTTACTTTTGATAATTCCTCTTTTTTATTTATTTTTTTTACAGATATCATTTTTTACCTCCAAAAATCAAATATTAAACAATTTTATTATATCAAATATTTTTACATTTTAAAGAAAAAAAAGTCATTATGACAAAGTCACAATGACTAAAGCTCCTTTAAATATGAAATTTCCTCTTTACTCAAATAACGCCAACTCCCCTTCTTTAAATTCCCTAATTCAATCTTCCCAATAGCTATTCTTTTTAATTTTATCACAGGATGATTTATTTTTTTACACATTTTTCTAATCTGTCTATTCTTTCCTTCGTGTATTGTTATTTTTACAATAGAATAATCATTATATTTCTTTAACACTTCTATTTTGGCTTTTGATGTTACATAATTATCAATTTTTAATCCCTTTCTAAACTTATTTAACTCTTTTTCAGTAGGAACTCCTTTAATTTTAGCAATGTAAACTTTTTCTATTTCATGCTTAGGATGAGTTAATTTATAAGTTAAATCTCCATCATTTGTAAGAAGTAATAACCCTGAAGTATCATAGTCTAACCTTCCAATAGGATATATCCTTTCTTTAATACTCTTTACTAAATCGAGTACAGTAGGTCGATTAAATTGGTCCTTAACAGTTGTAATATAACCTTCAGGTTTATTAAGTGCTATATAAATATAATTCTCTTTTTTTATAATTCGTTTATTATCAACTAGTACTATATCAATGTCAGGGTCTATCTTATAACCTAATTCTTCAACTACTTTACCATTAACTTTTACTCTACCTTGTAAAATTAGCATTTCAGATTTTCTTCTAGATGCAACTCCACACATAGCTAAGTACTTCTGTAACCTCAAATTAACCTTCTCCTTTTCCTTAGTTTTTATTTATAATACATAAAAAATTTTAACAAAATCTTTTCTTATAACTAACTTTTATTATATTAAAAATATCACAAAAGTTTCTCTTCGTAAATATTTAATAAGTCTAATCTTTGTACTCTCCTTTTAATTTCCTTTTTATCTATTGTATATAAATCCTTTTCTTTCATCCTTTCAAAATATTCAGAACCTGCAAAAGTATATCTTTTTTTAAGTCCTTCTTTTGTTTTAATTTGTTCATTTGCATACGCTATTAAATCTCCTATTGCTAAATTTCTTGGTAATTCAAGTAAAGGCATTCCCAAGCTTAGCCTCACACTATTATGTCCTGCTAAAGAACCTGTAACTATTGCCTCCGTATGACCAACAAATAAACCTGATTTTTCTCCTGCACATAATAAGTTATCTATACCTATAACTTTCATTGCATTATTCCTTGGAGCAATTGATAAATATCTTATAGAATTACCTTTACCTCCTGAATAGGGATCCTCATATCTAGCATTTTCTAAACCTTTTATTTTTCTTAATTTTTCTAAAGGATAATATGGAGTCATTAACTTTGCATGTCCTGTATCAAGTAATATAATGTTTTCTGCAAAATCCTTAAGAGCATATTGTTGACAAACTTTTAAATTTAATTTATCAAAATTAATATCTTCTTTAGGAATAGGTAATATAACAACTCCTTCTTTATTTAATTTCTCTCTGATTTCTTCACTAAGTGATTCCTTATTGAGTTTACATGAACCACTAAAAGCTCCATATGATTCATCTCCTCTTTGACCTAATATGTCTTCTACACCTGCTCTTTTACTGATACTTATTCTTGGCCCAAATGATGGACATCTTAAAATACACATAGAACAACCATTTCCATATTTCAAGCAATTACCCATAGGTCCTGTTGAACCCGTTGTTTCAATAAATATATCACCTGAAATAGTTGTATCATCTGATAGAACTACACTTTTAATAGATTTATTATCCATTTCAACGTCAATAACTCTTTTTTGTAACAAAATTTTAATTCCAATCTCTTCTAAAAATCTTCTTACCATAGGTTCAACCTTAGTTACATCATATAATGTTGCATGTTTATGTCCAGGAAAGTTAACATTAACATGTCTGGCAGCTTTATCTGTTATGTTGAATAACTCTTGGCCTCCTAAACAAATATTTTCTTCAGCAGCTGTATATCTACCGTTATTTCTCATAATTCCTCCAACATTGCCTAATCCTAGTAGCATATCAGTTTTTTCAATCAAAATTACGTCTCCACCTGCTTTTTTAGCTGTAACTGCTGCTGCACAACCAGACCAACCCCCACCAATTACTATAATTCTAGCCAAGCATATTCCTCCTTTCAACTGTCTTTTTAACATCCATTTGAGATTTACAAGTCTTTATTAATTCACCATTTTCAGTAAAAGTAGTACAACTACCACAAATCCCTTCTCCACAACAAAATTTTTCATTATTTGTAATAACAAGATTTGAATTACAATTATTTTTTTCTAATAAGCTAAGAATATGTTTTTGTAGTAAGTCTGAACCTCCAATATAAACAAGTTCATAAGTTTCTTTAGCTAGAATATTATTAATTAATAATTTACCTTCATTTTTCATTAAATCAATTTCAGTATAATCTATTTCTAAATCTTTTAAGTACTTTGATAAAAATATTTCACCAATTTTACCTTTATCTAATATTACTTTTAGGTTACAACCATTTCTATCAAGCTTCCTAATAACTGCTAAAGTAGGTGCCTGAGCTATTCCTCTTGCTAAAATTAAGCAATTTTTATTTCGTGTACTTTTAATATATTTAATTCCTATCAAGCCATTCCAAAACGGTCCTCTAACAAGTACTTCATTATTTAATTTCTTTAACATTTTAGTTTTAGCTCCTATAGTTTGGTATGCTATATAAATATATCCATTCATATCATCTGCGTCCATAACTGACATTGGTACATCATAATAATGTGGTAATTTAACATCTCTCAAAAAAACATAAGCTCCCGGTTCTTTTAACTGTCTTGAAAGTGTTCTTGATGTTTTTATTTTTAATATTGTTAAATTACTTTTGTATTCTATTTTTTCTTCTATTTTACAAACAGTTTCACTCCTTAAGTTTTTACTTTTGTTTCCATTCCAAACATACTCTTGATAAACACATACACCTCTCCAATTGCAGTCACAAAACTCTTTACCTTGCAAATGAGAACATATTAAACAGTCATTTGTTTCTGCTAAATGACAGGGACAGTACTCACTTCCAATATCTACACATTCAATTCTATGTTGAATCAATTTTATCCCCCTTTACAATTAATCTATAATATTAAAATATTTAGTAAAACAGTTTTTTGTTACAAAAATAGCTTCTAGCTGTTAACTAGAAGCTTACAGTTATTTTAAAAAATCTTACTTAAATAATCAGTTAATTTTATAAGTATTGATTTCTCTTTTACGCTATACTTAACTACTAAATCATTAACTGCAAATAATTCACCATTTAGATAAACTCTTATTTTCCCTATTTTTTGATTTTTTTCTATCGGAGCATATATTTTTTCCGGAAGTTCAATATTTATTTTTATATTTTCAATCTCATTGTCTTTTATTGGAATAATTAATTCATTATTAGTAATTATAGGAACCTTTTTTCTATTTCCATTTATAACCTCAATATTTCTTATGAATTGACCTTTATTGAAAATTACTTTAGGTTTAAACACACTAAAACCGTAATCTAATAGCTTGTAACAATCATTAAACCATGAATAATCATCTAGTACTATCGCTACAAGTTGCATACCATTTCTAGTTGCACTTGCTACAAGACATCTTCCAGCTTTTTTTGTATATCCAGTTTTAACTCCATCGCCACCTTTATACTGCCATAATGTTTTATTTTTATTATAAAAATATTTATTAATATCTCTATCTGCAACCCAAACTTTTGATTTTACAATATCTCTAAATTCCTTTTTCTTTAATGCTTCTCTAGTTATCAATGCTAAATCATAAGCTGTAGTATAATGATTTTCGTCGTGTAAACCGTGTGGATTAGTAAAATTCGTGTTAATTGCACCTAACTCTTTTGCTTTTCTATTCATTAATTTAATAAAATTATCTACTGTTCCACCAACATGTTCAGCGATAGCTATAGCTGCATCATTACCAGATCTCAGCATTAAACCATATACTAAATCTTTTAATCTAATTCTTTCTCCCTCTTTTAAATATATACTAGAACCTTCAATACCTACTGAACTTTTCTTTATTGTAACTAGATCATCCAAATTCCCATACTCTAAAGCTAACAAGGCTGTCATTATTTTAGTTGTACTAGCCATTGGAAGTTTTATATTAGAGTTATATGAAAATAGCACTCTTCCAGTATTCACCTCTATCAAAATCCCACTCTTTGCATTTATTTCTATTGGTTCACAATATGAAATATGTGAACTTAAAAGTATAAACACTGTAACTGCAACAAATAATAATTTCTTATATCCTTTCATTTATATCACTCCACTCATCATCTACTGTATAAGCATAATATTTTAAGGTATAAGATATTAAAATAAGTTTAAGAGTAGAGATTTTCTCTACTCTTTTGTGTTTTCTTCAGAATTTTTAGATTTATCCTTACCTTTTATAATACTTTGCAAGCTTTCTGTTACTTTTGGTATAAATTCTAATAAGCTATTTAAAGTATTAACTCCCTGGTCTACAGATAGAAGCTTGATTTGACCGTTACCAACTACAATAAAAGCAACTGGTTGAACAGAAACCCCTGCCCCTGAACCTCCCATAAATGGTAATTTATCATAATCAGATTTATCATCTTTACCATTTTTATACTTGCCTAATTTATACTCACCACCACCAGAAGTAAACCCTACAGAAATTTTAGAAATTGGAATAATTACGGCACCGTCTGGAGATTCAACAGGATCTCCAACAATTGTATTAACATCAACTATTTCTTTTAAACTTTCCATTGTTGTTTTCATTAATCCCTCAATTGGATGTTCTGACATCTAATTCACCACCTTTAAACACTTTAATCCCTTTATGCTTGCAATAATAATATGTACTAACTTAACTTTAATTATACAATTAAATACCATCTCAAATTTATTAGACTGATATGAAGGACAAACTGCAAAATTTATTTTCCTAACTTCTTTTTTATTTATTAAATATAACAAAGCAAGTGATTTAATTTGTAGTAATATACCAGAAATAATTGCAGATATAGAAACATCTACTGTTCCAATATTACTGATCCAAACAATTTCCTCTATTTCTAAATTTTCAATTATATAATTACTTAATTCTATTACATATTTTCTTTTTCTTTTAAAGTTTTCATAAATACTAATAATTCGTCTATATGTTATTATATTTTTATCAACAAATATATCTTTTTCATTTTGACCAATTTCTATTTTATTTTTAATTGTTAAAGCTAATTTTCTATTAAAATTAATAAGTTTAACCATCGGAATGTTTATTTGGATTTTAGAACCCCCATATATAGGTGTTATTTTAATTTTTAAATCATTATTATTATTTTTTCTATAAAATTCTATTTCTATACTTATTGGTATATATAATAAAATTAAAATTAAAAAAGTAAAAATTAATAGTATTTTCACTATTCCACCTCTTAATGTAAATTGTAACTTCATTACTATTTTTTCCTATTTAGAAAAATCTATTAATATTGTTTCTACATATAGAAACAAAATCTTCGATTTAAAATCGACTACAATGTAGATTTTCCTATATCCATTACAGAAAATATATTTGAAATTATCCATAATTTAATAAGGTATATAATCCCCAGAAATAGAAGAAACTTCGGACTCTAAGTCCGAAGTTTCTTCTATTCAAACATACTATTCAATATTTTCCAAATCTATTTCTGTTAAGTCTTTTAATTTCGGTAATTCGTTAATTGATTTCAAGCCAAATTGCAATAAAAAATCATCTGTTGTACCATACAAAATTGGTCTACCTGTTTTTTCCAATCTTCCTACTTCTTTAATAAGTTTCTTCTCAATTAAAGTATTAAGTGCTTTATCACATTTAACTCCACGTAAAGCTTCTATTTCTGTTTTTGTAATAGGTTGTTTATAAGCTATAATAGAAAGAGTTTCTAAAGCTGCGTTTGATAAGCTTTTATTAGTTTTAGGCGTATAAAGTTTAGTAATCCATTCATGATGTTCTGGTCTTGTACTTAATTGATATTTATCATTGAATTGAATTATTTGTATACCTCTTCTATTATAGTTAAATTCCTCTATCATTTCAGTTATTATATTATATGCATCTTCTTTTGAAATATCTATAATAGAAGCAATATCTTTAAGAGAAAGGGGGTCACCCCATGTAAATAATAAAGCTTCAATAATAGATTTTATTTCTCTTTTGTCCATCATTAACCTCCCTGAAAATACAAATGCTTTAGCACTTTAATGTTATATATATATTCCCAAAGTTTTTCTCTTGTTTTATAGCAATAATTTTTAACTTCATAAGTTCAAGGAGAGAGAGAAATGTAACAACTATATATATTCTAGACGAATTCTCATCAAATAGATCTGAAAAAGTAATAGATCTTTTCTTACTTAATATTTTTTTTATTTTTTTCATACTTTCTTCTATTGAAATTTCATCTCTCTTTATTTCATGGATTCTAATTTTCTTTGTTTGTACATTATTTTTCTTTACTATGTCACAAAAAATCTTAAGTAAATCTTCAATTTTTACATCTTCTAATTCTAATTTTTCATTTTGCATATCTAATTCTATTTCTTCTCTAGGTTTAAAAAAGAGTTTTCTTTGAAGTTCTTCTTTTTCTTTTAATTTGACAGCAGCTTCCTTAAACCTTTTATACTCAATTAATTTCCTTACTAAATCCTCTCTAGGGTCTATTTCGTCTATTTCAAGTTGCGTGCCCTCGTCTTTTTTCTTAGGTAAAAGCATTTTTGACTTAATTTCCAGTAAAGTTGCTGCCATTAATAAAAATTCACTTGTTATCTCAAGATCTAAATCTTTCATTTTCTCTAAATATTCTAAGTACTGTTCAGTTATTTTTGATATTGGAATATCTTTTATATCTACTTCGTTTTTATCTATTAAATGTAATAATAAGTCTAAAGGGCCTTCAAAAACTTCTAACACTACATTATATTTCATACCAAAAACTCCCACAAATTTTTTATTGTTTCACGAGATAATAATGCTTAATAACTTAAACCAAAAGTTTATTAAGGGATTTAGCACATTATCAATTGTATCTGTTAATAATAAAAATATCAATATTAAGTATAAATAATTCTCATGTTTTATCAAAAATGAACCAAATTTATCAGGAATGATACTATACAGTATTTTTGACCCGTCTAAAGGTGGTACTGGCAATAGATTAAATATACCTAGCACAACATTATACCATAATAATATTTTCAAATATCTAAGTATTATATTATTCAACATTATCCCTTTAGCGATTAACATAGCTAAAATAATAGTAAAAAACAAATTAGCTAAAGGTCCAGCAATAGAAACAATAAAAATACCTTTTTTTCTATTCTTAAAATTGTTTGGATTAATAGGTACAGGTTTTGCCCATCCAAAGCCAACTGTTAAAAGCAATATAAAACCGATGAGATCTATATGATATATAGGATTAAAAGTAAGTCTCTTACTTATCTTTGCTGTATTATCCCCTAATAAATAAGCAGTATAACCATGTGCTAATTCATGTAAAGTAATAGAGATTAATAAAGCTGGTAATAAATATATTTTATTTATTAAAGCAGCCCACAAATTACTGACTATTGTCATTTCCATCCCAACTTTCATTTTCTTTAATAATTTTATTTAATATTTTCGCCTGTTACAATTAATTTCATTTTATTATAAATTTCACTATATTCTATTATTTTTTCAATGAAAATATTGTTATCAAAATTTATTATGGCAAAATATATTAATCCTTCGATATTAACCAATTCAATAATTTTATAAATTATTTCAATAGAAATTTTGCTTTTATTAATAAGATTATTAATATGACCGTAATTGTTTTTAATATTTATTATCTTTTTCTTAATTTTCTTTTGTATATTTAATTTTTTAAATAATTCTAGTAAATAACTTAAATCTATATTATGAAATAATATTAATAAATTAATTACATCCATGGTTTCACTTTTAATATTATAAAGATTGCAAATTAAAGACAATTTATTTTCAATTATTCTAAAATATTCTATAATTTTCTTATTAATATAATTCGATAAAAATGTATTTTGAAACAAATTGTATTCATATAACATACGAATACCTATATATTTTTCGTTTATAAATAGAATTTTTACTATTTCTCGAAAAATTCTATCTTCATTAACAAATTTAATGTAACCTTTCTCAACTGAATTTAATAATAATTTTTTAGTATCTTTTTCAATTTCAAATCCTAATTTACAAGCGAATCTTATAGCTCTAATCATTCTTGTAGGATCATCTATAAAACTTCTCTCGTGTAATATTCTAATTTTCTTGTTATTTAAATCTTTTATCCCATCAACAAAATCTACTATTTCTAAATCAGGTAATTTTTTTATGTCTACCAGTAAACAATTAATTGTAAAATCTCTTCTTTTTATGTCTTCTAATAAATTCCCTTTAAAAACAAGTGGTAAGCTCCCAGGTTTTTCATAGATTTCTTTTCTTGCTGTTGTTATATCTATATTAATTCCTTTTTCTAATACTATTGAACCAGATAGAAAATTCTTATAACACTTAACTTTTCCACCTATTCTCTCATTTAATTTTTTTAAAAAATCTATTGCATCTTCTATAACTACAAAATCTAAATCATTACTTTTATTTCCAAGTATAATATCTCGAACTTGTCCACCTACTAAATAAACTTCTTTATTATATTCTTTAGATATCTCACTTGCAATAAATAATATATTTTTAATTTCATAATTTATTATATATTGATTTAATTTTTCTCTATAGACTTTTAATTTCATATAATCACCTTAAAAAAATATGCTAGATATATTTTACAACCATTTTAAAAATAAAGCAAAATATATCTAGCACTAAATATTAAAATTTCTATATGGTACCTAACATTACTTTAAATATCTTTCTTATTGAATCTTTTATAGAAGCTTTATTTATATTTTGCTTAACAACTAAATTTACTCTACCTATCTCTTTTTCTCCTACTTTATAAATTATTTCTCCAATTTTGGTATTCTTTGGTGTTGGAGCGCTAATATAACTTGGTAAAATAATCTCTTTTTTTACATCTATTGTGCTCCCTTTTTTAACTAGATAGCTTAAATCATCTTCTATTATAACTTCTACACTATCAATTTTTCCTTTTTGAACAGGTATTTTTTTTACTACAATATTCTTTTTAGCTAAAGGAATTGATTGATAGTTTGCAAATCCATAATCCAATAACTTCTTAGATTCTTTAAATCTAATACTCGAATTCTTACAACCCATTACCACACTAATTAACGTTAAATTTCCTCTTGTAGCTGAAGCTGATAAACAATATCCTGCTTTTCTAGTAAATCCAGTTTTAATACCATTAGCACCTTTATAATCATGTATTAATCTATTAGTGTTTACTAAATTCTGTACAACATCCTTTTCTTTACCTACTTTTACAGAGCTCATCCATACAGTTAACCATTGATGTATTTTCTTATGTTTTAGCAATTCTTTAGACATTATGCTAACATCATAAGCAGAAGTATAATGCCCTTCTTCATCTAATCCTGTAATATTCTTGAAATTTGTATTTTCCATTCCTAATTCTTTTGCTTTATTATTCATCATTTCAATAAAAATTTCTTCACTTCCCGCTATATATTCACCTAATGCCACAGCTGCATCATTGGCAGAACGAAGACTAATTGACTTTATTAAGTCTTCAACTGTCTGCTCTTCACCTTCTTCTAAATAAATTTGACTTCCACCCATACTCGATGCATTGGCACTTATCACTACTTTATCATCTAATTTTATTTTATTTGATTCTAAAGCTTCCATAGCAAGTAAAAGAACCATAATTTTAGTTATACTTGCAGGAGCTAATTTTTCATGAGGATTTTTTTCATAAATAACTTTACCCGATGATGCATCTATTAAAATTGCAGATTTTGCTTGAATATCAAAATTAGAATCTGCAAAGCACATTAAAGAGTTAAAAATTAATATAAACATAATTATCACTGTAAATACTTTTTTTATATACATTAAATACCTCCTTTCTATTATTTATACTTAGGTTATCCAGCAAATAAACAAGTTATTCAAAGAACAAAATCTTCGATTTACAATCAACTACAATGTAGATTTTGCCTATAACCATAATATGAAATTATATTTAAAATTATCCACAACTTAATAAGGCACATAATTTCTTATGAATTATAAGAAAAGAGGTTATCAATACAGATAACCTCTTAATTACTTTTTTCTACAATTGTAAATATTAACTTTTTCTTATCTTTATTCCTTTCACCAATCTTAATTATACTTTTTAATCTTTTTACTATTTCTTCCCCTTTTTCCTTATCATTAGAATGTATATATGCTAAAATTTCTCCTCTAGAAACCTTATCATCTACTTTTTTTGCTAAAACTATACCTGCTGATAAATCTATTTCACTTTCTTTTGTTTCACGTCCCGCACCTAAAAACAATGCACATTTGCCAACTTCTTCTGCATTTATTGACTTTATATAACCTTCTTCATCACTTTTTACTTCTAATATATATTTAGCTTGTGGTAATAAAGATGTATCTTTTACGTAATTAACATCTCCTCCCTGTGCTTCCACAAACTCTATGAATTTTTCATAAGCTTTACCACTTTCTAAAACATCTATTAGTTTTTCTCTTGCCTCATTTAAATCTTTAGCCTTTTTACCAATAACTAACATATGTGAGCCTAATGTTAAGCAAAGCTCTACTAAATCTTTTGGTCCATTATTTCTTAGTGTTTCAATAGCTTCTTTAACTTCTAATGCATTACCTACTGCGTATCCTAAAGGTTCATCCATATTAGAAATCACAGCAACTGTTTGTCTTCCCATGCTATTACCTATGTCTACCATTTCTTCTGCTAATTTATATGCGTTATCAAAATCTTTCATAAAAGCTCCACTACCAACTTTTACGTCTAAGACAATTCCATCAGAACCTACTGCTAACTTCTTACTCATAATACTGCTTGCAATTAAAGATATATTATCTACTGTAGCAGTAACATCTCTCAAAGCATAAAGTTTTTTGTCAGCAGGTGCAATGTCTCCTGTCTGACCACAAACTGCAATATTTATATTATTTACATTTCTTGCAAATTCATCTTTGCTAAGCTCTATTCTCAAACCTTTAATAGATTCTAATTTATCTAAAGTTCCTCCTGTATGTCCTAGCCCTCTTCCTGACATTTTAGCTACTGGAAGTCCACAAGCTGCAACCATAGGCCCTAAAACCAATGTTGTTTTATCGCCTACTCCTCCAGTGCTGTGCTTATCTACTTTAATACCTTCTATATTTGATAAATTAATTTTATCTCCTGAATCTAACATAGCTTTAGTTAAATCAACAGTTTCTCTTTTTGTCATTTTATTAAAAAAGATTGCCATTAAAAGTGCTGAAATTTGATAATCTGGAATATCTCCTTTTGTATATCCTTCTACAAAAAACTCAATTTCTTCTTTAGTTAATTCAAACCCATCTCTTTTCTTTTTTATTATATCGTACATTCTCATTATAATATCACCTCTTTAACTATACCTTTAACAAGTCTTATAAATTTTGGTCTAGTTTCGTTAGCTACTTTTATTACTTGTTCATGACTTATTGATTCAATCTCGTGTGCAATAGCCATATCAGTCACACAAGAAATCCCCAAAACTCTTATTCCTGTATGATTAGCTACAATTACTTCAGGAACTGTAGACATACCTAAAGCATCAGCACCTAATTTCCTTAACATACTCAATTCTGCTCTTGACATGTAATTTGGTCCACTAATAGCAACATAAACACCTTGTTCTGTTTTTATTCCAAGTTTATCTCCTACTTTTTTAGCTGTTTCAATTAGCTCCTTATCATATGCATGTGACATATCTGGGAATCTTGGTCCTAATTCTTCGTAATTTGGTCCAATCAAAGGATTATCTCCCATAAAATTAATATGGTCTTCTATTAACATTAAAGCACCAGGATAAAGCTCTTCTTTATTCATTCCCCCACAAGCATTAGTTACTAACAACATTTTTACTCCTAATTCCTTCATAATTCTAACTGGGAATGTAATTTCTTGCATTGAATAACCTTCATAGTAATGGAATCTACCTTTCATAGCTACAACTTTTTTACCTTCTAAAGTTCCAAATACAAGTTTCCCTTCATGTCCTTTAACAGTTGAAACAGGAAAGTTTGGTATTTCTTCATACTTTAGAATTATACTATCTTCAATTTCATCTGCTAATGTTCCTAAACCAGAACCTAATATCAATCCAATTTCTGGACTGAAATCAACTCTCTCTTTTATGTAATTACTTGTTTCTTTAATTTTTTCTATTAAATTATTCATCTTTATACCTCCTTAGGTTAATTAAATTTCTTTAAGAATATTTTTAACTAATCTTATAAATTTGTTTTTTACTTTAACAGTTGTTTCTATAACTTCACTATGATCTAATGGTTGATCTAATATCCCAGCTGCCATATTTGTTATACAAGAAATTCCTAACACTTCAATACCCGAATGTACTGCAACTAATACTTCTGGTACAGTTGACATTCCAACTGCATCTCCACCAAGAAAAGACACCATTTTTATTTCTGCTGGTGTTTCATAAGTAGGACCACTCATAAAAACATATGTTCCTTTTTTCATTTGTATTCCTAGATCCTCACCTACTCTAAAAGTAAGATCTATTAATCTATCTGAATAAGCATGTGACATATCTGGGAATCTTGGTCCTAATTCTTCATAATTTTTTCCTATTAATGGATTGTCAAAAGCAAAATTTATATGATCTTCAATAACCATAAGATCTCCAGGGGTAAACTCTTTGTTTACTCCACCAGCAGCATTTGTTACGATTATTTTTTCTACCCCTAAAGCTTTCATTACTCTAACTGGAAAAGTCACTTCTTGTAGTGAATACCCTTCATAGTAATGGAATCTTCCTTGCATTGCTACAACTTTTTTACCTTCTAGCTCCCCAATCACAAGACGTCCTTTATGTCCTTTAACAGTAGATGTAGGAAAATGAGGAATTTCTTTATATTCAATAAATATTGGATTTTCTATCTCTTCTGCTAAAGAACCTAATCCGGAACCAAGTATTAATCCGATTTGAGGTTCAATATTTATTTTCTCTTTAATAAAATCAGTACTTTCTTTAATCTTGTTTAATAAATCCATAGCATTCACTCCTATCTTTCTATGATTAAATTCGCAAAACTATTACCATTTATAGATTTTTCTATTCCTAAAATGTCTAAAATTGTTGCTCCAATATCTGCAAAAGTTTCTCTTGTTCCTAAATTAACACCTCTTTTAACTTTATTACCATATACTAGAATAGGAATATATTCTCTGGAATGATCAGTACTTATTGTTGTTGGATCACAACCATGATCGGCTGTTATTATTAAAATTTCATCATCTCTTAAATTTTCAATTATTTCAGGTATTCTCTCATCAAATTCTTTTAACGCTTGTGCATACCCTTCTACATTATTTCTATGCCCATACTTCATATCGAAATCAACTAAATTCGTAAATATCAGTCCATTTTTATCTGTTTTCATAAACTCAATAGTTTTGTCTACACCATCCATATTATTTTTTGTATGAATACTCTCTGTTATTCCTACACCAGCAAATATATCCTCAATCTTACCTACAGCCATAACATCATAACCTTTATCTTTAATTTCATCTAAAATCGTTCTTTGGATAGGTTTTAACGCAAAGTCTCTTCTGTTTGGAGTTCTATAAAATTCACCTGGTTTACCCAAAAATGGACGTGCTATTACTCTCCCTACACTGTGCTTCCCTGTTAGTATTTGTCTTGCTTTTTCACACATATCATAAAGTTCTTTAATAGAAATTATTTCTTCATGTGCAGCAATTTGAAACACACTGTCAGCAGAAGTATATACTATAGGACAACCTGTTTCAATATGTTCTTTTCCAAGTTCTTCAATTATAACTGTACCTGATGCTGGTTTATTACCTAATACTTTTCTTCCAATAGTTTTTTCAAATTTAGATATTACTTCAGAAGGAAATCCATTGGGATAAGTAGGAAATGGATTCTCAAGAATAATACCTGCAATTTCCCAATGTCCTGTCGTAGTATCTTTACCTGCTGATTTCTCTAGTGATCTACCAAATGAACCAATAGGTTCATCTGTTTTTCTTATTTCATTAACACCATCTATTAAGCCTAATCCTAGTTTTTCCAAATTTGGTAATTGTAATCCTCCTAAGTGTTTTGAAATGTTATCGACAGTATGACTTCCTTCATCACCATACATTTTTGCATCTGGAAGTGCACCTATACCTACGCTATCTAATACAATTAATGTAACTCTATTTATCATAACTTCACCTTCCTTCAATAAAATAGTATACCCTAAAGTTAAAGAACAAAATCTTCAATTCAAATAAAAATTAAAAGGAAGACTTTGCCTATACCCATTACGGAAATCATATTAAAATTATCCACAACTTAATAAGGTATATAATCTCCTATGGGTTATAATAAAATCAGAAAAAATCAACCCCACATAATGTGGAGCTACGCTCTTGGATGAGTTTTATTGTAAACATCCCTTAAAGTAGGTTTTGTAATTTTTGCATATACTTGAGTAGTAGATATATCTGAGTGCCCTAACATTTCCTGAACAGATTTTAAATCAGCACCATTCTCAATTAAATGCACTGCAAATGAATGTCTCAAAGTATGTGGTGTTATAGCTTTATTTAGATTAATCTTTTTTGTATACGATTTTATAATCTTCCAAAACCCTTGTCTAGTCAACCTCTTACCATGATAGTTTAAAAATAATGCTTTTACATTATTATCCTTAACAAAACTTCTTCTATGATTTAATAGATATTCATTTAAAATGTCTATTGCAAATCTTCCTATCGGTATATTACGTTCATTTGAAGTATTTTTTGAACATATTAAAAACCCTAATTTCAAATTAATATCGTCTATATCTAAAGCAACCAACTCAGATACTCTTATACCAGCTGCATAAAGTAGCTCAAGCATTGCTCTATCTCTAACACCCTTTGATGTGTTTAAATCTGGTTGTTCTAGTAATAACTCTACTTCTTTAGGAGTTAAAATTTGAGGTAATCTTTTTTCATGTTTAGGAGATTGTAAATTTACAGTTGGGTCTTTTTTTACTATCCCCTCATTTAAAAGAAATTGATAAAAACTCCTTACTGAAGCTAAATTTCTTGAAACAGTAGAAGGGGCACGTCCAATTTTTTGCAAATAAACTAGATACGTTATAATAGTTGTTTTATTAACTAACTTAAAATCATTTATCTCATTTTCTATAATATATTTTTTAAATTGACGTAAATCTCTACTATATGATTCTATTGTATTATTAGAGGCTTCTCTTTCATACAACAAATACTCTAGAAATTTATTTAAAAGTGAATCCATAGAACTTCCCCTTAAATCAAAGATTTTGTTCTAATTACTAAAAAATATAATAACATATTTATATTAAATTACTTCATAAATACTGTCAAGTAATTATTTATTATTTTAAAGAGAATTGGTGTTGTAAAAGATTCTACTAAACAGCCTATAATTATAATGATCGATACAATAAATATAGTTATAGTATAGTTAATAAACCTGTTTAAAAAACTCGGTCGCTTAATTACATTAATTTTATTTTTTAAAATTGAAATAGAAAACAAAATAGAAATCACTGAAATTATGATAAAGCCAGAAACTAAAAAAATGTTTTGGGGTAATAAGCAAAGTAAAGATAAAGTAATTCCTTTAACTTTAAATTCCTTAATGAAAAAAGCTACTGTAAAACCAATTATAAAACCTCTTAGAGCGATTATTATTAATACTACTGGTATACCAATTACGGTTATGCCTAGTAGCCAAATTGCAATAATCGTCTGTATATTATTTATTATTGAATATTTAAAAAGATTAAAAGTTTTTAAATCTATGTCTTTATTAATAATACTAAAAAATGAATTTAAATAATTTATTATCTGAGTTCTAGTAGTATCATCGACAACTCGTATTGTAATTGCTCCTGTTGAAATGCCTATCATTAAACAAACAATAACTAAAAAATATAATAAAAGATATTTTCGAAAATGGTTATTAAATATCTTTTTGAGATTAATACTCAAAATAATCACCCCTCAAGTAAGCTCCTAGAAAATAGTATGCTTACATGAAGGATAATATTACTAATCATATTTATGTACTTAGAAGTTTTTACTTTCCAACAATACTTTTGCAGTATAGATCCCTATTATAGTTTTGCTATCTAATATTTCACCATTGATTACCATATTATATAATTCATCTATTTTTTTTGTATATACTTCTATATATTCATCATTATCAGGATTAGACTTACCTTTAATCAATCCTTTTGCTAAAAATAAATACATTTTTTCATTACAAAAACCAGGTGAAGTATAAAATTCACATAAATATTTTATTTCTTTCGCTGTAAAACCTGTTTCCTCTAAAAGTTCTCTTTTAGCACATTCTTCGGGTTCTTCACCAATCTCTAATTTACCAGCTGGTAATTCTAAAAGAGTTTTCTCTACTGCTTTTCTAAATTGTTTTACTAATACTAATTCATCCTCTTCTGTAACCGCTATAATTGCAACAGCTCCAGGATGTTCTATTATCTCACGTTTTGAATATTTTTTATCTGGTAATTCTACTGTATCTATCCTTAAATTCAATATTTTCCCTTCGTATATTCTTTCTGTTTTCATTGTATTTTCTTCAAAAGTCATAATGTTCTCCTTCCTTCTCAATATATTTATTAATATTCTTTTATATATGTTATCAAACTGTTGACAAACTTATTTTTTTATACCTATTAAAATAGATCAAATGCCTGAAAAAATTCAGTTCTTTTCGTATGAACATTGTTTTCATAATAATTTGCTTTACTGTCAAACTCCTTTATATATATTATTAATAAAGTTTATATTTTTGTAAAGTTATTATTAAGGTACCTAACAATTTTTTTGCCAACTGCACCTAATGTATAAAAATATTCTTTGTCTTCATAAAAATGTCTTCCCATTGTTGTAACATCAATATTATAAAACTCAAAAGCTTTTTTTATATCCCTACCATCTTCTAAAAAAATATTATGTTTTTTATCTATTTTATATTTTTTTATTTGATTTATTATATATTTTAGCTTTTCTTTCTCTAATATAGGAAGAACAATATTAGTTCTTGAATACATTAATTCACTTAATACAGTAAGCGTATGATGACTAACCCCTCTATGTCTTAATCTACTATCACTAAAACTAATTCTTGGTACTGCAAAACTAATTCCTTTAAATTTATTAACAACATCTATTATATAAGCTTGTTCAGTACCACTGAAACCATATTTAGTACCTGTACCTACAATGCCTGGCCCCATCGTTATAATAGCTACATCACTTTTTAAAATTGATTTTGAAGTTATCAAACCAGTATAAATATTAATACATTCATAATCTCCTCCAAATGAATGACCTATTGTAATCGTATTACTTATTATACATTTACTTTTTAATTCACGTACTGTATTACTAAATTGGATGGGTAAAGCGCCTCCATCTGTCATTATATAGCTAATTTTCACATCAGGTTTTAACCATTTTATCATACAAGCTATAGGAGCTAGCATGCTATGTAATGTTCCTACAACTACAATAAAATTATCTAAAGAACTAAAAGTTTCGAATACTTTCTTGTACCCCTCTTCCTCTTCAACAGTTTTACATTTTATTTGTAAAGGTGTATATCTTAACTTTATAATATGTCCATCTTTTTTACTCTCTTTTTTCTTTAGCTTCATGTTATATACAATAAAATGATAACCACCAGTACCTAAATCTAAATCTATTGCAGTTGTATTTAATACAACAACATCACCAATCATTATATTACCTGTTATATCAATATAATTAATAGCTTTATAAAATTTTTTTTCTACTTCCACTTTTACTATCGTAATTTTCTTATAGTGTTGTATTATATCTACTACACTTCCAATTTTTATATTTAGCAGTTTTATCTACCTCCTGATCATCTGCCTAATTGATCTATGTAATTTAATATTCTATTACTCTTAATTATTCTACTAATAGAATATTTTTCAGCAATAATATGTATGATTATAAGTAAAATTAAGACTATGAATTTTATCATTAAATCCATACTTATGACTAATTGAACTCCTAACGTCCATCCTAGTGTATTTGCACCTATGTCCCCTAACATCATATTTCCTTTTAAATCTTTAGGTAAATATACAACTAAAAACCCTAAGGTCGACATTAAAATAAAAATATTTCTAGACAATTGACTTAATAATAGCGGAATAATCAAGATAATTGTCATTTTTACAGCTCTACCTGGCCGTAAATCCAATAAATTTATAAAATTTATAGATAAAACTAATATAATTGTATTAATCATTAATTCATTTAAACCAGTAGATATAAAATAAGAGATAAAAAAAGAACATATGAAACCTGTTATCGCCTTTAATACTCCTGTTGTAACATTTCCTTTAAATAGATTTAAGATATGACCTTTAAACCCCTTAATTTTGCAATCACCAACTAAATCATCTAGCAAACTAATAACTGCTATAAATAACATACATGTTAAATAATAAAATACAATTATACAATTAATTTTTATTAACATAATACTTAAGAAGGATGTAATAATCTGTGTAATAACAAAGACTATCCCCATACATGAAGGTATTTTTCGTAATTCATAGTTACTAAATAAGAAATTATTTTTTTTAAATAAATTATAAAAAATTTTTATTAAGAAATGTGATAAGATAACACTTAATATTAAAATTAGTATTCTTTCTTGAAACATAATTTCACCTTCTAGTAAGCAAAACAAATAACGTATATAAAATATCTATAAACTGCTTTCCTCTATGAATAAATCCACCTAAATTTCTACCAGTTTCTCTATGTGACATATCAACATCTATTTCTAACAATCTGTACCCTTTATTAAGTGCGCTTATCGTCATAGCTACTTCAATCCCATAATTGTCAGGTATATATGAAATATCATTTATTACTTCTTTTTTATATACTCTCTGTCCAGATAATGAAGTTTTTATCATTTTACCAGTGAAAAAATAAACCCCAAATTTTGCAAGATTTTTTACTAATCCAACTCCTCCCTTTTTACTACTACTGAACTTTGCTATTGTAAAATCTGCTTTATTTTCAATTACTGGATTTATTAATTTGGAAATCTCAATTGCAGAAAATCCCAAATCTCCATCTACTAATACAAGATAATCAAAATCTAAATTCTGAATAGCTACTTTAATAGCATGCCCTTTACCATAATTTTTATCAAGTACTATAATATCTATATCTAAATCTTTTATTTTTTCAATTGTCCCATCATTTGAACCATCATCAACTACAATAATCTTATTAATTAATGATATTTTTTTTACACTAATAACAGTATCGTATATTTTATCTACTTCATTGTAAACTGGTATTACAGCTATTATTTTTTTTTCAATAGACATTTCTAACCCCCAAATTTCTTTAAAAGAATTTCAGATTTTTCTTTAAATCTAATTTCATTTCTTTATAAAAACTTGTTTAGTACTATCTTGACTTTCTTTTTGAATGATTATCAAAGGTAATTCTCTTTCTTTACACATTTGTATTAATACTTCTTCAGTTATTTCTTCTACAAAAGCTATCTTATTAGATTCACTATTTTTTATAAATACAATAATATTTTTATACTTCTTATTATCATTAACAGATAATTCTTTAGACCTAATATTATTTGAATTATATAATATATTGCTAAATAAACCTTTTAAACATTTCTTAATATATACTTTAAAAACATCCTTATTATTGTACATTTTTTTTAAGTTAGCTGATTCACTTATCTCTTTTATTAATATATTCTTCAAAGTAATAACATCTATATTATTAACTTCTAATTCTTTAATATATTTAAATAATTCATCATAACTAAACTCTTCCTCATAACTTATAAAAGTAATATGTACATTAATTAACTTTTTTAAACTTATATTAGAGAATATATTCTTTGCTAAATAATCAACATTATTTTGGCCTAATACTTGTTTTCTTAACAACTTGTTCTCAGATTCTAAATATAAAATTTGTTTCTCTATTAAGTTAATTAGTTTTTCATCAGTCTCTAACACACTGCTTTGTAAATCTATTATATACCCTATATATATACCAACGCTTAAAGATATGAATATTGATATTATTGTTATAATATTATTTTTTATATTTTGATACAAATTTAACACTCCTTACAATCCTATAAGCATCTTAATACGAATACTTATTTGATTTAACATCGTTTTTATCGGTAAAGATAACATACTTAATATATAAATTGGTAGCAAAGCAGATAAACCCAGATAAATATAATATTTTATATTTAACTTTTCATCATATAATTTATTTATTCCTTTAGCATCAACAAGTTTAGAACCAATTTTGGTTCTAACTAGAAAAGTACTTCCCATACCTTTCCTACCTTTTTCTAAAAAATCTATCATGCAATTATGTGTACCTACTGCAACAATTAATTCTGCACCATAATTATAAGCTAATAGCATTGCTATATCTTCACTTGTACCTACTGAAGAAAATATTTTCGCTTCTAAACCCTTTTCTTTTATACGTGCCAAACCTGGTGCATATCCATTAGGATATGCATGAACTATAATTTCTTTGCATAATCGTAAACATTTATCACTAACACTATCTAAATCGCCAATAACTATATCTGGTATTAATCCAAATTCTAGTAAAGCATCACCTCCACCATCAACTCCAATTAATACTGGTTTCTTACTTTTCACATAATCAAAGATTGCTCTTAAATCTTCTTTATAACCATTACCTCTTACAACCACTAGTACATGTTTATTTTTTATCAATGTTTCTACTTCTGGTAAATCAATTTTGTTAGTTATCCAATTTTTTTCTTTTTTTGCATAAAAAATAGTATTATCTATAAAATCATTCAATTTCATATCAAAATTTTTGCAACCTAAATCATATAATTTTAATATTTCATCTTTTTCAATCAATCTACATTTACCTATACATTCATTTAAGTAGAATAATTTGTTGTTCCTTATCTCTATAATCCCACCATCTTCTACTATGTTAAATATGTTTTTATCTTCTATTTCATATATAGGAATTTTACTTCTAAGTAATTTCAATGGGCCACTATTAGGATAATAACCTGTTATAGTTTTTTCTGTATTTATAATACATTTTACTTTTGATTTTATTAATGCTTCAGCTGCTATTTCATCAATGTCTTCATGACATAATAATGCTATATCCCCAGGGCTTAATTTATATATAAGTCTTTTAGTTTTTTTGTCTTTTTTTACAATTCCTTTTATACTCATTTTCTACCTCCATATCTTATTATTATTATCTATCATTTTTAATAAATAATACCAATTTCATTATTTAGAAACACAAAAAAAACACCTTCAAAGTATTGTAATTACAACAATACCTGAAAGTGTAATTATGTTTTTTATATTTTAAATTTATGAAATTTTTTCTTCTAATCTTAGTTTATCAGCTACCATTGCTATAAATTCGCTATTTGTAGGTTTTCCCTTTTCATTATGTACGGTATACCCAAATAAGTTATTTATAGTATCTATTTTACCTCTACTCCAAGCTACTTCAATAGCATGTCTTATGGCTCTTTCAACTCTGCTAGGAGTAGTATTATATTTTTTAGCTATAGAAGGATATAATTGCTTTGTAACTGCACTTAGTAATTCTACATTTTCTACTACCATACCTATAGCATCTCTTAAATACAAATAACCTTTAATATGAGCTGGAACCCCAATCTCATGAATTATATTTGTGATTTTAGCTTCAAGACTTTTACCATTATTCACAGGATTAATAAAACTAGGTTTCAAATCTACTTGTTTTCTTTTCTCTACAATAGCTGGTATTGAACCTGTTAACTGTCTTATTCTCTTTATAAATACATCAAAGTTAAAAGGTTTTACTACATAATAATCTGCTCCCAAAGCTATTGCTCTTTGAGTTATCTTATCCTGTCCAACTGCAGATAAAACTATTATTTTAGGGAATTTATCTAATTCTAAAGTATGTAACTTTTCTAGTACCCCTAAACCATCAAGATGTGGCATAATTATATCTAAAATTAATACGTCTGGCAACTTATTCTCTATTAATTCTAAAGCTTCTAAACCATCTTTTGCTACACCAACAACTTCTACATCATTCTGTGTTAGTAAAAATTCATGTAAAATATTACAAAAATCTTTATTATCATCAGCAATTGCTATTCTGATTTTTTGATTTTCCACTTTATTTCCCCCTGAATTATTTATTTTCTTTTTACTATTCGACAAAAATTATATATATCCTTCCTATATTTCTAAATTTAGTATAAATCAAAATTTGTAAAAAAAAGATATGGCATACCCATATCTTAATTTACTTGTGCAAATTCTTTATTATTTGTATATTTTATACCTGATTGTTTTAACATCCATTCAATGTAAAGACCATAACCTTTTGTAGGATCATTTATAAAAACATGTGTAACTGCACCAATTATTTTCCCATCCTGTATTATAGGGCTTCCACTCATTCCCTGTACTATACCGCCTGTTTTTTTTAGCAATTTCTTATCTGTTACTTTAATTATCATACTTTTTTGACTTGGAACCAACTGTCTTTGAGCTTTTATTATCTCTACTTCAAATTTATTTATTTTTTCATCTTCTATTGTTGTTAAAATATAAGCCTTACCTTCTCTAACTTCACTTTGTAAACCAATTGGTAAAGGTTTGTTATACAGATTGTTACTAATATCTTTTTGTAAAACTCCATATATACCAAATTTAGTATTTTTTTCTATTTCCCCTATTTTATCTTCAGATTCAAAGAAAATACCTCTCAATTCTCCCGGCAACCCTTTTTTACCTTGTTGAACAGATGATACTCTAGCTGTCATTATTTGTCCATTTTCTACAGGTAATAAAAATCCTGTATCTAAATCTGTAATTCCATGTCCTAATGCTCCAAAAATTTTTGTTTTTGGATCAAAAAAAGTTAATGTTCCAATTCCAGCAGTTTTATCTCTTATCCATGCTCCTAACTTGAACTGTTTCTCATCTTTATTTTTTACTAGTTTAACTTCTGTAGTAAATATCTTACCTTTTCTCTCAATCTTTACGTTTATAGTTTCATTTTTTGTGTTATTTAAAAGCTCAATTACATGGTCTGAATCTTTTACTTTCACTCCATTAATTTCTAAAATAACATCTCCTTTTTTAATTCCTGCTTCTTTTGCAGGATTATGTTTTTTACCATCCTGTCCTATTATATCTGAAAAAGCTACAACAATTACACCTTTAGTATCAAGTTTAACTCCTATTGAATGTCCACCTGGCATAAGGTAAACTTTATCTATAACATTTACTTCAATATTCTTTAATGGTAGAAAGCCTAATAACTTTATTTTTATATTACTTTTGCCCTTTGTTAAGGACTGGATTTCATACCGTTTTTTTAATATATCCTTATCATACTTTCTTTTTAAGATAATTATTTTTTCTAATTTTCCTATATTATCTATCGTAAATGGAAATGATATTTTAAAGTCACTTTTTTCTCCTTCTATTATTTCTATTTGAGAGGGAAAATGGTAGTACATATAACTTTCAAAGATAATTATAAATAGTAATAATATTAGAAATATCCCAATTAATCTTTTTCTTAAATTGTACAAAAAAATCACACTCCCATTTCCCCTTATATGAATAATACTCAATTAATGTATATAGATATTCTTCTATATATTAGAATATATAGAAGAATAAAACCTCTATAATCTAGCATACAATATCAAAAATATATCTGTATATTTAATTTGAACTTTTTTGTTTATAAATATGTTATATAATAATTAAGAAATTTGTTAACTAAATTCTTTTTTTCCGATTTATTGGAAAACAAAATCTTCGATTCAAATAAGTTTAGGAAGATTTTGTTGAAATCCATTATGGAAATTATATTCTAATTTATCCATTATTTAGTAAGGAATATAATTTCCTATGGATTATAAAAAAAAAGTATCCAATATTAGGATACTTTATTTTTCTTCTTGTTCACCATTAACATTTCATCTGCTAATCTTTTCGTCATTTCTGTTATTTTAGTACCACCTAGAAGTCTTGAAATTTCATCAACTCTTTCTTCATAACTTAATTTACTTATTTTTGCTACCACTTTACCTTTTATTTCTTTTTTCTCTATGTAAAAATGTACATCTCCAAGTACAGCAATCTGTGGCAAATGAGTTATGCATATTACTTGGTGAAATTCTGAAATATTTTTGATTTTTTCTCCAACAACCATAGCAGTTTTACCACTGATTCCCGTATCAATTTCATCAAAAACTAAGCATGGAATACCGTCAACATCTGCTAAAATTGTTTTTATCGCCAACATGATTCTAGACAATTCTCCACCTGATACAACTTTATTCAAAGGTTTTAAAGGTTCTCCTGGGTTTGTAGCTATTAAAAATTCTACTTTATCTAAACCTTTTTCAGTAAAATAGTCTAATTTTTCAAAATTAACTTCAAATTTTACATTTTTTAAATTCAGTGCTTTAAGTTCTTTAGTAATTTCTTCTTCTATTTGCTTTCCTATTAATTTTCTTTCCTTTGAAAGTTTTTCACATATCAGTTTTAATTTTTCTTCAACTGAAAAAATTTCTTTCTTAATACTTTCAATTTCCTTATCATTATTTAAGATAACTTCTAATTCATAAGCTATTTTATCTCTATAATTTAATATTTCTTCAATAGTATTACCATACTTTCTTTTTAGATTATTTATTAAATTTAATCTTTCTTCAAGTAACTTAATTTTTTCTGGATCATATTCAATTTTTTCTTGATACAACCTTAATTCTGTTGAAATATCTTTTAATTGATAATAAATAGTTTCAATTATATCATTATACTCTTTGAATTCATTATTATACTTAGCTATTTTAGTTAAGTTCTTTGAAACACTATTAATTTGGTCAAGTAATGAAGTTTTATAATAATCATTCGAATTAATACATTCTATTATGTTATTTACAGTATTTAATAATTCCTCAGCATTGCCTAACATATTTAATTCCCTTATTATTTTTTCTTCTTCATCGAATTTTAATTCAGCTGAATCTATTTCGTTTAATTGGAATTTTAATAAATCTATTTTTCTTTCTTTTTCCATCTCATCTATTCCAATTTCTTTTAATCTATTCTTTAACTTTTTTAATTTATCAAACTCTTTTTTCACACTAATAACTAAATTTTTTATATTTTCTTTACCTAACGAATCAAGTAATTCTATATGGTTTTCAACTGACAGTAGCGACTGATGTTCATGTTGTCCGTGTAAATCTACTAGTTTTTTTGTTAATTTATTTAACATATTAAGAGTAACAACTCTACCATTTATTCTAGATATGCTTTTTCCTGAAGAAAAAATTTCTCTTGATATTAATAACATATTATCTTGTTCAAATTCTATACCATATTCATCTAATACACTTTTAATACTCTCAAGTTTATCTATATAAAATAATCCTTCAATAAAAGCTTTATTACAACCAGTTCTTATATAATCTTTACTAGCTCTTCCTCCTAGAAGTATATTAAGTGCATCAATAACTATCGATTTACCAGAACCAGTTTCTCCTGTAATTATGTTGAATCCTTTATCTAAAGTTATTTTCATCTTCTCAATTATAATAAAATTGCTAATATTTAATTCAAGGAGCATTTTTATTCCCCCTGTTACTCTATAAGGTTTTGAAAGAATTCTAATACCTCAATTGTTTTTTCAGCCTCATTTACTGCAACGAAGATTGTATCATCTCCTGCTATTGTTCCCACAATATTATTTATATTCATTGAGTCAATTGCAGAACCTGCAATCTGAGCAGCTCCAGGTAATGTTTTTAACACCAATAAATTCCCAGCGATTTCCATAGCTGTGATAGAATTTTTAAAAATAGTTATTAACCTCTCCGTTACACAATCTTGCTTTTGTTTCAAAGTAGCATACTTGTATTTCCCATTATTTGTCATTACCTTGACTATTCCTAATTCTCTTATATCTCTAGAAATAGTAGCTTGTGTAACCTCGATCCCTTGTTTTTTTAATAGATCTGCTAATTCTTCTTGAGTTTCAATTTCATTTTCTTCTATAATTTCAAGTATTTTAGTTTGTCTTGCGTATTTCTTCAAAATAAGCCCCCCTCAAGGCTAATTTACTGAAATGAACTCTTTGGAAAAAACTATCTTTAATACATTTTTAATATGTTTAACTAAAGGTTTGCGTGTGACATATCTACAACCCTCTTTATAAACAAATCTTTATCTAATGTTATTTCTCTTTTTGCCTTTACAATATGAGCCAAATACTCAATATTTCCTTCTGCACCCTTAACAGGCGAATAAGTAAGGCCGATCATGCTAAGACCTATTTCTTTACAAAATTCAAATATATTGCTTATAACTTCAATATGCGTTTTCTTATCTCTTACTACACCTTTCTTTCCTACCTTTTCTCTACCTGCTTCAAACTGTGGCTTAATTAATGTAATAATGTCTACATCTTCTTTTACTAATTTGCAAACAACTGGCAAAACTAACTTAAGCGAAATAAAAGAGACATCTATTGTTACAAAATCTACTAATTCACCTATATCCTCTGGTTTAACATACCTAATATTTGTCCTTTCCATAACTATAACTCTCTCATCATTTCTTAATTTCCAAGCTAATTGCCCATATCCAACATCAATAGCATATACCTTTCTAGCACCATTTTGCAGCATACAGTCAGTAAATCCACCAGTTGAAGCACCAATATCCATAGCTACTTTACCGTTAATGCTTATTGGAAATGTATTTAAAGCTTTCTCAAGTTTTAATCCACCTCTACTTACATAAGGTATAGGATTTCCTCTAACAACAATATTACTATTTACATCCACTTTTGTACCTGGCTTATCAATTTTTTGCTCTTCTACATATACTATACCTGCCATAATATACTTTTTTGCTTTTTCTCTAGTTTCTACTAAACCTTTTTTAACTAAAAGTACATCTATTCTTTCTTTATTGCTTTTCATTTAACCCTCCTTATATAAACTTTTAATAGTATTAACCATCTTCTCCACACTCATATCACACAAGTCATATAGCTCTTCCACATTTCCATGTTCTATAAAAGCATCAGGTACACCAATATTTAATACTTTACCATTATAATTTAACTCTAATAATAGGCTATTTACTAAGCTACCAAATCCACCAATTTTTACATTATCCTCCATAGTTATTACTATGTTATGTTTTTCAGCTAAACTAGAAATTAATTTTCTATCTAAAGGTTTGACAAATCTTGCATTGATTAGTGTTGGATTAATATTATCATTTTTTAAACGTTTTACAACTTCATAACCATATTGTACCATTTTCCCAACTGCAATTATAGCAATTTCACTGCCGTTAATTAAAACTTCTCCTTTTCCATACTCTATTTTATATGATGTTGTAATTTCTCTCAAATCACTACAATAACCTCTTGGATATCTTATTGCCAAAGGTTTATCAAAATCAACCGCGAATTTTATCATTTCTTTAAATTCTAGTAAATCTTTAGGAGCCATTATAGTTATGCTAGGAATATGACTTAAATATGAATAATCAAAAACACCATGATGCGTTTCACCATCATTTCCAACCATACCAGCTCTGTCAATAGCAAAAACTACCGGTAATTGTTGTATACAAACGTCATGAAGGACTTGATCATAACCTCTCTGTAGGAATGTTGAATACACTGCAAAAAATGGTTTCATTCCACTTTCTGCTAGTCCAGCTGCTAATGTAACACCATGTTGTTCTGCAATCCCTACATCAAAAAACCTATCTTTTAATTCCTTTTTAAACTTATCAAGTCCTGTACCACTAGGCATAGCTGCTGTAATAGCAACTATTCTCTTATCCTTTTTAGCTAACTCTAAAAGAGTCTCCCCAAATACTTCTGAATATTTAGGTCTATCTACTTTTTTCTTAAACTTACCAGTTTCAATTTCAAACGGACTTGCACTATGATACTTATCTGGATCTTCTTCAGCTGGTTTATATCCTTTACCCTTTTTAGTTATAACATGAATCAAAACAGGCCCATCGACGTTTTTAGCTCTTTTAAGCACATTAATTAAAGAACTTATATTATGACCATCAACAGGTCCTAAATACTTAAAACCTAGTTCCTCAAATATCATTCCTGGTAAAAGAAAATACTTTAAACTATCCTTTGCTCTTTCAGCAGTTTTGAATACTTTTTTGCCAATCGCAGGAATGCTATTTAAAATATTCTCAACATCTTCTTTCATTCTAAAGTATGTTGGTGCTGTTCTTATTCTATTTAAATATAAAGATAAACCACCTACATTTTGAGAAATAGACATCTCATTGTCATTTAGTATAACAATCAACCTTGTTCCTAAATGGCCTGCATGATTCATAGCTTCGAAAGCCATACCAGCAGTCATAGCACCGTCTCCAATTACACAAATAACATCATAATCTTCACCTTTTATATCCCTACTAATTGCAAACCCCAACCCTGCTGATATTGAGGTAGAACTATGTCCTGTTTCAAAAACATCATGAACACTTTCTTTTCTCTTTGGAAATCCACTAAGACCTTTAAATTGTCGAATTGTATGAAATTCTTTTTTTCTACCTGTAATTATTTTATGTATATATGACTGATGTCCAACATCCCAGATTATTTTATCCTTAGGACTATCAAATACTTTATGTAAAGCAAGAGTTAATTCTACAACTCCTAAATTAGAAGCTAAATGACCACCAGTCTGGGAAATTGTTTCAACAATAAAACTTCTTATCTCTTCAGCTAACTTTTCTAAATCTACGATTTTAAGTTGCTTTATATCATTAATATCGTTTACTTTATCTAATAATTCAGCCAATTTAGTCATCCCGCCTTTTACCTCTTTTTTTTCTTTTTTAAATTTGGTAATAAATCTATTCCAAATTTTCTATCTAGAATCATTAAAATTTTAGATGTGAATTCTATTATTTTATTAGTTTTTTGTAATGCAAATTCCTTACCTAAAGCTTTACCTCCAACAGTCATAGATGCAATAATACTACTAACTATCACACTAATAGCAGCTACATTTTTAAAATCATACAATGAAATAACCTTAACTACAATTATTGTTCCAGCTGCCCCACTAATTATACCTGCTATATCGCCGATTACATCATTACAAAAATTAGATACAATACCTGCATTTCTAATTAATTTCAATGCATATTTTGCTTCTACAACTTTATTTGAAGCCATGGAATGAAAAGGCCTCTCATCAGCAGCAGTAACAGCTGTTCCAATTATATCAAAAATAACACCTAATAATATTATTAAATTCAAAACAATCGTTGCAGTTAATAAACCTAAACTTCTCATCAAATTCTCTGATAATAAGCTAACAAAAATTGCTAATAAAAATGTCCAAATTGATATCATTAGAATCCATTTTATATTATATCCAATTTTTCTTTTATTTTTTTTATTAATATTACTACGATGATCAGCTTTAGGCAATTCTATACCCCCAATTACCAATAGAAATAAAGCTGATAGCTTTAGCTATCAGCTAACTTGGAGTGGTAGTATACTGAGTAAATCTTGCGGCTTAAGGTCTAGCAGGATTTCCCAGATGAGAACTGCATGTCGCCATAGCAGCGGTTTCCCTTTAATCTCATCTTTACCTTGTCGCCAAAGGTAAGGCTAGATTGCCACTTAGTCCGCACTGTAATCCTCAGTATACCTCATAAAGAACAGTCTAGGAGTTTTCCTCTACAGCCATACTAATTCCTAGCCTCTTTTGCAAAATAGGTTTCAACAGCAATACTTCTCATTCTAGGGCCCTTAGAAATCGAAGTTTAACTGTTATCCACCTATTTCACTCAAGGCAGGCTACGCTGCATGTAGCTATACACCACAATGCAGGGTATCTCATGCATAAGCATGAGTCTCCACGGAGGTAGGGTCAACGCCCACATGCCATTGTGGATCGCCCCATCCTCCTTACTCCCAGAAACGACCCCCGACTGGGCGTCAGCAGCCGTAACCAGGAACTTCATCGATATGCCCTTTGACGGATTTTTAGCCCCGCCTTCAGAATTAGCTGGTCTGACTAGAATACTGCACCACTCCAAGTAGATGATATTATAGCATAAATAATTCACTAATTCAAACTCTTATTTATGGTAATATGAACTAAAAAAAACTAAAAAACTAAATATAGACAAAATAGAATTAATTCTCTCTATAAACTAAATATTGGGCTAGTTCTTCAAAGAATTTCACCTTTTCTTCATCAAAACTATTTAGTGCTATAATAGCGTCTTTACACAATTGTTCCGTTTTTTTAACGGCATCTTCAATTTCATAAAAAGTTAAATACGTTACCTTATTGTTTTCCTCATCACTTCCAACTTTTTTGCCTAATTTTTCTGAATCACCGATTTTATCTAAAATATCATCTCTTATCTGATATCCAATACCTATTGCTCTAGCATAAGTACTTAAACGTTTTAATTCATCTGACGATGCACCACCAATTATTGCTCCTGCAAGTATTGATGCTTCTATTAATGCAGAAGTTTTTTTCTCATGTATATACAATAAAGTATCTTCGTCTATATTTCTCCCTTCAGAAATTATATCCACAACCTGTCCACCAATCATTCCAAAAACACCAGCAGCTTCTGCTATCACTTTTAATGCTTCAATTTTCTTTTTATATTTATCAATATCATTTATAATATCGTTTATCATTATTTCAAAAGCTAGATTTAACAAACCATCACCAGCAAGTACAGCGATCCCTTCGCCAAATACTTTGTGATTTGTTAGTTTCCCTCTCCTGTAATCATCATTATCCATAGATGGTAAATCATCATGTATAAGCGAATATGTATGTATCATTTCTATTGAAAGAGCAAATTTTATAGCATCCTTATAGTTTCCACCAACTAATTCACATGTTTTTAATGTTAATATTGGTCTTAATCTTTTACCTCCTGCAAATATACTATATCTCATTGCTTCAAAAATTCTTTTTTGTGGTGTGTTGTAATTTGGTAGTATTTTATCTAGTTCTTTATCTACTATATTTTTATATTTTTCCAATTCTTGCTTTAATTCCATACTATCCTCCTATATACTATATTGTAAAATCTATTTCATCATATTTTCCATTTTCTTTCTCTACAATCATTTTAATTTTCCCTTCAGCTTCATTTAACTTTTTTAAGCAGTAATTATATAATTTAATACCTTTCGTAAATTCTTCTATAGTTTCATCTAAAGTAAGTTGCCCACTTTCTATTTTTCTTACTGTTTGTTCAAATTTTTCTAATGCTTCTTCAAATTTAATATTTTCAGTTTTTTCTTTCACTTACTATCAACCCCTAGTAGATTGGATTTTCCTACAACCTTTACCTTTATCAATCCATTACCTAATATTAGTGTCAAAATTTCACCGTTAATTACTTCATCGATACTTTTCACTATTTTCCCATTTTCTTTTATAGGTACTGCAAATCCTCTATTCAAAGCTCTTTTAGGATTCAAACTATTAAGTTTTTCGTTTAAAAAAGTAATTTTATTCAAATTATTACTAATGTATCCATCAAAACTGTTTAACAGTTCCTTATAGCAATATTCTAATTTTTGCTTTTTAACTATAATTTTTTCTGTAAATCTATTACTTGTTATCGATATTCTATAATTTTTTATTAAATTCCCTTTGTTTTTGATATAATTTTCATATGATTTTATTAACCTTTTATATTGCAAAGAAATCTTTTCTTTTAATTCAATTATATTAGGAGCTACTAACTCAGCAGCAGCTGATGGTGTCGGTGCTCTTAAATCAGCTACGTAATCTGAAATTGTAAAATCTGTTTCATGTCCTACTGCAGATACAATAGGTACTTTAGATTCGTAAATAGCTTTTGCAACTTTTTCTTCGTTAAACGCCCATAACTCTTCAATTGACCCACCGCCCCTGCCAACAATTATCACATCGATATCATATCTTTTATTAAAAAATTTTATAGCATTACTTATTTCATCAGCTGCTTTATTTCCTTGTACTAATACAGGATAAATAATTATGTTAGCAGAAGGCAATCTTCTTTTCATAACTTTAATTATATCCTTAATGGCAGCTCCTGATGAAGAAGTCACTACCCCTACTTTTTTTGGTAAATAGGGTAACTTTTTTTTCTTTTCTTTTTCAAACAAACCTTCATCTTGCAGTTTTCTCTTTAATTGTTCAAATGCTAAATACAACTCTCCTAATCCAACTGGTTTAATACTTCTTACATACAACTGATATAAACCATCTCTTTCATATACTGAAACATATCCAGAGATAATTACATTCAACCCATTTTCAATATTAAACCTAATTTTTTGTACTTCGTTACTAAACATAACGCAATTAATTTTAGATTTTTGATCTTTTAGAGAGAAATATAAATGTCCACTTTTATGTTGCTTTAGGTTTGATATCTCACCTTCAACATTAATGGAATTTAAAATCGGATCATTAATTAGAACCCTTTTCAAATAATTATTTAATTCACTAACTGTTAAGGCTCTAATTTCCATCTCTTTTTAAATGCCTCCAATGTATTTTCTAAAAGCATAGCTATAGTCATTGGCCCTACTCCGCCAGGAACTGGAGTTATCCAAGAAGCTCTATTTTTTGCTAAATCAAATTCCACATCACCAACTAATTTCCCATTAACTTTTGTAGTTCCTGCATCAATAACTACTGCTCCTTCTTTAATCATTTCCCCTTTTATTATTTCAGGTTTACCAACTGCTGAAACTAAAATGTCAGCCTCTTTAACATGTTTAGCTAAATCTTTAGTACGCGAATGACATATTTTAACAGTTGCATTTTCGTTTAGTAGTAAAATAGCTGTAGGTTTACCCACAATGTTACTTCTTCCAACAACAACCGCATTTTTGCCTTCGATCTCAATACCAGTTTCTTTAATTAATCTTATAATTCCTTTAGGTGTACAAGGAATAAACCCTTTTTCACCTAAAAATAAATTACCAGCGTTTACAGCATGAAAACCATCTACATCCTTTTCAGGTGATATTCTATAATTAACAATATTTTCATTAATTCCTTTTGGTAAAGGCAATTGTACTAATATTCCATCTATCTTATCATCTTTATTTAATTTATCTATTAAATCAATTATTTGATCTTGAGTAGTATTTTCACTTAAACGATGAACTTCTGAATACATACCTATTTTCTTACATGCTTTTTCCTTCATCGAAACATAAGTATGTGAAGCTGGATCATTTCCTACTAAAATTACTGCTAAACCAGGAACCTTTCCATATTTTGATTTAATCATTTCAATTTCTTTAGCTAGATTAGCTCTTATATTTTTAGCTATTTCTTTACCATTAATAATATTGTTTTTCATAAAACTCCCCCTCCTATAATCCTATAATCCATCTTTAGTTAATCCAAGATATGCTATTCCAATAGCATTGTCAGTACAAAATTTTCTATCCGGAAAAAACAATTTCCCAATACCTTTATTAACTATATCATCCTCCAACTTCTTTCTTATATAAATATTAGATCCAACACCCCCTACAACTAAAATATTATTTATTTTAAATACTCTAATTGCTTCTTCAATAATATTACTTAAAGATCTAGCAATACAATTAAATAGTGCTAATGCTACATTCTCTGGTCTATCAATGTGCTGTTTTATAATCCTTTTGAAAAAAGTCTCTGGACCAGAAAAATTTATCCATGTTGTATTAGTACTAACTGGAATATCCTTTTCTATAAAACTACCACTAATTGATAGTTCGTCCAAATATGGACCACAAGGAAAAGGTAATCCTAACTCAACTCCTATTCTATCTATTAACTGTCCAGCACTAATATCTAAAGTACCACCTATTTGTTCTATTGAAAAATTATTATTTTTATTTTCTATGAGTAAAAGCTCTGTAGTCCCTCCTGAAATATGTAAGGCTAAGAATCTTTCTAAATGTTGAATAGTACAACTTAAAATACCTGCTGCTATGTGTCCATCTTGATGTGAGAACTCTTTATAATCTGCGCCTAAAACTTTTGCTAATATAAATGCATGTCCTTGTGCAACCTTAAAAACTGGCATATAAGAATCTGTAATACTTCTTGGTTTTACACTAGCTGATACAGTTTTAATTTTATTTACTTCAATTTCATTTGCTATGCGATTAAATATTTCAGGTAGATTATTTATGTGCTGAAAAACTGCTTCTTGTTGCCTTAATCCTAAGCTTCCTTTCTTTACTTTTAATAATTTCCTCAAATCAATAATTATTTTGCCATCATCATTTAATACTGCAACAGAAGTTGTATATGCACTCGTATCTATTCCTAGATGATAACTACCCATTAATATCATTCCATTCTTTTACAAAGCCACCCAATAATCCGTTAATAAATCTACTAGATTCTTCTGTACTATATTTTTTGCTAATTTCAAGAGCTTCATTTATTGAAACTTCAACAGGTATATCATCCATATACATTATTTCAAATATCGCTAATCTTAAGATAGATAAATCTACTTTTGCTATTCTATTTATTTTCCATCCTTCTGAATATTTTTCTATTTTTGAATCTATTATTGATAATTTTTCAATTATATGTTTAAAAACTCTATCTAGATACTCTATTTCATCTTTTTTAAAACGATTATTTTTTAAAAAATTCTCTTTTGTTTGTTCTGTAAAATCTTCATTTATCTCCATTTGATATAATAACTTTACAGCTGTTTCTCTTGCAATTTTTCTACTCATACTTATACACCTCATCTCTTGTTGTATTATTTTTCCTTATATTTTAAAAAGTATGTATTATCTATATTTAGCTGGTGGTAAAATTCTATCAAGTATTTCCTTTAAATCTTCTCTCTTATCAATTTTATTACCAAAATAGTAACCAGCATAAACACACATACAAATAAACAACGTTTTAAATAAGCCAATCAAAAGAACAATTATTGCAATTAAAAAACCTAATACACTACCAATTATTTTACCTTGATGTTTTTGGAATAATTCTATTAATTTATCTTTATACACTTTTAACACCTCTTATTTACTTAATTGTCCTAACTTGAGAAGCAATTTCACTAATCTTAAACTTAACTTCTCTAACCTTAATTCCAGAACAATTTTGAACATGTTCTTTTACCTTTTCTTGTATTTTGAAAATTATCTCAGGTATATTAACATTAGGACTGACTCTTACATTAATCAATATTATTAGTTCATCATCAATTATTTCAACATTTGCCTTAACATCTTTTATTTCATTAAAACTATTTGTAACACTATAAGTTAAACCTTCTATTGTTTGAGTTGATATCTTAAGTTCTCCTAAACTTGTGTATTTAATTATATATTTACTCTTTTTATTTCTTTTAACTCCAGAAAATAAAAGTCTTAAACTTATTAACAATACTGCTAAACCTATTAATATTATCCAATACTTCCCTTCTAGGTTATTTAAAAAGATGACTATCTCATCAATAATATTATTTTGTATTATATTAAAAGGCAGTACAATTATAACAATTGAAATTAATACAAGAAATATAGTGAAAACCGCAAAAACAATTCTATCAAATATATTCATTATAACACCTTCCTTAAAAATATTTAAATTAACCCTCTGAAAAATCAGAGGGTTTAAATCTATTATCGTACTCTTGGTTGCAACTGTTGTTCTTCTTCCTTAGTTTCTTTTTCTATATGAACACCTTGAACATGTATATTTACTTCTACTACATTTAAACCTGTCATAGTCTGTACCGCGTTTTTTACGCTCTCTTGTATCTCCCATGCTACTTCAGGTATCTTAGCTCCATATTCAACAATTATGTATAAATCTATTGCAGCTTCCTTCTCTCCTACTTCTACTTTTACACCTTTTGATAAATTTTTTCTTCCTAGCATTTCTGAAATACCACCAGCAATTCCGCCACTCATACCTGCAACTCCTTTTACTTCAGTTGCAGCTAACCCTGCAATAATACCTACAACTTCATCTGCTATTTTAATTTGTCCATATTCACTAGCTTTATTATTTATCTCAGCCATTTACTTCACCCCCTAAAATCTCTACAACACATAAATATTATACCAAACCCATCAACATTTGACAAATACAACTAATACTTTTTCATTATTTTTATTGCTGAAGGTTCAAAATCAGTCTCACTTTTGACTATTTCCAGAATTTTCATTACATCCTGCTCACTAAGTATATCTGCTGAAACAATTACTCTTACACTATCATCTTTTAAAAAAACGAGTGCGTCTTCAAACCCTTTAGCTTTTATTAAACCTTCAATTAATAATTCTTTCTCTGAAATATTCCCAATTCTTATTATTTCTTCTTGTGCTTTTTTCCTGATCTCTGCATCTGTTTTTTCATTATTAATAATATTATTTAGTCTTTCAACTAAACTTGCACGTAATTTATCTCTCGAAAGTCTATATTCTACAAAATAATTATTACTCTTACGATTTTCTTCTTTTGTAATACTTTCTTCTATTGCATTTTCAGTTTTATTTGTTAATGAGGATATAGCACTATCTTTACTATCAATAATTTTATCATCTTTATTTATATCTTCATTTTGTATATAATCAGTAGAAATAGTTTCTACAGTTTTATTATCCTCCATAAATACATCTTCTAAATTCTTATCTTCATACCTCTCATATTCACTTGTAGTTTCTAATAATGCCTGTTTAGTGATTGAATGATTAATATAACCAATAATTGTCAAAACTATTATCAATGATACTAATAATAAAGTTCTTTTCTTAATAACCATACATCTCTCCCCCCTATTAATTACTAGAAAATATTTCTACTTTATTACCACTTATTCCCAATACTGTTTTTACAGCATTATAAAGTTTTTCCTTTATGTATAAATCATCTGCCCCTTCTGCTACTACAATAACTCCTTTTACTTTTGGTTTAACTTCTTTAATTATTACTAATGCATTATTATTGTTGCCATTAGTAACTACTTGTTCTGAATAATCTTGTTTAAAAACTTCTCTAATACCTCCCTTTGAATCTTTTTCACTTGTTTTTTCTTCCGTTTTAGTTGTATTGATTGCTGGTATCCTCTCGGCTGTATCTTCTAGTGTTACCATTACTTTAACCTCTCCAACTCCCTTTATCTTACTCAATATATCTTCTAATTTTTTTTCAATTGTATTTGCATAATCTTCTATTATTTTACTGTTTTTTTGTGAAATGCTACTTTCTTTATACAAAACTGTTTTAGGTACGTTTTTTTTGCTGGTTTCTTCCACTAAAGAACTTGTAGCTATCAAAATAATTGCTCCTAAAATAATAATTATCATTAGTGTAGTCATAAGATTATTATTATCAAACTTTTCTTTTAATAAATCTAGTATTTTCATAAAAATCCTCCTAACCTTTCACTGGTATATAATTGAAATGCTTTCTTTTGGCAGCTTATAATTATTCGAAATTAGTGTTTTTATTTCATCTACTTTAGAATCAATCCTCTCACTATTTTCTATCTTTTCTGTCTCGATACTTTTTAAATTAACTTCTATTTCTTCTACTGGCTCAATATTTATGGAGCACTTATCATAAGTATTTTTATTTTCTAAAGCAGTATATTCTTGACTTAATACTAAATTTATTTTTTTTATTTTCCCAAAATTTTCTGTTTCTTTTTTTTCAACATCGATATTTATTTCTATAACTTTATATCTAAAATTATCTTCAATAGTTTTTTTTATATGTCTTTTAATTTTATCTTTATACAATTTTATTGTTTGATTTTCTTGATTTCTCCTATAATCATCATTTATGTAAAAATTTTTTTCTGAATTCAACATAATATTTTTAAATACTTCTTTTTCTATATTTATATCGCTACTTAACAATTTTATGAATGGATTTAATATTGTAATTATTAAAAGAAAACCAGTTGTAATATTTATATATTTTTTCAGATCACTCTTAGGTAATATTATTTCAAGAAAAGTTATAAGTACAACCAATGTCACTATTGTAATACTCCACTGTCGCAGTAAACTTATCAAAAATTACCACCTCTACCTTAACATAGTCGTTATATTGCCAGCTCCAACAATTATTGTAACAGCTATAAAAAACATTATGCCTACTGAAATAATTACAGCGAATATCATCATAAGAGATTTCGAAATTTCGTTTAAGCATTGAATTATTCTACTATCTGAAATTGGTTCAATTACAACAGTTGTAAATTTATAAATTAAAATTAAAGATATTATTTTAACAATTGGAATAACACAAATCATAAATATTAAAATTAACCCAATTACACCTATAGCATTTTTTAGTAGTAAAGAACAACTAATAACAGTATCAATAGCCTCAGATAGAAAACCACCTACAATTGGTATAAAAGAATCTACTGCAAATTTTGCTGTTTTAATAGTAACCCCGTCTAATTTTGAGGTTGCAACTCCATGAATTGACATAATACCTAAGAAAATAGTTAATAACATACCTAATATGGTAGTTGTTATTTGTCTAATAACACTAGATAATTTTGAAATCTGCACTTTATCAGATAATTTACTAATTATTCCTATTATTGCTGAAAAAAAAATCAAAGGTAATATAATATTTTTCATAAATGTGCTCATTATACTCACACTACTAAGAATAATTGGCTTAAAAATAGCTGCACTTGTAATTCCTCCTACTGCCAATAAAAGAGTTATTAAAATTGGCAACAAAGCCTGCATAAATAAAACCATTTCATCTATAGCTTTGTTAGCTAAACTCATTGAAACTACAAAACTTTTCATTGCAATAGCAATTAACAACATATAACAAACATAAAACGCTAATTCACCAACCGTATTCCTTTCAAACGCACTTTGAATATTTGTTAATACTGCACAAAGAATTGCTAATATCAAAATCTGTCCCAATAGTTTTGAATTAATTATTATTTCTTTAAATATTAAAGTCAGAAAATTTTTTAATACTTCTTCAAAAGAAAATACTTTTTCACCTTTTAGTAAAGATTTTATATAAGTTAAAATATCTATTTTATTTAAATATTGCTCATTATTTTTTGTAATATTATCAATAATGCTTTGTAATTCTTTTATATTTAATTTTTCAAGTTGTTCTTCTATAATATTATCTACTCCAATATTATCTCCTACTGCAACAACATACTCTGGTATAAAACATAAAATTATTATTAATAATAGTAGAAATTTATTACTCATTAGTACCACCTAAATCCTATGGCATTATTTTTAAAATTAAATCTAATACTGCTAATAATATTGGTATTGATAAAGCCATTATCAGTATTTTCCCGGCTAATTCAATTTTAGATGCTATTGTCTCTTCTCCTGCATCTCTTGAAATCTGAGCACCAAATTCAGCTATATATGCAATACCAATAATTTTAAGTATTGTAGAAAAATATATGAAATCTATATCAATTCTTTGAGCTAAACTACTTAGCACCTTAATCACATAACTTAACTTTGAAATAACAAAAATAAAAATTATTAAACCTGTTATTATACTAATTTGTAAAGATATTTCTGGCTTCTCCTGTTTTAATAAAACAGCCAAAATAGTAGCTATAATGCCTATTCCAACAATCTGTACAATTTCCATAAGCATCATCCTATCAATATAAGTTAAATATTGTTTTTACATTATCAAATAATTTACTAATCAAATTTATAACCATCATTAGTACAACTACTAATCCTACTAATGTAGTCATCATAGCCTGTTCTTCTCTACCTGCTCTTATTAAAACTTGATTCAATACAGACACTAGTATTCCAATAGCAGCTATTTTAAAAATTAAATCAACATTCATATTAACTCTCCCTTCATCTAAAATAAAAGAATTACTATGGCTAATCCTGTTAATATACCTAAGTTTTTGTAAAGTTTTTCATTTACCTGTTTTTTTTCTTCTGCATCTTTTTGACAGTTTTCCAGTTGTGTTAACACAAGTTTAAAATGTTTTTGTTGATCATCTCTATCGCTTATTCCTAAAACTCTTCCTAATGACATTAAGGTTTCTATATCTTCAAAATTTAGATGTAGTTTTTTAGATAAATTTTCTGCCTGTTGAAAAAAAGCTTCATACACATTCATTTGCTTATTAACTAATAGTGAATCTTTTAAATCTTTGAATATAAAAGAAACACTCTTGTCACATTTATTGTATACATTTTCCAATGCTTCTGGTAATGGTGTGGAACAATATACAATTTCTGTTTCTAATAACTGTATGCAATTCTGTAACTTTACTAAATTTATAAATCTTTTATTATATCGATTTGCTAAATAATAGCCTATAAAAGTACAAGAAAGTATTATTGTTATACTAGTAATTACTCTAATTATAAACATAACCTATACCTCTTTCTTAATAATTGATTTATAAGTCTTACCATCTATGATATCCTCTATTGTTCCTACACCTTTTCTATTACTTAATAATATAATTCTCTCAAATATATTCTCTTTTAAAATCTGTTTTAAATAAGGTCTTGTTAGTAGATCATTAATACTTTCACCATGTACTGTTGAAATAATCTTAACCCCTGCTTTTAAAGCTTGGTGAATAGCAACAATATCTTTCTCTTCTCCTAATTCATCTGTAGCAATTACATTTGGAGACATTGATCTTAATAAGAGCATCATACCATCATGTTTACGGCAACTATCCAATACATCCGTTCTAAGACCAATATCCTTTTGTGGATAACCTTTATAAATACCTGCTATTTCAGTTCTTTCATCAACAACCCCTATTTTTAAACCATGAAAATTTAATTTAGGAATGCCATTACTCAAATTCCTAATCAAATCCCTGAGTAATGTTGTTTTTCCACATTGTGGAGGAGAAACAATCAAAGTATTATATATTGTGTTTTTATTTTTAATTACGTATTTAATAACTCTATCAGATACACCTTTTTTTTCACGAGCTATTCTTATATTTAAAGATGAAATTTCTTTTATTGTATAAATATTGTTATTTCTATATAATACTTTTCCAGTAATACCAATTCTATGCCCACCACTAATTGTAATAAATCCATTTCGAATCTCTTCCTCAAAAGCATATATTGAATAATTACTTATTAATTGAAAAGTATTTTTAATATTCTTTTCATTTACTATATAAGCATCATATACATTTTCTGTTAAAGCACCATTATCTTTTATAAATAAATCTTTTCCATCATAATTAATAGCTAAAGGTCTGCCTATTCTTAGTCTTATTTCTTCAACACGTTTTCTAGTTAATAAAGGTATCTTTTTCAAAATGTTTGATAAGTCAAGGTCTAAATATCTTAATATCTGTTCAAATCCATCTGTTTTTTTATATAAATTATTTTCATAAACTTTAATCATTTGTTCTTTCATAACCTGTCCCCCCTTTATAAATAAGTATGAATAATATTAAATAATATGATTAATATATTAAAATATTAGATAAATAATTAAAGCCTGATGTCTTAGACATCAGGCTTTAATTATTTATCTTTTAATTCTATTGTTGCGTGACAATTTGGGCATTCTGTATCTTCTTCATCTAAAAGGTCTCTTTCAAAATATATCATTTCATTACAACTTGGGCATTGTATTTCTACATAATCTATATCATCTTCTTCATCATATAGAAAATCATCATCAAATAAATCATCTTCGTCAATTTCACCAAACAATTCATCCTCTACTTCAGTTAAATCCTCATCAATTGCATCTACATACTCTTCTAATTCCTCTTGTTCTTCATATAGCTCACTAATCGCATCTGAAAAATCTTCTAAAGTATCAATAATATGCATAAGTAATCTGCCTTCTTTTGTTGATTCATCAATATCAAGTCCTTCAGCTAATCCTCTTAGATAAGCAATCTTCTCATATAAGTAATCCATGAGATGCACCTCCTATTTTATTTGTTAATCTTAAAATTATTATTGCCTATACTCTTGATAAATACTCACCTGTTCTAGTGTCAATCTTTATTTTATCCCCAATATTTATGAATAATGGAACTTGTACTACAGCTCCAGTTTCAACAGTAGCTGGCTTTGTTCCACCTGTTGCAGTATCTCCCTTAACTCCTGGTTCTGTATGCGTAACAACTAACTCAACAAAATTAGGAGGTACTACCTCAAACGGCTTACCTTCATGGAATCTCATAACTGCTACATCATTTTCTTTAATATACTTTAATGCATGCTCTACTTTATCATAATTTAATGGTATTTGTTCATATGTTTCAGTATCCATAAAATAATATAATTCCCCATCATTATAAAGATATTGCATTTCTTTTGTTTCAATATGAGCTTTAGGGAACTTATCAGATGGATTGAAAGCAATATCTTTAATTGCACCAGTTTTTAAATTTTTAATTTTTGTTCTAACAAAAGCTGCACCTTTTCCAGGTTTAACATGTTGAAAGTCAATAACTTGATAAATTTCACCGTCCATTTCAAAAGTTAGACCTTTTCTAAAATCTCCTGCTGAAATCATTACAATACCTCCCATTAACTTATTTCTATTAATTCTTTTGTTGTTTTAGACAGCACTTTATAGCCATCTTCTGTAACTAAAACTAAATCCTCGATCCTAACTCCTCCAAAGTTAGGTATGTATATACCAGGTTCATCTGTAATAATCATACCTGGTTTTAAAACTATTTTACCCATTTCATTTTGTGCAAGTCTCGGATTTTCATGGATCTCTAAACCAACTCCATGACCTAAACCATGCCCGAAACATTCTCCATAACCATAACTATCAATAATATCTCTTGCTATTTTATCTACTTCAAAACCTTTTATACCTGGTTTTATTGCCTTAAGCGACTCTTTTTGAGCTTCCAGTACAATATTATATATTTTTTTCTGCTTTTCATTAGCTTTCCCCATAACAATAGTTCTAGTCATGTCAGAACAATATCCTTTATAAATACACCCTATATCAATAGTTACAAAATCACCTTCTTCAATTATTTTATCAGAAGCTACTCCATGTGGCATTGCAGACCTTTTTCCTGATGCTATTATAAATTTAAATGAAGGTCCTTCTGCACCTAGTTTTTTCATAAAATATTCTAACTCTATAGCTATATCTAACTCTTTTACTCCAACCTTAATAAAATCTAATATATGATTAAATGCTTTATCTGTAATTTCAGCTGCGCTTTTTATTAGTTCAATTTCTTCTTTATCTTTTATCATTCTTATATTTTCTAAAGCTCCATTAAGTGGTACTATGTTTATATTGCTACATTTTTCTTCTAAATTATTAACAAATTGCAAAGTTACAAAATTATCCTCAATACCTAGCCTTTTAACTTTTAATTCGTTTAATACATCAAAAATTGTATGTACTGAATTTAATTCAATTACTTTGAATCCTTCACATTGCTTACTCACCTGTTCTAGATATCTAAAATCAGTAGCTACATAATTTTCTTCGCCAGTTATTATTACATATCCTGAAGTTCCTGTAAACCCACTTATATATCTTCTATTTTCTGGCTTGAAAATAATTACAGAATCTATATTAACTTCTTTCATGTGTTTCTTTAATTTTTCAATTCTTACATTATTGACTATCAGATTTATCACCTCCAGCAATAATTTCATATAGTGCTTCTATAGCTATAATATATCCTAAATAACCTAGTCCACATATTTGACCTGTACAAACTGGAGCTATCACTGACTTATGTCTAAATTCCTCTCTTTTATAAATGTTTGTCAAATGCACTTCTATTGTTGGAATATCCAATATTTCTATTGCATCTCTAATTGCAATACTGTAATGTGTATACGCTCCAGGATTAATTATTATTCCATCGTAATAATCTTTAGCAATATGTATTTTATCAATAATATCTCCTTCATAATTTGATTGAAAAGTTTCAACTTCTACACCTAAATCTCTACCTTTGTTTTTAATCATTTCGTTAAGATTTTCTAAATTAATATTTCCATATATTCTTTTATCTCTAAATCCAAGCATATTTAGGTTTGGTCCATGTATAACTAATATCTTCTTCATATTTGAAAAACACATCCTTAAACATTCTTATTATATATTACCATAAATCCAATTCTTTGAATAGAATAACTTTATAACTACTTTTGCAAATTATAAATATTTATAATTTCTTCAGCAATGACATCTCTATTTTTATTATCTATGTTAATAATATAATCTGCACTATTATAATACAGTTCTTTTCTTCTTAAAAAAAGCTCTACAGCTTTTTTCTCCCAATCTGTACCTTTTAATAAAGGTCTTTTTTCTATATTACCATATAGATTATTAATAATTGTATTAAAATTACCATCTAAAAGAAATATAATCCCCTTTTCCTTAAGTATTTCTATATTACTTTTATTTAATACTATTCCACCACCAGTTGAAATCACTATGTTTTCCTTTTTAGATATTTTTGATATAACTTTACTTTCAATTTTTCTAAAATAACTTTCACCATATTTTTCGAATATATAACTTATTCTACATTCACAATCTCTTTCAATTATACTGTCAGTATCATAAAATTCCATATTTAGTTTTTTCGAAATATGCTTACCAATATAAGTTTTACCAGTACCCATAAATCCTATTAAAACTATATTCTTTTTTTTCATTTTATCACCATATATCACTATCATGTTTCGGTTTTTTTGAAACTATTTCAATCGCCTTTGTAACTTCTTTCAAAACATCTACATCAAACTGTACTTCCATACCATCTACTTTTGTAAATAGTTCTCCTTTTTCAGTAACTATATATCTTGGTGGTAAATTATTTAATGCAATGGCCGCAATATCCAACTTGCATTTTTTACATTTACAAACTTTTGGATATTTTTCAATTACTAAATCTATCATTCTAACAACAACATCTTCCATATAATTGTATAACTTCATTTAATCACCTCTTACAATTAATCTTTTATATCTGTCATTAGTATCCTCCCACTTGCAGGTACGATTGTTATTTCACAGTATCTATTTGTTTCTAAATCAAGTAGCCTTATCGTAGTACCTCCATAAGTTGGAGCACCATTTAGATTGAACATAATCTCACTTTGAGAATAAATTAATTTATAATTATCTTTTAAATCTACTTTATTAATTTGGATTGTACCTTTTAATACTCTATAACTTTTTTCCTCTAGTAATATTCTATAAGCTCCACCTTCCGCCATTCTTAACATTCTAATATTTCGAATGTCATTACATAACATTTTACCTTGTTCCAATAATTCATAGTCATTAATTTTTATTTTAGGAATAACTATTAATAGTACTAAAGATATTAAAGTAAGCACAACTAGCAATTCTATGACAGTTAAACCTTTAATTTCTTTTGAGTTAAAAATCAATTATTACACCTACCTAACTTTACTCGATTTTAGGTAAAGGTTTTATATTAATCTCTAAATCTTTTACACTATCATTTATAGAAAATCTATTTAAAATACTAAGGCCTTCTGTATCTAAATTCTCAACTAAAGGTCTAAATGTATATACCAATAATAATTTACTTTCAAAAATATCACTATACTTTCCCAAGTCAATATTCACAATTATTTCATTATCACTAGATTGTATATTTATATCCTGTTGATTTATTGTTACTTTACGTACAATAGAACCTTCATTAATTATATATATATCAAATTTAAGTTCCCCTAGTAACTTAACTTTATTAATCCTATCTTTATTTAAATGTAAAGTTAAAGTATCTGCTTCACTATCTATCCTAAAAATAATACCAAATTTAACTTCATAACCATTCACAATATTAATACTATTGTCTTCATATTTCTTTAATTGAACACCATTTACTAGAATCCCATGGCCTATAATTCTATTCAATTTAGGTAAATTTAGAGTTATAAATCCAATATTACCATTTAAATCTTTAGCCTTTATTTTTATTTGCTTATTAGAAAATTTTTCAGTCAATGTAATCTCCGCTTTTGTATTAATTTCATTATATAGGATATTGATGTTACTATTATCGAAAATCTCATCTTCAGAAATAACTTCATCATTGTTTAAATCGGATTCAAGCCATACCTTTTCAACTTTTTCATCAAAATTAGTTATTAATTTGAAATCCTTTAACTCAGTATCTATTAGAGGTGATTTTGCGTCAACATCTATTCTAAAAGTTTTATAAATTATATTATTATATTGATTCCTCGCTTTCACTAAAATCTCATTCAATCCATCTATTAAAACAACATTAGCTGCATAAACCCCTTTATCAGTAACTTTATTTTCCTGAACCTTAACCCCATTTATTAGAATTTCTTCTATAATTGAATTCTCTTCTGTTGATAACCCTAGCCAAACAGGTCTTTCTAAATCATTATGCTCATACTCCTCTAAATTTATTGAATCTAAACATAAATAAGGCACTGTCTCTATAACCTTATTTCCTGATAAATCTGTAGCTGTTATAATCAAACTGTTGTTTTGAATATCTTGTTGTAAATTTATCATAAATTCTTTTATTTCATCAATTTCAAAAGAATCTTCTCTACAATCAATAGTATTTATGACTTCATCATTGTACAATACTTCAATAAAAGATGGCTCATTTACTGAAATATTTAATACTTTATTTACAGAATCAGTTTCAAAAATTAATTCTGCATCTAAAATAGGAGGTTCTGTCTCATAAACTGATATATCAATTACGGGAAAATACCTAATTCTTTCCTTTCCATCTATATCTTTATAGCTAACATATGATTTATTTTCACCTTCTATATTTCCCAATTGATATTTTCCTACTTTATTTGCTTTTACTTTTATCCAAAAATATATTGGCTCAGCTATGAACTCTTTTCGCTCTTTATCTAATTTATATGTTATACTTCCAATATTACCAATTACAGTATTATCTTCAACTTTTAATCCTTCTGATGCACTTAATATCTCAAACCCATCTGGTATCGTTTCTTTAAAAAATACATTATGTATTGGCAAGTCACTACAAATTTCGTCTGCTAAAGATTGATATACTTCATCTAATACATCTCCATCTTCTGCCTTTTTAAAGTATCCACCTGAACTATCAGCTATTTGTTTTAGCTTAACTAGATTTGTATCATTACTAAAACCTATCATAAACGATTTGATCTCTAATCCGCCTTTTCTTATCAATTTTTCTCCAACTAATTTTGCATACTTTAAATCCCAATAATCAGCAATACTGCCACCCCAAGTATAGTAATTATTACCATCACCAAAATAATACATACGATTCTTAAAACTATAAGCTGTAGGCTCCCCATCAGTCATCAGTATTAAATACTTTCTAGCACTTTTGTTAGTTGAATTTTTTAGTTTATAATAAGCTTTCCTTAAACCGTCACCTATATTAGTACCGCCATAAGGTTGTAAACTATCTATATCTTTAATTAATTCATTATAATGCTTATTATTAGATAAGTCTGCAAATTCTTTACCTTCATAACTTGAATCCCAAGCTCTTGTATCATAAGGTATTAAACTAACTTTTACTCTATCATCATCTTTTAATTTTTCTAAAAAACGCTTTGTTACAAACTTCATCGCTTCTATTCTTGTTGTTTTATTAATTTTTAAAAATTTTTTTACTTTATTTATACTTTCCATTATATTTCTTATACTATTTCTTATCTTTCTTATATTTTTTATAACTTTTTTATTAACTTCTATTTCTTTTAAATTATTTCTTATGCTGGCAATATTATTATCTATGTCCTCTATTTCTTTATTTATTTTTTTGTTATTAACTTTTACTTTCCCTACATTTCTTTTGATGGATTCTAAATTCTCTTCTATACTTTTCAGCATATTTTCTATATCTACTGCATTCCTTCTTATGAAAGTAACTGGTATACTTGCTATTCTTTTTGTTTCTAAAATATTTGTTATCTTTTCAATGTGCTCTCTTATTTCTATTATTTCTTTACTTTGATTCATATTAATCTTATCTTTCATACTACCCGAAACATCCATGACTAAAACTATCTCTTTGTCCTTGAGGTAATATTCTGGATACACATTATCGATTGATAAATTTTGAGGTTGTATCGTATAGCTAATAATAAATTCTTCTCCTATTTGATATTGATTTTTATCTAAATTTCTTATTAAATTGATTGGTGCTTTTACTTCTTCTTTAAATTCTGCAAATGTATATTTATCAACTATTACTAAATTGAAAATCACAGTAATTACTAAGAAAGATGTAATTAATTTCTTAAACATATTATCGCCACCCGTTAATTCTTATTTCTAAAAAACACTTTAGTATTATAGCTTTCAATAATATTTCCTTTTCTTAAATTTACTGTTATTTCTGTACCATCAGCTTCTGAAAATTTTTTCCCTATTGGCAAAGGTTTTAAAATAATTGACTCTATATAATCAGCAATTTCTGTTGTTGCTGAACCAGCAAGACCTTCACCGTAAAAAAACTTATTATTAGACTTAACTTCAAAAATAACTCCATTATCATTAGTTCTAAATATAACTTTTTTGATGTTAATTTCGGAATCTCTATTTAATGAATCAATATTATTTATATCTACTATTTCTATAATCCCCTTAGCCTCCATAACTCTATCTGAAAAATAATTTAAAACTATTTGCCCTTGATATTGAAGTTCTAAAATAACATCCTCTTTATTATAAGAATTGATATTCGTTAAAAATAATGTAGATATCATTAGTATTAATAAACTAGCAAACGCTAATGAAATCAAGAGTTCTAAAACTGTAAACCCTTTTCTATTTATCAGTCTCATATACTAATCACCTATCATTTATCTTATAAGTTTCCAATTGCTAACTTCTATTAAATCTGCAACTTGTATACCATTTCCCTTCTCTGTTTTATTAATATTTATATCACTCTCTAAAGCTATTTTATTGTTTGAATTATTTTTAAATATATTTGTAATATTATTTTCATAAATTAACTTTGAAACAATATTAGTATTGTGATTAAATTTTTTTATACCATTATTATAAATATAAATATTATCAGTTGTTATAATTGAGCCTATAAAGTCAATTTCACCTAATAAATAAAGATCACCATTGGTTATTATTATTCCTTTAACTGAACCATTATCTATTAAAACCTTAGTTATACTTTCTGGTAAAACAGACTCATCTCCATTAGGTCCTATTATTGCAAAATCCTCATTATCTTTATCTAGGATAATTAACTCTTTTTTTTCTGAATTATATTCAATTTTATTTATTATCTTTGTATAATCTATTTGATCATTCACCGTAATTTTTTCTAATTGGATGGATTCATCACCCATTTTATTTACATACAAATCAAATGTAGCACGCTTTTCATTTATAACTCCTTGATCTTCAACTTTTATATTACTAGGAATAATCTTACCGTCATATACTAGAGCTCCTGTATGAATTAAACTTTTAGATTCATCTAATGTTATACCTTCTCCTAAATTTAAACTACTTGATTGTTGATATTCATCATTATAGAACTTAATATAGTCACTTTTATCCTGAACTAATAACTTTTCTCCATTTACAAATCTATCTACTAATACTAAAGGGTCATAATATTCAAAAACTACATTATTACTTTTCAAACTCTCTTTATCTTCCCCTCTATCTCCTAACTCTTGTAAAGGATATGTATAAGCTATATAATTTCCTTTTATAGATATTGATTCTCCAGTTTGATACTTTCCACCATAAGTATTTATAAAAGATGAACCATGTATTATAACGTTACCATTAATATTCAGTCTTGAACCATTTCCAATGTCATTCGTATTTATAACAATGCTACTTGATTGATCTGAATCTGAAGCATCTGAACTGTCAGATATACCATAAAAATTACCTTTAATATCTACTATACAATTGTTACCATTTAATTCCAAGTCATCCATTAGATAAAAAGAGCCCTCATCCTGACTTACTACTGTATTATTGGTATCTTCACTAATTATAAAATTTTTTGCAAAAATATTACCATTAAGCTCAATATTGTTGTTTGATGAATTTATTTTAAAGTTGTAATCTGTAATTATATTCCCATTAACATTAAGAGTTACATCAGAGCCTTCCAATGTTATTCCACCACTTTTATTTATGCCCTTTACAAATATATCTCCGTTAATTTTTACATTTCCACTGTCAATTAACATATTACCATCAGAAGAAATAACTTTTTCCCAAACTGTATTAATAGGTATTTCATTTACTGTTGATGTAATATAAATAGGCTCATTGTAATTTGGTGTATTTATAATCAATGAAATTTTTATTTTTTTCTCAATTTCATCCTTTATAAAAGTAGATTCTATATCTAGTTCAAGCTTGTCCTCAGAAAAGCTAAAAATATCGTTCAATATACGAATTTGCGGTTTAGTACCATCTGATTCAAGTGTATAATTATTAGAATTCTCTAATCTATTTTTAATATTGTTTAATACATATGTTTTATAAGCATCCTTGAATAACTCATTTTGTGCTTGATTTAAAGTTTCTAAATCAATCGTTCCATCTTCTTTTATGTATATACTCCCTTCCCCTAGGTCTAAATTTTTTATAAAATCCTCTACTGATTTATTTCCTTCTCCAATAGCTTCTATAATTAAATTTTTTGTTATAATGTAAACTTCATCTAATCCTGCTTCTGTCATATAAAAATTCTTTTTTACTTTACTATTAGTCATTTTAAATTTGAAATTAGTTACTGAAATAGTCAGTATAGTAACACCAAGTAGAATTAATACCGTCATAATTATCATTAAAAATACTAAAGTCGAACCTTTGTTGTTAGCTATATATTTAAACATAGTTTCACTTCCTAATTATCAAGTAACTTATAGCCTTTAATTCTTTCTAATGTATATCCATCTTTTCTTACTTCTACATCAACTTGATATAGTCCTTTTAAGTTACTTTCACTTTCATTATTTAATATTAAAATATTTTCATATCTAGTTACCTTCCCACCCAAATTATAAAAAGTATAATTTGAAGTTAAATCATCACTTTTACAAAAATATAAAATCAAATCATTTTCTGTTTGATTCTTACTATTTATTACAAAATTCATTTCTCCTAATATTTCCAGAATCAACTCCCCTTCATTGCCATAATTATTCAAATTTATAGTACTTAATAAAGTGTTGTTGTCAAAAATTTTAACAGTTATAAATGAATCTATCATTTCAATATCTATTTTAGCTTGTACATTAATATAATCTTTTGCTAATAAGTTATCATTCTTATCATATATTGAAATATAATTCTCATTATCTTTATCTATTTGGATTTTGATATCATAATCAATAGTATCATAGAAACTACTGCTTTCATATTCTGAGAAATCTGTAATATTAGTTATATTTACTATAACATTATAATTTTCAATATTGTATTGCGTTTGTCCTTCCATTATACTATCTGATAATTTAATATCTTCCATAAATTTCTGGGCTATTAATGTAGCTTTAAATTTATCTCCTGATTCTTTATTAATTTTTGCTGAAGTTATGAAAAATGAAGATAATGGAATAATTATTATACCAAGAATTGATATAGTTATTAACACTTCTATTAAAGTTAGACCTGCTTCTTTATTTATCCCATTTTTAAGCCACATATTAATCCCTCACAACATCTACTAATCCAGATTCACCTACTACATTGACTCTTGGTCTATATAGATCGTCACCAGTAATTCTAATAAAAACACGTTTATCCGTCTCATTATATAATTTAATATTTACTCCAGACATATCATTTTCAGAATTTCTTTTATGTGTATATATAATAATATTTATTGAGTTACTCAATGGAATGAATTCAACCCATTTATTAAAATCGTTAGGATATTTGTCTCTATTCGTCTTATATTTGAAAAAATATTTTCCTTCTGATTCTGAAAAATAAATTTCTACATCTTCAACTAAAGGATTATCAGCATATACATAAGTTTTCCTTTGAGAATCATTAGTTTTACCTAATGTAACTGTTGGTAAATCTGAATTATATGGCTTAACATTCATTGCAAAATCATAAGATATCTCATTAGATTCGTTAGCTTTTCCTATTCCAGTATTAACTTTACTTGAATAAAAAGGATTTTGCTTTCCATAGTTATCTTCAAAATTCCAAACTGTAAAATCATCATAAACTAGATTCAATAAAGGTACAGCAAAAAAGTCAATTTTTATATTCCCTGAAATTTCATTGTCTGAATTTCTTATAATATTCAAATTTTTAATAAGCAATTTTTTATCATAATTTTGTATTAAATCAATAAACTTTACTAAGTTTTCGTATCTACCAGTATAAAAAATGTCCATTGTCATCTTTTCTACTCTATTTTCTTTAGTTTCAACATCAGCTTTAGTATTTTCATTTTCTTCTTTTCTATTTTTATTTATTTTTTTGCTTAAATCATAATATTCTTCTACCAGTTTCTTTATTAAATATTCTTCATCTTCTCTATTCTCTCTTTCTTCACTAACAGTATCAATATTAGGACCACTAAAATTTAATATATTCCCACTAATATTTGATTTTTTTATCATCTCATCAATGCTAATTATAATTTTTTCTTGAAACATCTCAGGTAACAGCATACTAGATAAATTTATAATTTTTTCATTGAGTATTTTATATTCAACATCCTGATTCACTTCATTTTCCAGCTCTATTTTTACATTTTTTACTTTAGTTCTATAAATTTTTGCAGTTTGCTCTAAATCATTTATCTTCTTTAATTGATCACTAATGACTATTTTGTAATATATAGCTATCAAAATAGTAAAAAGTAATATTATTAGAAGGTGCTTTTCTCTTTTGCTTAGTTTCATTAACCTTCACTTCCCTTTAAAACACATTTTAGCGAAAAAATATATCTATTTTGTCCTCTTTCTTCATTTATATTTATTATCACTACTTTACTAAATAAACCAAGTTCTCTTAAGTTATGTTGTAACTTGGCAATAGAAATTCTAGAATCTGCAACTCCTTGTATTTGTAGATTATCTAAACTTATATTCATAACATTTAAATATACATCCTTAGGTAACGTAGAAGTAATTTTTTCTAAAAAATCAGTATTTATAATGTCTTGCTCTTTTAATTTCTTGTTGATATCGACTAAAGTATTATAATATTGTTTCATGATTTTAAATCTATTGTTTCTCTTTTCTATTTCAGCTAGTTTTTCTTTAATGTCTTCAGATTCCAAATAGCTTTCCAACATTTTTATTTCGTTTCTTAAGCTTTTAATTCTATACACATTAATTAAAGTTGTAGTAGTTAATAAGATAAATATTATTGCAGCAATTATACTTATATAAAAGAACCTTTTTTTGTAAATCCACTTATTATTAACATAATAAGAAAATAAATTTATATCTTTCATTAACTCACCTACTATCTTCTAATAATAGCACTTACACTATTTAAGAAAATCGAAATTTCTTTATCATTTATCTCATTATTTACATTCACTAAGCCTACATCTGAAATCTTTTTAGTAATTATATTTAATTTTTTGGCAAAGTAATCTTCTATACCTTTTATATTAGAGCTACCCCCATATAAATATATACAATCTATTTTATTTCCTAAACTTCTGCTTGTATAGTAATTAAATATTTTATCAATTTCTTCTATCCAAATATCTATAGTATTTCTAGCGACGTTATTAAGAACCTGTGTAGACGTCATATCTATTTCATTTTCAAACAAATCTATTGTTTCAATTTTTCTTTTCTCAGCTTCAATAAGATTTAAATTAAATGAATTTGCAATATTTATATCCAATTCTCTTCCACCATTATTTATTAGTCTACTAAACGACAAAATTCCTCTTGATATAATATTTACATTGATTTGCTCATTGCCTAAATCTATAACTGCAACAGTCTTATCAAAACTGTAATTTTCGCTATTTATTAACATATCTGAACTAAACAACTTAGAAATTACATTTGAATTAACATCCAAAACATATGGTTTCAAATTCAGTTCTTTTATAAGTTTTAAATATCTTTCAACTAAAGCTTTTGGGGCAATAACAACTAGTATCCTAACTTTCTTTACATTATCTTCCTCAAACTCCTCTAATACTTTATAATCTATTAAATAATCACTTAACATAATAGGTAAATATTGTTCAATTTCAATATTGACAATAGAATTAAGCTCTTCTTCTTTAACTTTAGGTAATACTAATTCTCTTTTTATTATAGATGAACTTTGCACTGTAACAATTACTCTTTTGGCTTTAACCTTTTCTTCTAGTATTTTTTTGCTTATTAAACTCTTAATAGAATTTAAATCTAATATATTGCCATCTTTAATAGAATTTGTAGGTGTATCAAGTTTAAAAGCATTTTTAATAATAATGGAGCCATTTTTCTCTTTGCCTATAGCAATCTTAATATATCTTGTTCCTATATCCATTGAAATAACTTCTTTAGTAAACAATATTTTCACCCCATATAATTTAAAAAGTAATTTATATAATATGAAATTAAAATATCACCATAAAATATAGTAATAATAGCAGCAATAGAAATAAACGGTCCAAATGGTATAAAATCTTTCCTATCTTTAATTCTTAGCAATAACAGCACGATCGAGAAAAATGCACCAATTACGAAAGACAAGAACATTAATAAAAGTAAATGTTCCCAACCAAAGAAAAATCCTAATAACGCAATAAGTTTAATATCTCCGCCACCCATTCCTCCATGAGATACAATCGCAATAATTAAAAATATCAAACCACCAATCAATAGTCCTAAAATACTATTTAATAATTCCACTTTAGAATAATATAATAATTTAAAAATAAGTGTAGTAAAAAAGCCAAACAATAAAACACTATCAGGAATGATTTTGTGTTTATAGTCTATAAAACCAATTATTATAAGTAAACTTGTTAAAAATAAATATCTAATCAAATCAAAACATACCCCAAATTTATAAAATAGCAATAAATAAATTAGTCCATTAAGTAATTCTATAAATGGATACTGTAGGGAAATATACTCCCCACAGTATCTACACCTACCCTTATTTAACAAATAACTAAATACAGGTATCAAATCAAACACTTTTAGCCTTGTATTACAGCTTGTACAATGAGAAGGCGGATAAACTATTGATTCTCCTTTTGGTATTCTATATATGCATACATTAAGAAATGAACCTATAATTAGGCCAATTGCAAATACTACAATCATAATAACACCTATCTTTTAATTGTCATGTTAGTTTACTCAATTTTCAAATAATCATCATCACTAAAATCATCAGCTTTAATTTCTACTCTATTTGTATTCTTGTTAAAAAAGAAAGCTTTATTATCAGCTGATTGTACTTCAGGTACTTGATCTAGATAATCACTGATAAGCTTATCAATATCTTCATCACTACTTGGATAGTTCCCATTTTCTGCTGCATATAACTCAATCGCATTTTGCAATAATTTTCTGTTTTGTTCATCTACATTAGCTTTAGCACTATCCGTTATATTTGTAAATCTTGGTATTACCAGAGCTGATATAATACCTAGTACAGCTACAACTACAACTAACTCTATCAAAGTAAATCCCTTTTTATTTCTTAATCTTTTATTTATAGCTTTTATCATTTTATTTCACCTCCTTTCACTAAAACCTTACAGTATTAATCATATCAAACATAGGTAGTACCATTGAAATTACTATAAATCCTACTATTAAGGCCATAATAATAATCATTATCGGTTCTATTAGTGAAGTCAATTTCTGTAGAGAAGCCTCTACCTCATCATCATAAAAATTTGCAGTCTTGTCCAAAATTTCATCAAGTGAACCTGATTCTTCACCAATTTTTATCATAGATACAACCATAGGTGGAAAAATCCCCATTTTTTCTATAGGTGATGCTAAATCCAATCCTCTTCTAACTTCGTCTTTAACTCTATTTAGACCTTCTTCTACTACTCTATTGCCAACTATTTTTGAAACTATTTCTAAAGCCTTTATTAAAGGAACTCCACTAGCTAATAATGTTGATAATGTCCTTGTAAACCTGCTTGTAGTAATTTTTCTTATTAGGTTATTTAAAATAGGAATTTTAAGTTTCAAATTATCAATATATAATCTTCCTTTTTCAGTTTCATAATACTTTTTAAAGAAATATATTAAAATTATAATTAATGTTATAATTAGATACCAATAGTTTTTTATTATATCACTAATCCCTAATAAAATAAGCGTTGGAGCAGGTAACGTTGCACCACTTTGTTGAAACATTGATACAAATGTAGGCATTACTACTGTCAATAAAAAAACTACTACTACTGTTGCTACAATACTTAAGATTATTGGATATATCATTGCGCTTTTTATTTTATTACTAATTTTATTCTCTTTTTCATAATGGGTAGCCATTCTATCCATTATCGTATCTAGATTACCACTTACTTCTCCTGCTTCAACCATATTTATCAATAATTCTGGAAATACTTCTTTATGACTTTTTAAGGACTCAGATAATGTCATTCCTTTTTGAACTGACTCAAAAACTTGTCCTAAAGTCTTTTTCAATTTTTTATTTTCAGCCTGATTTCTAAGCACTTCTAAACAATTTACAATAGTAACCCCTGAATTTAACATTGTATAAAATTGTCTACAAAATACAGCAATATCTTTGATTTTTATTCTATTAAATATTTTTAAATCTTTTATATCCTTACTGCCTATTACTTCATCAATCTCAATCGGATAAATGTTATCTGATTTTAACATATTAATAACTTCTATCTTTGAACTTGCATTATATTGTCCTTGTATCTTCTTACCATCAAAGGTCACTGCTTTATATCTATAGACGGGCATATATTCACCCCTAACCTAAATGTTATCAAAATCCTATAAATCTACTTATAAATTCCCTATCAACTGCATAATCTAACGCTGTATTTTTACTTATTAACCCCTGTCTAAAAAGGTTTATAAGTGAATTATCCATTGTCTGCATACCAAATTTCATTCCTGTCTGTATTGCTGTTTGTATCTGATATGTTTTTCCTTCTCTAATCAAATTCCTTATCGCAGGCGTCGCGATCATTATCTCTAATGCTAATACTCTTCCTTCATTATCTATTCTAGGTATTAATTGTTGTGATATTATACCTTCCAATACAGCAGACAACTGTATTTTTATTTGTTGTTGCTGGTGCGGAGGAAAAACATCTATAATTCTGTCAATAGTTTTAGATGCTCCTATTGTATGTAAAGTTGACAGTACAAGATGTCCTGTTTCTGCAGCTGTAATAGCAATCGAAATAGTTTCTAAATCTCTCATTTCACCTACTAATATCACATCGGGGTCTTGTCTTAACGCAGCTCTTAAAGCGCTAGCAAAACTTCTAGAATCGCTGCCAATTTCTCTTTGATTTATAATACTTTTATTATGTTTATGCAAATATTCAATAGGGTCTTCTAATGTCAAAATATGACAACTTCTTTCTCTGTTTATACAATCTATCATAGAAGCTAATGTAGTTGACTTACCACTACCAGTAGGTCCCGTTACTAATATTAATCCTCTTTGTTTTCTCGATAATTCCTTTACAATTGTAGGTAACCCAAGCTCTTCAATTGTAGGAATTTTTAGCGATACAGCACGTATCGCCATTCCATATGTACCTCTTTGCTTATATACATTAATTCTAAATCTTCCCAGACCTGCTACTGAGTAAGAAGTATCTATTTCCCCTTTTATTTCTAATTGTTTAAATTTTTCTTCATCAAGAATCTGTTTTACAAGACTAAGATTTTTTTCTGGAGTTAATGTCTCTTCTCCATATTTTACAAGTTTCCCATTAATCCTCATAACAGGTGGATAACCTACTGTAATATGTAAATCTGAAGCTCTTAATTCAATAGTTTTTTTTTATAACTCTGAAATATTCATATCATCACCTATTCTATAGTATATGTTACTCTCATTAATTCTTCAAAAGTTGTAATACCATCTAAAACTAATGATCTGCAATTTTCTCTAAGTGTGATCATACCATTTTTTGATGAATTCAACCTTAAAATATCATTACTAGCTTTTTCATCAATAAGCTTTCTTATCTCCTTATCTATAATCATAATTTCATGTATCGCAGTTCTTCCTTTATATCCTGTATTATAACATTGACTACACCCTTTTCCTTTAAAAAGTCTAGTCTTTTCGTCTATATTAAGACTTTTTATTTCAATCTGATCAGGTGTATAAGATATTTTGCAATTATCACATATTTTTCTTACCAATCTTTGAGAAACAACTCCAACAAGCGACGAAGAAATCAAATATGGTTCTATACCCATGTCAATAAGTCTTGCTATCGTAGACGGAGCATCATTAGTATGCATTGTACTTATTACTAAATGACCTGTTATTGCTGCTCTAACTGCTAACCTTGCTGTCTCTTCATCTCTAATTTCCCCAACCATAATAATATCTGGATCCTGCCTTAATATTGAGCGTAATCCAGTTGCAAATGTAAGTCCTGCTTTATTATTTATTTGAACTTGATTTATTCCATCTAGCTTGTATTCAACAGGATCTTCTAAAGTAATAATATTTTTATCCATCGAATTTAGTTCTCTTAATAAAGCATATAATGTTGTCGTCTTACCGCTTCCTGTAGGTCCAGTAACTAAGATAATACCGTTTGGATTTTTAACTATTTTATTAAAACGTAATAAATTCTCATTAATAAATCCCAATTGTTCTTTATTAAGCAGAAAATTCCCTCTATCTAAAAGCCTTATTACTACTTTTTCTCCATAAACTGTTGGCATTGTTGAAATTCGTAAATCTATATCTCTTCCATCAATATTTATTTCTACCCTACCATCCTGTGGTACCCTTTTTTCAGCAATATTCATTTTCCCCATAATTTTTATTCTTGTTACTATAGCAGAATGTGTAGATATCGATGGTGACATAATTTCTTGCAATTGGCCATCTATTCTGAATCTTATTCTTAATCTATTTTCAAATGGTTCAATATGTATATCACTTGCTCGACTATTAACTGCTTGCTTAATTATTGAATTAATTAATCTAACTACTGGGGCGTTATTTATTTGATTAATAATTTCCTCATCAATTCCATTAATATCATCAACGTTATACTGTTTCTTAAAATCTTCTACAGCTTTTTCTGCTATTTCTTTACCATAGTATTGTTCTATTGAACTCAGTATGTTCTTTCTAGTTGAAATAACTGGCTCTACATCTAACCCAGTTGCAATCTTTATATCATCAATAGCAAAAATATTTAGTGGATCGGCCATCGCTACTATAAGTTTATTTCCATCTTTTCTTATAGGAATTAGAGTATGTCGTCTAGCTAATTTTTCAGGTATTATTTTAGGTATTTCAGGATCTATAAAGTATTTATCTAAATCCATATGAGGAATTCCAAGCTGGTATTCAAGTACTTCTATTATTTCTTCCTCTTTTATATATCCCTTTTCAACTAGCAATTCTCCTAACTTTTTTCCTGTTTTTTTTTGTTCTTCTAAAACATATTTCAACTGTTCTTCTGTTATTTTCCTTGCTGAAATTAGCAATTCACCTAAACGAAATTTACTTCTACTCATTAATTTCACCTTCTATTTTAGTAGCTAAAATCCTTATGATGTATTTTATCACAAAAATTACTATATATCTTCTACATTTTCTAACAAAATCCTTCTTTTAAGTATATTTTTTGTTTTTTCTATATCTAGCTTTCTACCAAGCCATATCTCATCACTTAGTAGAGCTTGATAAATCAACATATCTAAACCACCAATAGCAATCATACCTTCTTTTTTCGCTGATTTAATAAGTTTTGTTTCTAATGGTTTGTATATTATATCATATACAATAACATTTTTATTAAATCTATTTATTTCTATTGGCATTTTATCAACTTCTGGATACATTCCTATTGAAGTACAATTTATTAGTATATCAAACTTTTTTAAATCTATATATTTTTCATTTAGACTACCGTAACTGCTTTCTATTTCAGGAAATCTATTCTTAATTTTCTCAACAAGTTTTTTACTTTTACTAACTGTTCTATTTAATATAGTTAAGCTTTTAACTCCTTCATTTGCAACTGTTAATGATATCGATTGAGCTGCACCACCTGCACCTAAAATCAAAACATTCTTACCTTTTAATGAAATATTCCTTTCTTCTAATGTCTTTAAAAAACCTAATCCATCTGTATTATATCCTACTAATTTTCCATTATCAATTTTAACAGTATTTACAGCACCTATTAATTCAGATTCATAACTTAACTGATCAAGAAAATTTATAATATCTATTTTATACGGTATTGTTACATTAAACCCTTTTACATTTATTGCTTTAAAACCATTAATTGTATTTTCTAAATCTTTTTTTTCTATATTGAATGCCATATAAACAGCATTTTCTTTCTCCTTATCAAATAAATAATTATGTATGCTAGGTGATAAGCTCTTACTAATAGGATTTCCAATTAAACAATAAAGTCTTGTTAGAGAATTAATTTTCATCATCAACTCACCTTCTCAATTTTCCTTAAGATTCTTCTCTCTAACTTGCGAATAATTCTAGTCCAAAAAAATTCCTTCTTGCTAATCGGTACTACTAAAATTGTATAAGCTCCTAATCTATTTCCCCCTAAAATATCAGTAAAAATTTGGTCTCCAATAACAACTGTTTTACTAGGTTTGGTATTCATCAGTTTTATCGCTTTCAAAAATGGTTTTTTTCTTGGTTTAACAGCTCTGTGAATTGCATAAACTTCTAAATTTCTATTAAATTTAACAACTCTATCTTTAGTATTGTTTGAAATAATGCAGCATTTGAAACCTAGTTCTTTTATTCTTTTAAACCAATCAACTACTTCCTCTGATGCATATTCAGTCTCCCATGACACAAGAGTATTATCGATATCGACTATAATTGAATCAATACCTTTAGCTTTTAATGTTTTTAAATCAATATCAAATATAGTATTTACATATAAGTCTGGTAAAAGCTTACTCATTAAATCACCTCTTTCCATTAAGTCTAATATAACATATTCACTTATATTTTTAAAGAAAGCTATTGACCTTAAAAACTTACATAAAAAAAGAGGAGAAGTTAAACTTCCCTCTTAAATTATTTCTAATTTCTTACCTGCTGTTTCTAATACATCTAAAGTATAATCTAATTGTTCTTTTGTATGTTGAGCCATAATACTTATTCTCAATCTTGCAAGCCTTTTAGGAACTGCTGGATATAAAACTGGATTTACATATATTCCAGCCTCATGACACATTCTACACATTTCTTTTACTTTGTAGTCATCTCCTATGATAATTGGAAATATAGCAGTTTCGGCATTACCAATATCAAAACCTAAATCTAATAGACTTTTTCTCATATACCTGATATTTTTCCACAAATTTTCTCTAAGAGATGGTTCGTTTTCAATTACATCTAAAGCAGCTATTAATGACCCTGTTACTTGAGGTGTAGGAGCTGTTGAAAACATATAAGTTCTTGAATAATAATGTAGTAATTCAATTAATTCTTTATTACTAGCAATAAAACCACCTACACCACCTAAAGCCTTACTAAAAGTTCCTGCTACTATATCCACTTTACCTTCTATATGAAAATATTCAGGAGTACCTCTACCATTTTCACCTATAACACCCGTTGCATGAGCTTCATCAACCATCACATATGCACCATAAGTATGAGCAATTTCGACAATTTGATCTAAACGTGCTATATCTCCGTCCATAGAATAAACACCATCTACTATTACTAACTTTGTTCTATATTTATCTTTAACTCGTTTTAATACCTTTTCAAGTGAATTCATATCATTATGTTTAAAGAATTTTACATTAGTATTCTTACAACCATCTATAATACTTGCATGCACATACAAATCTAATATTGCAATATCCTTCTCTCCTAATAAGGACAATAATGTACCTGCATTTGAACCAAAACCAGAAGTATAAAGTATAGCTGCTTCACAACCTTTAAATTTAGCTACCTTTTTTTCAAGTTCAATATGTAAATCTAAAGTTCCTCCTAATAATGGTACACTTCCAGCACCTGCTCCATATTTTAATAACGCTTTCTTACCCGCTTCAACTACTTTAGGATGTTTTGTTAAATTTAAATAATCATTTGAAGCTAAATATATCATTTCTCTTTCTTCGCCAGTATATGGATCGATAATTTTCATCACTGGTCCCGAACCAGTTAATGATATTCTTCTATAGTTTAAGTGCCTTTTATTATACATATCCTCCTGAAATAACTTAAACTCTCTAGCTCTCCCCATAATATCTTTATCTGGTATGTCATAAAAATCAGCTAAACTTAAATAAGATGAATCTACTTTCTTACTTATTTTTTCTTCAACTACACTCATTTCCATCCCTCCTAAAATTATTAAATATAATATTCTATAAATTGTAAGTTTTTCCTTCCAGTTAGTAAAATTTTTTGCACAAAATTGTGCACGAAGAAAAAAGGATTTTTTTTCTAATTATAGAATACTTATTGTGTACAAAATAAAGGAGGGGGTTTTGTGAAATACATATATGGAAAAGTTGCACTTATAGTGGGGGCTTCTTCAGGTATGGGTAAAGCATGTGCTGAATATTTAAAAAATCATGGGTATATAGTTTATGGTACTTCTAGAAAAGCTATATTCCCTGATTTACTTCCTGAAAATAGAGAAGGAACAATCCAAATGATACCTTTAGATGTAACACAAGAAAAATCTATTAAAGAAGCTATAGATTACATAGTAAAAAATGAAGGACAAATAAACATACTTCTTAACTGTGCAGGCTACGCTCTAGGTGGTGCTGTCGAGGATATATCTAACGACGAAGCACATGAAATATTTGATACAAATTTTTTTGGAATGATGTCAGTTATAAGACATGTATTACCTATAATGAGAAAGCAAAATAAAGGTCTAATTGTAAATATAAGTTCTGTAGCAGGGTTTATTGCACTTCCTTTTCAATCTATGTATAGTGCAACTAAATATGCAGTAGAAGCAATGACCGAATGTCTTCGTATGGAAGTTAAACCTTTTGGTATTAAAGTTTCTATGATTGATCCAGGTGACATAAGAACAAATTTTACTTCTTCAAGAAAAACAGCCAAAGCTGCTTTAATTAATCCAGCATATAAAGAAAGACATAAAAAAGCTGTTGAAACTATGATAAGAGATGAATTAAATGGTCCAGGTCCAGAAATCGTAGTAAAAGCATTTTCAAAAATCTTAAATAGCAAAAATCCACCTATTAGAATTGTTGTTGGAATCAAATATAAATGTGTAGCATTGCTGAAACGAATCTTACCTGCAAAAGTAGTTGAATATGTTTTAGAAAAAATTTATTAGAAAGTAAATAAACACTGTATCTTTGCATACAGTGTTTATTCATTATAATTAAATGCTCTACTTAATTTTTTTATTGCTCTTTTTTCTATTCTTGATACATATGACCTTGATATCCCTAGCATTTTTGCAATTTCTCTTTGAGTTTTACAACATCCATTTAATAAGCCATATCTTAACTCAATAATTTTTCGTTCTCTAGCTTTCAATATTTTATCCATTTTCTTATAAAGCTTATTTACCTGCATTTTTAAATCTACTTTATCAACAACTTCATCAGGATCAGTACCTAATATATCTATTAATGAAATTTCATTACCTTCTTTATCCATTCCTATAGGATCTTGCAGCGAAACCTCAGATTTAATTTTCTTTGATGAACGTATGCACATCAATATTTCATTATCTATACATTTTGCAGCATATGTTGCTAATCTTGTTCCTTTTTTTCTATCAAATGTAGTAATTGCTTTTATTAAACCTATTGTTCCTATCGATATTAAATCATCAATTTCCTTACCTGTATTATGATATTTTTTTACTATATGAGCAACTAATCTTAAATTTCTCTCTATCAAAATATTCTTAGCTTTCTCATCACCTTGTTCGTATAATCTCAAATACTTGTCTTCTTCTTCAGGACTTAAAGGATTCGGAAAAGAATTTGTATTAGTTATATAACCAACATATAAAGCAACTGGTTTAAGAAGTACTCCTAAAACGGCCAATAAAGTCGTAAACATCAAAAAAGCACACCTCCATAAAAGGTCCTACTAGATTATATGATTTTTTTAGTGAAGGTGTGCTAGTACATCTATTCAATTTTTTGTATTTCCTTAGCTATTTTTTCAAATATTGGAGCTGCAGTTTTTCCTCCTGAAATACCGTTTTCTATTAAAACAGTAATTGCATATTTAGGATTCTTTTTTGGAAAATAACCAGCAAACCAGGCATGTATAGTTTTCTTTTTATTATAAACAGCTTGAGCTGAACCCGTTTTACCTGCAGCACCTCCAATTTCATCCATCGAAATATTTTTAGCTGTGCCTAAAGTAACCACCTTTTCCATATACTCCTGTATGAGTTTTGCGTAGTAAGGTTCTAAAACTCTTTTTGGTTTATTCCTTTTCATTTTTTTTATAATATATCCATTCTCAGTTACTAAACTATCTACAATAGACATATCTTTCATAATGCCATTATTAGCTATTGTAATAATCATATTAGTTATCTGAAGTGGAGTGACTTCAATACTCCCTTGTCCTATTGATATATTTCCTATTGCCGGTCCAAGTATGTCATCACCTCCTGGTAAATTGCCCTTTACTTCTTCTAAAAGTCCAACATCAACTAACTCTCCGAAACCAAATTTTCTTGCAGTCTGAATTATCTTTTTAGCTCCTACTGTCTTTCCTATTTGAATAAAAACAGAGTTGCACGATTTGTAAAATGCTTCTTCTAAATTTAGTTCCCCATGCCCACCTTCTTTATATGAATGGCAAGCTATTTTGATATTGCCTACTTCTTCATAACCCTTGCAAAAATATTTTTTATTTAAATCAATCTTTCCACTTTGTAATGCTGCTGCAAGTACTATTATTTTAAATAGAGAACCAGGAGGATAAGATACTTGTATTGCTTTATTATATAATTCCATATTGCTACTATTAAAGTATTTTGCAACATTATCTTGATTAAAATTAGGTCTGCTAACCATAGCTAAAATATCTCCACTTTTCACATCAGCAACTATTACAGCTCCATTTTTATTTTCTGAATCCATCACTTTCTCTACAATTTTTTGAATATTATAATCAATTGTTAGTTTTACACTAGTAGCTTTTTTACTTGTTTTCTTTAGTGTATCTATCAACCCAATTCCCGGTATTACTTTCTTTTTCCCATCAACAACTAAAGCTACTTTTCCATATGAATCATCTAATTTCAATATATTATCAAAAGCTCTTTCAATACCACTTTCTCCCTTATTTTCACTCTTATTAATATAACCAATAACATGTGACAATATATTTGTCTTATCGTATCTTTTGATTTTATCTTCAATATAAATTCCTTTTAAATCTTTTAATTCACTAACTTCACTATCTAGTGGAATTTCAATTACATCACTCTTGCTTAACATTGTATATTTTTCAATAATATTTTTATCAACTAAAGTTTCTAATATTTTTGATAATTCTTTCTCACTGTATATATTTTTAAATATAAACATAGTTCTAATTTTATCTTTATTTGTTAAAGGTATTAAATTTCTATCAAAAATCATACCTCTAGAAGGTTTGATCTGAACTTCCATAGTTCTCTGTCTTATTGCAGCTTTTTTATATTCTTCTCCTTTAATAATTTGAATATAAAATAACCTGACAACAATTAATCCAAAAATAAACAATACAGTACAATAAAAAAATATTAATTTTCTTTTCCACTTCATAAAAATACCTCCAATAGATAACTAATATAAGTATTTCCATTATCTATTGGAGGTATAAGTTATAATTTTTGTTTTTGTGCTATTATTGATTTAATTTTTGTAACCATTAAATCTATAGCTACTTTATTATACCCTCCCTCAGGTATAATTATATCAGCATATTTTTTACTAGGTTCAATAAACTGCATATGTGCTGGTCTTACTGTTGTTAAGTATTGTTCGATTACAGATTCTAGCGTTCTACCTCGTTCTTTTATATCCCTTGTAATTCGTCTAATAATTCTAATATCTGCATCTGTATCAACAAATATCTTTATATCTAGTAGATTTCTTATTCTTTCATCATCTAGTATTAGAATTCCTTCTAATATTATTATATCTTTAGGTTCTACTCTCACTGTCTCTTTTTTTCTATTGTGTGCCTCAAAATCATAAATTGGTTTCTCAATTGATTTGCCCTCAAGTAAATCATTTAAGTGTTTAATTAACAAATCATTATCAAAAGCTAATGGATGATCATAATTTGTTTTTATTCTTTCTTCAAAAGTTAAATGGCTTTGATCCTTATAATATGAATCCTGTTCAATAATCACAATATTCTTTTCTGGTAAAGAATTAAAAATCTCCTGAGCTACTGTACTCTTGCCCGAGCCAGTTCCACCTGTAATACCTATCAAAATTGGTCTTTTCAAATTTATCATTCCTTTCTTGATTTTCTTATTATATCCCAGGGCTCTACTGGTTGTTTCATTTTTATTTTTACTATTTGTTGTGGGTGTGGTGCTACTTCAATCTGCTCACCATTCTCATCCCACATTTTTTCAATTATTTGCGTAAAATGTTCCTTATTAGGACCAAAAATTTCTATTTCATCACCAACAAACATTCTATTTCGCTGTTCGACAGTTGCAATTCCTAAGTCTTTATCATAATCAAGAATCAATCCTGTAAAATCATAAGTTCTTATATATGAACTACTTCCATATACTTGTTCTTCACTGGTTGGTTTTCCAAAATAGAACCCTGTTGTAAAATCTCTATGACTTGCCTTCTTAATTTCATCCAACCATTTATCATTATAAACATAATTTTTAGGATCAGCAAGATATTTATCAATAACCATCCTATAAGACCTTACAACAGTTGCTACATAATAAGCACTCTTCATTCGCCCTTCTATCTTAAAACTAGTAATTCCAGCATTTATCAATTCAGGAATATGCTTTAGCATACATAAATCTTTTGAATTAAAAATATAGGTTCCTCTTTCATCTTCAAAAACCGGAAAATACTCACCTGGTCTCTTTTCTTCCATAATGTAGTATTTCCATCTACAAGGATGAGCACACTCTCCTCTATTTGCATCTCTAAATATCATATAATTACTTAACAAACATCTACCAGAATAAGATATACACATAGCCCCATGAACAAAAGCTTCTATTTCTAAGTCATCAGGTGTTTCATTAATTATTTCTTTAATTTCCTTTAAAGATAGCTCTCTTGCTACAACAATTCTTTTAATTCCTTGCTTATACCAGTAATTTGCTGTATGGTAATTTGTCGTATTTGCTTGAGTACTTAAATGAATTTCAAGTTCAGGAGCTACATCCTTCACAATACTAAATACACCTGGATCTGATACAATTACTGCATCTACTTCCAGTTTGTATAAATCTTTAATATATTCTTTTAAACCTTTAAAATCTTCATTATGTGGTATTATATTTAATGTTACATAGACTTTTTTTCCTCTCTTATGAGCAAATTCTAAGCCTTGTTTCAATTGTTCAATATTAAAATTTCTAGCTCCAGCCCTTAATCCAAACCTTTCTCCTCCAAGATAAACAGCATCTGCACCATAAATTATTGCCATCTTAAGTTTCTCTAAATCGCCAGCTGGTGCTAGTAATTCCGGCTTTTTCATTACGTTACCTCCCATCTTTTTTAATTGTCAAAGCAATACCATCGCCAATAGGTATAATACTCGTTTCTAAAATTGAAGTATTACATATGTATTTTAAATACTCTCTCATTCTTCTAACAATTGTTTTCTTCCTTCTTATTACTAAATCGTCATTAGCAACCATTCCTTTAAAAAGTACATTATCTGAAATTATAACTCCTCCACAATTTAGATTTTCTATACAATAAGGTAGAAATTCCATATATTTACCTTTAGCTGCATCTAGAAAAATTAAATCAAATTTATCTTTTATGCTAGGTAAAATTTCCTGAGCTTCACCATGTAATATTCTTATTCTATTATTTAAATCAGCTCTTTCAAAGTTCTCTTTTGCCAACTTCACCATATCCTCTCTTCTTTCAATTGTTATTATTTCACAATCTCTTTTAGAAGCTTCTGCCATCACTATAGCAGAATAACCTATAGCCGTACCAATTTCCAAGATTCTTCTAGGATTTTTTATCTGTATTATTACTCTAATAAACTGTGCAACTTCAGGATGTATTATTGGTACATTATTTTTCTTAGCATAATCCTCAATTGTTTTTAAAATTTCTGAACTTTTAGGTAGAACACTTCTAATATATTCTTGTATGTAATCCATATTTATACTGCACAAAACTATCTCCCCTTACATTAATATTACACAAATAATACGTGGTTAATATACCACGTATTATTTTCTCCAATCTTAAAATTTATTACTTATTTTTATTTTTAGCATTTATATGTTCATTAAAACTTCTAGAAAAAGTATGACTTCCATCTTTATTAACTACAAAAAACAAATAATCAACATTAGCTGGTTCTACAGCTGCTTCTATTGATTTTATACCAGGTGATGCAATAGGGCCTGGTGGAAGACCTTTATACAAATAAGTATTGTACTTAGAATCAATCTTTAGGTCATCGTAAGTTAGTTTTTCTTTTCTTTCCCCTAATGCATATTGAACAGTTGCACATGATTGCAATAACCAACCTTTTTTTAATCTGTTATGAAACACAGCTGATATTAAAGGTCTTTCGCTATCCAATTTAGCTTCTCTTTCTATAATTGATGCTAAAGTAATTACTTCATTCATCGTTAAATTTAGTTTTTTCGCTTTATCTTTAATTTTATCATTATAAACTTGGTCAAATCTAGCTAACATTTTTTTAATAATCTCTTCTTCTTTGGCATCTTTATAAACTTCATATGTATCAGGAAATAGATAACCTTCTAAATTTGACCCTTCTGGAAGTTCATTAAGAAAATCAAACTTCTTCTTAAATAATGAAACATTATTACAAAGTTCTAAAAATCTTTCTTTATTAACTAAATTTAATTTGCTAAGCTTTTCTGCAATCAACGATAATTCATATCCTTCTGGTATTGTAAATGTTATAGTCTCTTTAGGATTACCTTTAACTAAAACATCTATAATCTGATACAAATCCATTTTATTATTTAGTGAATATTCGCCAGCCTTTAACTTTCCATCAACTTTTTTCATTCTAACAATAATTCTAAAAATATATTTATTTCTTATTAATGAATTTTCTTCTAGTATTTCTGCAATTTTTGCAGTAGTACTACCTGAAGGAATTTTTATAGTAACATCATAAAAATCACCTTCAATACCTACAGGTCTCATTTGTTCTTTAATATAAATAAAAAACACAATTGTAGTTATAAAAATAGCTAAAATAAATAATACTAAACCTATTTTAATCCCTTTATTTCTACTTTTAATTAGGGTTTTAGCCATAGCCTGTCCCCCTTTATTTTGCTCTTTTAATTATATAATTTTACGCTTCTTTTTACAAGGTGTAATAGTAATTTATTAAAAAATCTCTATTTTTATTTACTAAAAAAAGCGGATAAACCGCTTTATATAAATTTTTGTTTTATTGTTCTTTCATAAATATATAAAATAATGTTTCCAAACAATCCTACAGCAATCAATTCTCCTAGAGCAATTGCTGCAACAGTAGGCCAATAAGGTACGTTGAAAAAATAAGAAACCCATAACGAAACAATTATCCCATTCAAAACGACTGGAGGTAAAATTCCAAGAAATTTATTAGGCATTTTACTCGTTAAAAACGCTGCAATTAATGTAACTAAACTTCCACCTATAATATCTATTAGTCCAAAACCTGAAGTAAAAGTTAGTATTAAATTTGCAATTAAACATCCAATAAAAACTCCAGGTATTGCAGCTGTTTCTACTAACGGTAATAATACTAACGCTTCTGCTATTCTTATTTGTATAGGTCCAAAAGCAAGTGTACCAAATGGTATTTCTAATGCTACAAGTATAACATATAAAGCAGCAATTACACTTGCTTTAGTTAAAAATCTTGTATTCATCAGAAACCTCCTTTGTTATCTTTTGCTATTTTCAATTCCCAAATCTATATTTATAGATTCTCCTAAAATTTTATAAATATCACTCATCATTTGCCCAAATCTCATTTCTGCCATAAAAAATTCATGTATAACAGGATTATTCATAATTATCTCTTCTAATCTTTTAAGTTGTTCTAATCTTTCTTTTGACACTTCTTTACCTGTCATCTGCTCCATTTGAATTTCCATAGTTTTTTTTCTAAAATCTATAACCATTTCTTTTGTTTTTTCATTTGCAAAAACTTTTTCTTGCTTTCTCAGATATTCTTTATATTCATCTGAATTTTTAATTGCTCTAGCTAAATTATGCGCTGCGTCATAAACATTCATAAAACCACTCCTTCGAAAGTAAATTTTACTATACAATTCATTATATGTATAAAAATATTATCTGTTATTATACAAAATTAAAATATCTAAAAGTTTATTAGTATTGGAACTAAAGCTGGTACAGCCGAAGATAAAATCACTCCTGTAACAAATGCAATTATTGAAACACTTGAATTAGTTGACTTTGTGATTATTGGTAGTGATGTGTCCATAGCAGTTGCACCTGCAGGTGCAATACTTTCCAAATCCCCAACATATTTTGCAATAAAAGGTATTGATATAAATGCTATAATTTCTCTTATCACATTAGACATAAATGCTAAAGCTCCAAGTTCAGTCGAGTAACTAGATAGTAACACAGATGATAAACTATACCATCCAAATCCCGCACCTACTGCCCCAGCTTCATTATAAGGCATTCCAATTACTATACCTCCTAATATACTTCCTAATATACTTCCTAGAATTATCATAATAGGTACTAAAAGTATTTTAAACCCAATTTTTTTTACTCTTGTTAACGATTCCTTGTTTAAGCCAATTTCTATACCTACTAAAAATAGCAATAAACACAATCCTAAATCTATTATCCAATCCGTATAACTAAAAAAACTGTTTGTTAATCCAAAGCGTCCGATAAAAATTCCCAATACTATTACTACTATTATACTATAGCTCACTTTCTGATTCCCCTTTAGTAATAGAATTATAAATAAACCCTTTAACCAATTTCACAAAGATAATACTAAAAATAACAGATAGTGATGATAGAACAAAAGCTTTAATACCTAAACTGAATAAATTATTCAATACTTTTTCATCCATTCCAATTCTTATTCCCATAAATAACAATAGTAAAAGCAGACTTACATACTGTAATTTCTGTATAACTATTTTGTTTTTATTGTTAACAAAACCTCTCGCACCTATAATAAAACCAATAAATAGTAAAACTAAATATAAAATAAATCTACTAATCAAAGTTCCCACTCCTATATACTAAATTAGCAAAATGTCGCAGCAATAAGCCACGACATTAGACTTCCATTATAATAGGTAAAATCATAGGATTTCGTTTAATTTTACTATATAAAAAGTTTCTTAACTCATCTTTAATATTAGCTTTTAAAGTAGCCCAGTCAGTAATATGATTTTTCTCACATTCAGCTAGAACAGCTCTAATTCTTTCTTTAGCTTCTTCCATCAAGTCTTCAGATTCTCTTACATAAACAAAACCTCTTGAAACTATATCTGGGCCTGCTATTACCTTACCATTTTCTTTACTAATTGTTACTACTACTACGATCAATCCATCTTCAGATAGATGTTTTCTATCTCTAAGTACTATATTACCAACATCACCTATTCCAAGACCATCAACTAAAATATTTCCTGCAGTTACTTGCTGCCCAAATTTTCCTTTATCTTTTGTAAATTCAATTACTGAACCGTTTTCCGCAATAAAAATATTCTCTCTTGGCATTCCTAATTCTTCTGCTAATTGAGCATGCTGCTTAAGATGTCTATATTCACCATGTACTGGAATAAAAAACTTTGGCTTCAATAAAGTATGTATTAATTTCAACTCTTCTTGACAAGCATGCCCTGACACATGAACATCGGCTAGTGCTTCATAGATCACATCAGCACCTTTTTTGAAAAGCTGATTTATTACTTTTGCTACCATTTTCTCATTACCAGGTATTGGTGTTGCTGAAATTATTACTAAATCTCCAGGCATTAGTTCCATTTTTTTATGTTCAGAAGATGCTATTCTTGATAAAGCTGACATCGGCTCTCCTTGGCTACCTGTTGTTATAACTACTATCTCATTATCTGGATACTTATCTATTTCATTAATATCTATTAATACACCATCTGGTAAATCTAAATATCCAAGATCTTTTGCAACATTAACTACATTAACCATACTCCTACCAGATACAGCTACTTTTCTATTAAACATAATTGCTGCATTGATAATCTGCTGTATTCGATGTATATTTGATGCAAAAGTAGCTACAATTATTCTTTGTTTTGCTTTCATAAAAATATCATTAAAAGTATCCCCAACAGTTTTTTCAGACATCGTATAACCTGGTCTTTCTACATTCGTGCTTTCAGCCATTAAAACTAATACACCTTTTCGTCCTAACTCTGCAAATTTATGTAAATCTATAACCTCTCCATTTATAGGTGTATAGTCTATTTTAAAATCTCCAGTATGTACCACAATTCCTACAGGAGTATGTATTGCTAAAGAAACTGAATCTGGAATACTATGATTATTTCTTATAAATTCTATATTGAAACATCCCAGTTTTACTGATTTACCTGGTTTTACAACGTTTAACTTTACATTTTTTATATTATGCTCCCTTAACTTGTACTCTACAAGTCCTAAAGTTAATTTCGTACCATAAATAGGAACGTTAATCTTTTTTAATATATAAGGTAAAGCTCCTATATGATCTTCATGTCCATGTGTTAAAACTATACCTCTTACTTTCTCTCTATTTTTCAAGAGATAAGTTATGTCAGGTATTACTACATCTATTCCTAACATTTCGTCTTCTGGAAATATTAGTCCACAATCAATAACTATAATATCATCATTATACTCTATTACTGTTATATTCTTACCTATTTCAAAAAGTCCGCCCAATGGAATAATCTTTAACTTGTTTAACGTCTTTTTCGACACCTTATCACACTCCTCGTTTATGTTTCTTATATAAAAGCATTAACTCATATGCTATAATAATCATATTACGTTCAATAGATATTTTAACCAAAAAAAATATATTTACTTTAATTACTCTTCAATCTTAATGAAAAAATAAATCCCTTTATGGGATTTATTTTTTACAATCTTTACAGTACCCAAAAAACTTCAAGTTATGGTCTACGATTTTAAACTCTCCACTCTTTTCAATCTCTTCCTCTAATGTTTCTAAAAGATCTAGTTGAACTTCTATAACTTTACCACAGCTTAAACAGATTAAATGATGATGTTGGTGATCACCACTATTAGTATTTAGTTCATATCTACTACAACCATCATTAAAATTCAATTTATAAATTATATTTAACTCCTCAAACAATTGTAAAGTTCTGTAAACAGTAGCTAAACCTATCTCAGGAAATTTTCCTCTAACTTTTTCATATATTTCCTCTGGACTTAAATGTTTTCCCTGGTTTTCTAAAATTACATCAAGTATAATTCTTCTTTGGGTTGTTAATTTATAACCTTTTTCCTTCAATTGTTCTCTTAAACTTTCTATCAAATTTTCCATCACTTCACCTGCTTTTCCTATTCTATATATTAGTCTATAACTATATTATGGAAAAGTCAACAAATATGTTAATTAAAAATGTCACTAGTTTAATATAATTTTAATATAAATTTAAATTATCTCATCTATAATAGCCTCATATACAGCTGCAGCATCATCAAACTCTGCTTTATCTTCTATATTTACTAAAATCATATTGCCATCTTCGTCATATTCAATTTTTAATATATAAGCTTCTTCCTCTTCTTCATTAACAGGAAGCAAAACAGCATATTCTCTATCTTCAATATCAAATGTAGCTATTACCTCAAATTCTATTTCATTGCCATCATCATCAATAAGTATTATTGTCTCGTGTTTATCTGTCATATTATCACCTTCCTATTTTATTTTATCTAAATAAGATTGAAGAATAAAAACAGCAGCTAATTTATCTATAACATTTTTTCTTTTTTTTCTGCTTACATCAGCATTAATTAGTGTCTTTTCAGCAATTACAGTTGTTAACCTTTCATCTTCAAATATTATATTAACTCTAAATCTTTCTTTTATTTTTTCTGCAAATTTAATAACTTTTTCACTTTGCGAGCCCAATGAATTATTCATATTTTTAGGTAAGCCAATTACTATCTCACTAACTCCGTAATGATTAATAATTTCTTCTAATTCATTTAAATCACTCTTAATACTTTTCCTTCTAATTGTTTTTATGCCTTGCGCAGTTAAACACAAAAGGTCACTAACTGCTACTCCAATAGTTTTATCACCAACATCAAGCCCTAGTATCCTTTTCATATATACCTCCATTCATATTACTTTTATACAAAACTCTGGACATACTGCTGCACAATACCCACAAAATATACATTTACTCGCAACTGCACTAGCTTTACCATCTAAAATTTTAATTCCACCATGTCTACATGTTTCAACGCATTTTTTACACCCTATACACCAATCCTGAACTATAAGTTTCCTAGTCTTTTTACTCAGTCTCTCCTTTAAAAACTTTGGTATATTTCCTTCTTCTAATAAGTTAACATTTGCATCAACTTCATCAATCGATTGCATACCTACAGCTATTGAATGAAGATATGGTATATCTTTAACGTATTCAAAAGCTTCTTCTACTCGATTTATCAAATGTCCACCACCTAAAGGTTTCATTCCATATATACCAACACCTTTATCATATGCTTTCTTTATAGCATCAATCATTTCTTCTGAATTCCCATCTTGTATTCCTAAACCAAACTTATTAATTATAGGGTGTATGACTTCAATTTCTTCGAATTTCAATGAATCTAATACCCCTCTTATTCTATGTGTTGAAATACCAAAAGCTCTTATCAGTCCCTTTTCTTTAGCTTTTAAAAAATATTCAACTGCTTCATAATGACCTCGAATTGTATATTCACTCTCTTGCTCATGTAATAGAAAAATATCAATATAATCAGTTTCTAATTTCTCTAGTGCGTTTAAAAGACTTCTTTCTGCTGTTTCTCTTGAATAGGAATAAGATTTTGTTGCTATAATATACTTTTCTCTTGGTATAGTTTTTAGAGCCTCTTTAATATATTCATAATTATTATATAATTCAGCTGTATCTAGAAAATTAATCCCACATTCATAGGCATATTTTATTATATTAGCACCTTCTTCAATAGGTAAATTAGCTTGAAGTGGTCCAATTGTTAAAGAACCAAAACATATTCTTGATACCTTAATATTAGTTTTTCCAAGATTTCTATATTCCATTATGTCACGTCCTCAAATTCTGATATATTTGTAATATTGTTAGGTACGTTAATGCAGTTACATTTAATAAAAGTATTAAAGCTGCTATAACAACTCCAGAATCATTTAAAAGTAATCCAAAAATTGCACTAAGTATAGAACATTTAAAGCCAAAAGCTATATTTTTATTTTTAATTAAAATCTTCTTCATAATATTTTTTTTTGTTATTAGTAAAATCATAAATAACATAATATTTATTCGAAGTGATTCACCCCAAATAGAAACTTTGAACAATTTGACATTCATCAGTAACTTTCTAAGTATTATATTATAAACATAGTTAATATCTCTACATAATAACCTGTTAAGAAAACTACCTATATGTGTTGTATTATTACTTATTATAGCATCAGTAACTATAATAATAGAAATAATAGATAATACCATCAATAATACTTTTACTATATTAAAATAATTCTTTTTAGCTTTTAAAAAATCATTAAGTATTATATAAACTAATATAAGTACTAAGGTTAAACTTCCTCCTAAATTTGCTCCATAATTTGAGCTTATTAACAAATATATATTAAAGATAAGTAGTACAGATATAAATAATTTGTTTGGTTTATTTTTAAATATAGAAGCAATCGCAGTAAATAGTGAGAAAATTAGAATACCCACCAACTCATTACCTATTCCGTAATATCTAGCACCTATTATTGGATCATACCCAATAATAGACATCTTAGCTAATTCACAATTTGTAAAAAGGTCTACTAGAATTGTTATATAAGTTAAAACCCCAACTAACTGCAGCCTATGTTTAGAATTAAAAGCTAAAACTAATATTAATATAGAAAAAGATATTATGCTTATGTATTTTATATATTTCCAAGTATCCATTATATTGTAACTTGATACAATTAAAAAGACAAGAGGCATAATAATTATTAACATAAGTATTAATTGAATAATTCGTAATAGTTTTTTTGTTAGCAGCCCTTTAAATAGCAAAATAAAAATTACAATTATAATAAAAATTATTTCACTAATTACATAGAATTTCAAAGACTGTTTTCTAATATTTGAAACAAATCTAATTTTATAACTTAGCTGTTTAACAAATGCTAAATTATCACTATGTTCTTTAAATTCAATATCAGTCCCAGTAAAATCTTTGTAATTAACACCTAAATATTTTGTAATCGAAGGAGCAATATCTATATTAGATACAATACCTTTTCTTTTTGTAGTTTTTGAAAACAAAACCCCTTTAGGTATTCCATCCCCCCAAAATATTAGAGGTGTTAGCTCACTAGCATTTTTTATCTTATCATCTCCCATATTGGGACTTATTATTATAAGTCTTGTTGAATTTCTATCAATACTATTTACTAAATCCCCTATAAACTCATCAGCTTTTTTCAATATTTTTTCTCTATGTAAAGAATACATTATATCTGTTAAATTATCTCTATAAAAATATAACCTATCTAAGTCTCCTGTTTCAATAATTATTAGTGAAGCTTTATTATTCAAATCTTTTAATTCTGTCAATATTTTTCTATAGTCAGTACGTATTCCATATGGATATAAATCATCTTTTATTAAAATATTATCTACATTCCCATAATCTATAAGCCCTCTAAAATCAATAGCAATTAAACAATTTGTCCTAATAATAGTATCAGCAGTATCTGAATTTCCAAATACTGCTGTTTTTAAGCCTTTTTTATGTAAAGCGTAACCTAACGCTCCAATTTTAGCATTAAATTTATTCTTATTATTTAATTCAGTAAGTTTTATAATTTCAGTATTAATAATTTGATATTCCTTAGGTATAATTCCTAATCTTCTCTTATAAATTTTTGATATATTATTATTCAAATTATAACTTTTTGAATATGAATATGTTGCACTAACTCTTCCAGAGGCATTAATAGTTGCATAAGATTCTGCCCCTTTATATCCATACAAACCTTTTGTATTCATTATACCTATACTTCCATCTTTAATTAAAGCATTCAGGTTGTCCATATATTTCAAATCTTCAAATGTCAGTCTATTTAAAATTACCATAATCACTTTTTTTCTTTCATTAGGCTCATAAATAGAAAAACTTTTTTCACATATTATTAATATAATAACTATAATCAAAATTATAAAAAAGTTCTTCCTTAGTGTTTCTAACAAAGCAATCGCTCCATTTTAGTTTTCTAAATAGTTTCTTAATAATTCTTCTAACAGTTCATCTCTTTCTAGCTTTCTAATTAAAGTTCTTGCATTTTTATGACTTGTAATATAAGTTGGATCACCAGAAAGAATATAACCTACCATTTGATTTATTGGATTATATCCCTTCTCTTTTAGGGCATTGTATACACTTACAATTATTTTTCTAGCTTCAGTAATATTCTCCTTTTCTACGTTAAACTTTACAGTATGATTTATTATTTCTTTCACAACAGCACCTCCCTTTTATTTATATCATATATTCTACAATTATATACATATTCCTTTAAATTTATAATTACTAGGGTGAAAACCTGACCCATAAAGGGTCAGGAGTACATACCTAAAAAATGTTATAATTGTTCTTTTACTATATCTACCACCTTTGATAAAGCAATATCTATTTTAGATATATCCTTTCCGCCTGCTTGAGCCATATCTGGTCTACCACCTCCGCCTCCACCAGTTTCTTTTGCCACTTCTCTAATTATATTTCCTGCATGTATTCCTTTTGAAACTAAATCCTTTGTAGCCATAGCAACAAATGAAATTTTACCATTTTTAACTGAACCTAAAACAACTAAAACGGAGTTCATTTTATCTTTAATTCTATCACCTAATTGTCTTAATTCATTTATACCCATATCGTCTATTCTTTTAACTATCAAATTCTGTCCATTAACTTCAATTTTTTCATTAATGATGTCATTTACTTTTGAACTTGCTATTTTTGATTTAAGATTATTAATTTCTTTTTCCAATAATTTGTTTTCTTCAATTAAAGCTTTTGCTTTATCTATAATTTCTTTTTTATTTGTTTTAAGCACCTCTGTTAATGAATTCATTTTCTTTTCCATATTATTTAGATATTCAAAAACTTTTATACCTGTTATTGCTTCTATTCTTCTTATACCAGATGCTACTCCACTTTCACTTACAATTTTAAACATACCAATTTGGCTTGTATTATTAATATGAGTACCACCACATAATTCCAGAGAATAATCACCCATTTTCACAACTCTAACTTTTTCACCATATTTTTCATCAAATAAAGCTACTGCTCCCATTTTTATAGCTTCATCTAAAGAAACCTCAAAAGTTTCTACATTTAATGACTGCAATATCTTCTCATTAACTAATTTTTCTATTTCTTCAAGTGTATTTTTATTTAAACCTTCAAAATGTGTAAAGTCAAATCTTAATCTATCAGATTGTACTAAGGACCCAGCTTGATTTACATGTTCACCTATAATATCTTTTAGTGCTCTGTGTAAAAGATGTGTAGCTGAATGATTTCTTGCAGCATCTAATCTCTCTTTCTCATTTACAATAGCTTCTACTTTATCTCCCTCAAAAACTTCGCCATCTTTTACAATAACTTTATGAAGAATAACACCTTTGCTACCTTTCTTGGTGTCAAAAACCTCACATTTAAAATTATTACTTAATAATTTACCTTTATCTCCAACCTGTCCTCCACTTTCAGGATAAAAAGGTGTTTCTTTTAAAACTAAAATACCTTCTTGCCCTTTTTCAAGTTTTTTGACTACCTTATTATCTTTAATAATGCTTAAAATTTCTGTTTCTAATCTAAGATTACTGTATCCTTTAAAAACAGTTTTATCTTTATTAATATCAAATCCTTCTATATCTATATCCCAAGCTTGACTATCCTTCTCAGCTCTTGCCTTTCTCGCTCTTTCTCGTTGTTTATCCATTTCTCTGTTAAATCCTATTTCATCTACTGTTAAACCTTCTTCTGCCAATATTTCCTTAGTTAAATCTAATGGAAAACCATATGTGTCATATAATTTAAATGCACTTTCTCCATCTAATTTAGTTTCTCCTCTATTTTTAATCTTTTCAATATATTCTCTTAAAATATTAATACCTTGATCAATCGTTTCATTAAACTTATCTTCTTCTATATCAATTACATTCTTAATCTGAACCTGTCTTTCTTTTAATTCCGGATAAACCACTTTCCAATTTTCGATGACCACACTAGATAATCTACTCAAGAACTTTTCATTTATTCCTAATAATTTTCCATGACGAGCAGCTCTTCTAATTAATCTTCTTAAAACATAGCCTCTTCCTTCATTACTTGGTAATACACCATCTCCTACCAAGAAAGTAATAGCTCTTATATGGTCAGTAATTACCCTTATTGATGTATCATTCTTATAATCCTTTCCGTAAACCACTCCACTTATTTCTTCTACTTTATTTAATATACTTTTGATTGGTTCAATTTCAAAAATATTATTTGCTTCTTGAATTACTGCTGTTATTCTTTCAAGACCCATACCAGTATCTATGTTAGGGTTTGGTAAATCGTTGTAATTACCATTCTCGTCTTTATCAAATTGTGAAAACACTAAATTCCAAACTTCTACATATCTATCACAATCGCATCCAGGTTTACAATCATCTTTACCACAACCATACTTTTCTCCTCTATCTATATAGATTTCAGAACAAGGACCACAAGGTCCAACCTCTAATTCCCAAAAATTATCTTCTTTACCTAATCTAACTATTCTATTACTGTCAATACCTATTATTTTATTCCATATTTCAAAAGCTTCATCATCTTTATAGTAAACTGATACCCACAATTTGTCTTTAGGTATTTGTAGTCTCTCAGTTATAAATTCCCATGCCCATTTAATTGCTTCTTCTTTGAAATAATCTCCAAATGAGAAGTTTCCTAACATTTCAAAGAAAGTTGCATGTCTATCTGTTTTACCAACATTTTCTATATCACCAGTTCTAACACATTTTTGACAAGTTGACATTCTTTTTCTTGGTGGTTCTTCCTTACCCACAAAATATGGTTTTAAAGGTGCCATTCCAGCGTTTATAAGCAGTAAACTTTTATCATTTTTAGGAATTAATGAATAACTTGGTACTACAAGATGTTCTTTTTCTTTAAAAAAATCTAAAAACTCACTACGTATTTCATGCAAACCTAATTTTTTCATTTAATTCACCCTTTCTTTAAATTTTATATTATTTACTATAATCTCCTTATGTATTAGAACAAAATTTTGATTTAAATAAATTATAAGAATGATTTTGTTGAAATCCATAAACGGAAATTATATTACTAATTAATAATATAATTTCCGTTTATGGATTATAAAAAAACTCGCCCCTTAAATTAGGGACGAGAGAAGAACCCGCGGTACCACCCTACTTACTATAAAGTCACTCATGTATGATAACGGCATAACCGTAGACCTCTACTATAGTTTCAAAGTCTCAACTTAAGGGCTGCTTCAGTACACTCGTCTAAATACCTTCCAGCCATGGGTATTCTCTCTATAAGACTCGTAATACTTACTACTCCCTATCATCGCTGTTAACAATATTTTCTTTAATAAGGATTATAAATAAAATATTTATTCTTGTCAATATCATCTATAATCTAATAAGTTTATTAATTATAAAGTTTATTACTATCTTAAATACTGCTGCAACAGGAACAGCTAATAAAAGTCCCCATATTCCAAAATAACTACCTCCAAGTAATAATGAAAAGATTACTATCACAGGATGTAGTCCAACACTTTCACCTACAATCTTAGGAGAAATTATTCCACTTTCAACTTGTTGAATTATAACAAACAAAACAATGACCCATAAAGCTTTTAGAGGGCTTTCCATTAGTGCAAATATAAGTGCAGGTATTATCCCTATTATAGGCCCAAAATAAGGTATAATATTAGCTATACCAGCTATTATTCCTATTATCAATGCAAAATCAATTCCTAAAATTAATAGTCCAATTGTTGTAGCTACTCCAACAAAAGCCGCAACAATGAGTTGCCCTCTAATAAACTTTCCTAATATCACATCAATCTCTCTAAATACACATAAAACATCATGCCTATACACCTTTGGAATAAGTAAAATTATTTTTTTCTTAAAGTAATCTTTATCTTTTAAAAAATAAAAAGTTAAAATTGGAATTAAAATTAAACTAAATGCCTTTGAAAAAACCTGCATAATAGAATTTGTAAAGCTTTTCAAAGAATTTATTATAGTAATTTGTATTCTATCAAGATTTGACTTAACTACCTCGTTTATACTTTGTAATTCAGGTGGTAAATTTTCGATATTCCTTGAATATTTTATATAAAGTTCATTAAAAAATCTATAAGCATTATTAAAAAAGTTAGGCAAAATATCAATTAATTTCTTAAATTCACTTGTAAGTTTAGGAAATATAGAAAAAGAAATAACAAGTATAAATCCTATTAAAATTAAATATACTAGAAGTACTCCTAAAGTTCGTGGTATCCTTCTTTTCTCCAGGCTATTGACTAAAGGATTCAAAAGATATGAAAACCCTATTGCTAAAATAAATGGCATAAACAATCCAGTTACATCTTTGGCGATTTTATAAATTATGTAAATAAGAGTAATTATTAATAAAGTAGTTATAAGTTTAATAATTTTTCTTTTTGAGATTGAGATCCGTTTAGTTGATTCTACATATTTATTCCCGATATTAACTAAAAAGTAAATTATAAGTCCTAATAAACATACAATAAAAATTTCTTTTAAATAAATGATAAAATTAGCTAAATTTTGCATAATAACCTCCTCATATATATAAAGGCAGCAAAGCTGCCTTATTTAAAACCACCCCATATTATCCATCATAGTAAAAAGCATTTTTTTGCCTGTTTTCATTAGTCTTTTTCTTTGTCTAGGAGTCATTCTGCTTGCAGCATACATTCCTGCTGTAGCACCAATTATACTACCAGTGATAACTCCTTTCACAAATCTACCTTTCATTTTACACACTCCTTTAACTATTTATAGTTAGTTTATTACTCTTTTACTGTTCTAATTCTAGCAGTTTTTTGAAATATTCCTTATTTTTATCAAACTCTGTTTTAATCTCATTTGAAATCATCAAGGCATCTTTACCAAATGTAATACCATATATATAAGGTAGTACATTCCTACCATCCATAATATCTTGAATCAAACCATCAGATAAAATAAACCCTAATACTTTTCCATTGTCTTCGTCTATTAATATATCTTTTATTATCCCTATGTTTTCTCCAGTTTCTGTTATTACATCCTCACCTATTATTTTTTTCTTTTCTTTTATTAATTGAAAAATCTCAGGTATATTTGCTGCGGATTCAATAACATTTTCTTTATTAACTATAATAGCATCTTTTCCAACACTTATTACATTTTTATATCTTATTATTTTCGCTTCTTTAAAAACACTACCTTCATATGTCACCAAAGCCAGAATTCTAAACTTATTTCTTGAAAAAACTAGATCTTTTATTACAGCTATTTTCTTTCCAGAAACTTTGCTCATTACAGGTAACCCAATAAATTCGCTGGCTTTTTTCACAAAAAAGACCTCACTTCATAAATTTATTTCTTATATAATTATTATTCCACAATTCATTTATAATATTTTCTTTAAAATTGTTCCACCGCCAATAACAATATCTTCATCGTAAAATACAACAGATTGCCCTGGCGTTATAGCTCTAACAGGAGCATCAAACACAACTTTAACTTTATCTTCTTCAATAGGATATATAGTAGCATCTGTTTCTTTTGCAGTATATCGAATTTTAGCCTTAACTTTTAATGGTTTTGTTAGTTTTTCAAATGGTATAAAATTCAAATCATCTGCAATAAGTTCAGTACCAAATACTTTTTCAGCATCACCAACAACTACTATATTTTTTTCAGGATCAATGTGTACAACATAGACCGGTTTTCCAAGTGCTAAACCTAAACCTTTTCTTTGTCCAATTGTATAATGTGTTATTCCTTTATGTTTTCCTAAAACATTTCCATCAGTATCTACAAAATATCCAGGTTTAATTTTATATTTAGCATTTTCTCTTATAAACTTACCATAATCATTATCCTCAATGAAGCAAATTTCTTGACTTTCTGGCTTTTCAGCCACAATTAAACCTAATTCTCTTGCTATTTTTCTAACCTTTTCTTTATTTCCAATATTACCCAAAGGCATTAGTATATGTTTTAATTGCTCCTGCGTTAAATTATATAGTACGTAAGTTTGATCTTTGCCTACTGCTTCAGATCGCTTTAATAAATATCTGCCTATTTCTTCATCATATACAATTTTAGCATAATGACCAGTTGCAACATAATCTGCTCCAAGTGATTTAGCTCTTCTTAATAATTCTTCAAATTTAACAAATCTGTTACAAGCTATACAAGGATTTGGAGTTCTCCCTTTGCCATATTCATCTATAAAATAATTTATAACTTTTTCTTTAAAAACGTCTTTAAAGTTCATAACATAGTAAGGTATGCCTAAATAATTAGCAACTCTTCTTGCATCTTCAACTGCTGAAAGTGAACAACATCCTCCTTCTTTTTCTGTAACATATGAGTCTTTTTCTTGCCAAATCTGCATTGTAACTCCTATTACTTCATAGCCCATTTCTTTAAGTAAATATGCTGCAACAGAACTATCAACACCACCACTCATTCCTATTACAACTTTCTTTTTTTCCATAATCCACCTCTATCTATCTTCTATTTTGTTTAATAATATGTTTTGCCTCAATTTTTTAAAGTATACTAATTACTTGACTTTGAAAAAAGCTACTGTTTGTCAGTAGCTTTTTTTTTATAATCCATAGGAAATTATATACATTATTAATATAATAGATAATTTTAAATATAATTTCCGTAATGGATTTCAATAAAGTCTTCCTTATAAATTGTTAAAAATGAAGATTTTATTCATGTCCATGTGGGTCTTCATCAGGATTAAAATCCTCTAAACCCTCTATTACAATATTATTTTTCTTAGCATAATCTAAAAGAGCTGCTTTAATTGCTTGTTCAGCTAAAACTGAACAATGCATTTTAACAGGAGGAAGTCCATCTAAAGCCTCAGCTACAGCTTTATTAGTCAATTTAACTGCTTCCTCAATACTCTTTCCTTTGATTAATTCAGTAGCCATACTTGAAGAGGCAATTGCAGAACCACATCCAAATGTTTTGAATTTAACATCTACTATAATACCATCTTCTATTTTTAAATATATTTTCATTATATCTCCACATTTAGGATTCCCTACTTGGCCAACTCCGTCTGCATCTTCAATTTCACCTACATTTCTAGGATTCATAAAATGATCCATTACCTTTTCTGAATACATTATTTACCCTCCCTTACACTCTCATACAATGGTGACATTTCTCTTAATCTTTCTACAATCTTAACTAAATTCTCAACTACATAGTCCACATCTTCTTCTGTATTGAAATCTCCTAATGTAAATCTTAGTGAACCATGTGCTATTTCATGAGGCAACCCTATTGCAAGTAATACATGCGATGGATCTAGTGAACCAGAAGTACAAGCAGATCCACTAGATGCAGCTATTCCCATCATGTCTAAACTCAATAGTAAAGCTTCACCTTCAATAAATTCTATTGAAAAATTCACATTTCCTGGTAACCTTTTTTCTGGATGTCCATTCAATCTTACATAGTCAATTTTACTAGTAACCTCTTTAATAAGTTTGTTTCTTAAATAAATTAGCTTTTTATTATGCTCTTCTAAGTTTTCATAAGCTAATTCTAATGCTTTTGCTAATCCTACTATTCCTGCAACATTTTCAGTTCCAGCTCTTCTATTTTTTTCTTGAGCACCACCATGTACAAAAGGATGGATTTTAACACCTTCTCTGATATACAATACACCAACACCCTTAGGACCATAGAATTTATGTGCTGACATAGAAAGTAAATCTACGTTAAGTTCATTAACATCAATCTCAATATTACCTATAGCCTGAACTGCATCAGTGTGGAAATAAACTCCTTTTTCTCTTGCTATTTTACCTATTTCTTCAATAGGCTGTATAGTTCCTATCTCATTATTAGCAAACATAATGGTAATTAAAATAGTTTTATCAGTTATAGCATTTCTAAGCTGCTCTAAATCAACTATACCATATTCGTCTACATCTAAATAAGTAACTTCAAAACCATGTTTTTCTAAATATTCACAAGCATGTAATACTGCGTGATGTTCAATCTTACTAGTTATAATATGATTACCTTTATCTCTATTTGCAAATGCAACTCCTTTAATAGCCCAGTTATCAGATTCTGAACCTCCACTTGTAAAATAAATTTCTTTAGATTTAGCGCCTATTATTTTAGCAACCTTTTCTCTAGCTTCATCAATTGCTGCTCTAGATTCTCTGCCTATTCTATATATACTTGATGGATTACCATATTTATCTGTAAAATATGGTATCATCTCTTCTAAAACTTCCTTTTTAACAGGAGTTGTAGCAGCATAATCCATATATACATATTTCCTCATAAGAAAACCTCCTATATAACAGTTAAATTTCATTTTATTTTAACACAATAAAAGGCTTTTTATAATCCATAGGAAATTATATATCTTTTTAAATAGTGTATAATTATAGATATAATTTCCGTTTATGGATTTCAGCAAAATCTTCCTCAATTTTTGTTTAATTCGAAGATTTTGCTATATATAATACATATAACCTTTATTTTTATTCATTTTATAATGCTCATCAACCATATCTTGTAAAGTTACTGAATCAATTACATCATTTATACTGTCTCTTATCTTAATCCAAATAGTTTTTGTTACACAAAAATCCTCTCTATCACATTTAAAAGCTTCATCTTTAATAACACAATCAGTAGGAGCTAAATCACCTTCTAAAGCTCTTAAAATTCTACCAACTGTTATATCTTTAGGAGGGCATGCTAATAAATATCCTCCTTGTGCTCCACGTACACTATTTACAATGCCTTCCTTTTTCAAAACAGAAATAAGCTGTTCCAAATAATTCTCTGATATATCCTGGCTATCAGCAATGCTTTTCAGGGGTATCGGACCTTCTCCATATCTTTTTGCTAATTCAAACATTGCTTTTAAACCATACCTTCCTTTTGTAGATAACTTCATACTATCACCTCTTTATAATCCCTAGTGAATCACTTGGAATTCTACATTAAGTATATTATAACCTACTAAATCTGTCAACATTCAAATATTTTTATAAACCATAGAAAATTATATACATTTTTAAATAATAAATAATTTAAAATATAATTTTCGTAATGGATTTCAACAAAATCTTCCTTAATTTTTATTTAAATCGAAGATTTTGTTAAAAAAACTTAACAAAAATAATAAGGGACTTTTATCCCTTAAACAAACATAACTATTCAATGTAATAATAGTTAAATATATTATTTTTAGTTTTATAATACACTGTATTATCAACAACTATACTTTTAACAATATGAATTTTACTATCTTTTAATAAAATAGTATCGTAAATAGAAGATTCTTCTACTTTAATATTTTCTATATTTACATTATCACCAATTATAGTATATGGTTCTATTATACAATTACTTATAAAAGAGTCTTTTCCAATAAAAACAGGTCCTTTAATATAAGAATTTATTAATTTTGTATTTTTTCCGATTTTAACTTTCCCATATATTTTACAATTATCATCCACGTAACCTTCAATAGATATATTTATTTTATTTAAAAAATATTTATTAGCTTCAAAAATATCATCAGGTGTACCTATATCCATCCACCATTTTTCTGTTTCACTAAACGTTACCTTATAATTATTATCTATAAGATACTTTATAGCATCAGTTATCTCATATTCTCCTCTTTTCGATGGTTTTATACTTCTACACGCTTTAAAGATACTTTTATCAAATATATAAAGGCCTGTTATTGCCATATTACTTGTCGCTATTTTAGGTTTTTCTTTAATATCTATGATTTTATCGTCTAATACTTTAATTATACCAAATCTTTCAGGTTGTTTTACTTTTTTCACTATTAAATGACTGTTACTTTTTTCTTTATAAAATATTCTTATATTTTCTTTTAAATCTATATCATAAATATTGTCACCTAATATTAAAACAAAATCTTTATCGATAAAATCCTCAACTTGTAGTACACTATGTGCTATCCCTAAAGGTTCTCTTTGATAGAAAAACCGAATATTAACATTTTCATGATGAAAACTCTTTAAAATATCAACATATTTTTCCTCTTTTCCATTTATTACTATTCCTATTTCCTTAATATTTGCCTTAATAAATGAATCTATGATTCGTTCTAAAATTGACTTGTTTAAAACTTTCAATGTTGTTTTTGGAATATTTTTAGTTAATGGATATAATCTTGTAGCTTTACCAGCAGATAATATTATACCTTTCATCCTCTTCCTCCTTTCATTAACACTTTATGTTTTTTTTAGTTTATTGTTAATTTTAACTACAGAAAAAAAGAAGGTGCTACTTGCACCTCTTTTTTAACTACATTACTCTGTTCCTGGGAATAAATCTTCAAATTGTGGTGGGAAGAAATCAGGGAATGGTTCATAATCAAATTGTCTACAAATATCTTCTTCTGGACTAAATTCTTCACATTCTGGTGGTTCAGGACAGAAACCAAATGCTGGTATTAACAACTGTACTCTACCAACTACTTTGACAATCAAGAAAGTACCAACAGCGAACTTCAATAATCCGTCAATTTCAGTTGGTGTATCTAATACTTGTGACCTAGTTTCAACTACAATTCTAAATTCAAATTCATCTCTTGCAGGTGGAATAAACATTACTATATCTTTAAGTATATCAGGTAAGAATCCTTCTATTACAGTTCCGTCAGTTCTTGTTATTTCATATGGTATTCTTAAAGTAAATCTTACTCTTTTAAAATTAGGTCTGTTTGGTAAATCAGTAACAACTAAAGTCCCATCTACAATAAATCCTGGTTTAAATCTGATACTCTTAAATGTTCCACCTTCTAAATCTACTTCTACTTCAGGAAAACATTCTCTTTGTTGACAATGAGCATATACTTTATCTGCTATTATACACACTGTTTCTGTAATATAACTCAAATCATTTTCCATTATTGGATCACCAGGACTTGGATCAAATCCATTTGTCATATATTTTCACCCCTCTAAATAATTAATTTAATAAATTCATCTTTACTTTCATATTATGAAATATAGCAACTTTGGTGCATATTTTTATAAATTTTTTGTGGGGTGAATGTTATGAGTTTACATTCTAAAGAAAGTTTTATAATTAGAACTTCAACTGGTATTTACTACAATATTTTTTATAAAAACAATATCATTTTTAGTAATGTATATGATGAAAATAGAAAAATTTTAAAATCTAAAGAACTTATAAGCTTAGACATCATAGATTATTCTGTAGACATCGATATTAATGATAAAATACACATACTTTGCATTACAAAAACAGGAGAAATTATATACTACGTTTACTTTAAAGATACATTATCAGAAAAACATCTTACAACACTTGATATAAAGTCCAATAGATATGATTATTTTTATTTAAAAGTAATAAAAGATGAAATACATATTTTCTATGCATTTAGTAATATTATTAATTCTACAGTTTGGACTATTCAACATATTGTCGGAAATAAACAAACTTGGGAAAAGAAAAATGTAATTAGTATTACACCTGGAAAATATATGAGTCCTTATTACTTAGATTTTGATAAACTTGGTAATATTCATTTAATATATAAAAATATAGAAAATAGAACCCAGCAAATATATTACACACATTACAGTTCATTTTTAAAAAATTGGTCAAAATATCCTATAAGAGTATCTGATACATCAGTTGATAACCTACACCCTTATATATTCGTCGATAACAGAAATGTAATACATTTAGTTTGGTCTAAACTCGATAATAGCGATCTGCGCTTCATTTATAAACAACGTCCAGTAATTACTAACCAAAAAGGTAAATGGAAATCCATTGAATTACCTTTATCTCATAGCACTTACACACACCCTGTAATCTATGAAGATTTTGGAGTTTTACGTATATTATATAAGCAAAATAACTCAATTAGAGGTTTAATTTCTAAAGATTTTGGATTTTCATGGACAGATGACATCACTCTAAGCAATCTTGAAAATCAAAACTGGAAATATTTCAGATATATATCTAATAATCCTAAGGAAAAAAATAAAATAAAAATTAACCATATATATGCAAAGATTACTGATACCATAGAATTATATTGTAAATATCTCAACACAAACATATCAGACACAAAAAATTCTACAGACAATAATATGAAAATTTCTAAGTTAAACTTAGATACAGCAACAATAAATCAGAAAAATAAAATTACAAATAAGTCCAACAACACAAATATAGTTAATGCTAAAAATGAACCTCTTATTTTTGAAGATAACAATATAAAAGAATTTGTTGACAATACAAATCGTCAGATAAAAAATATTTTTTCTAAAACATATAATATTAATTTGATAAAAAGAGAAATAGAGAAACTATTACTAAATAATACAAAGGATTTAGAAAATAAGATAAAGTCAGATAAATATGACTTAAATTCAATTTTAAGTAAATTAGATAGTTTGAACGATTTAGTAGACGAATATAAAAAAGAAAATCAAGACATATCACAAATCATAAAATCGATAAAAGAAAAATATGAAAAAAATCTACTATATATTGAAAATTTAGAATCTCAAATAAATAATTTAAAAAACATAATTGAAAATACACCTAAGAAAAATTTGATTACTAAATTAAAAGAATTCTTTAAATAATGTCGTTGATCTGTTTAATTTGCTTTTTACCATTAATTCTTTCTACTCTATATACTCTACGTACATGTTTATTATACTTACTTGCTTCTCTCTTAAGTATTTGAAAATCTTCTATATCATTGAATTTAATTGAATAACTACAACCAAAACTGAGTTGACAAGGAGTCGAAATCAACTGAAACTTATTAACACCTTTCTTTTCTAGAATATAATACAATTGAATTGCATTATTCTTTGTATCAAAGACTGCTATATAGTATTTATCATCTTTAAAGTATTTTTTCTTCGTAATTATCCCCCCTTTATATTTATAGTACTAGTATATTTAAAGTTATGGATTATGTTACTACTTTCTGTAGAATAATGCTACAGATAAGCCTATAGTAAATTAAACTAAATGAGGTGTATTTTATGAGTTATAATAAAAACTCATCTGCTTCCAACAAATCAACTAATATTGGTATATCTGTTATAACATGCACTAATAGGCCAAACTATATGAATAATATTTTTGAAAACTTTAATAGACAATTTTACAAAATAAAAGAATTAATTATAATTTTAAATAAAAATATAATGGATATTAATAAATGGAAACTAAAAGCTTCTAGTTTTCAAAACATAAGTATCTATCAAATTGATGAAAATATAAGTCTAGGAGAATGTTTAAACTTTGCAGTTAATAAAAGTAAACATGAAATTATAGCAAAATTTGATGATGATGACTATTATTCTCCTTATTACCTAACTAGCTCAATTAAAGCTTTATTAAATACCAATGCAGACATAGTTGGAAAATCCACAACTTTTGTCTATTTTGAAGCTAGTAAAACATTAGCTGTTAGAAACCCTAAAAAAGAAAATCGCTATCTAACAAGAATCGAAGGCCCAACTATGATAATAAAAAAGGATGTTTTTAAGAAAGTAAAATTTAGGAACATTACTTTAGGAGAAGATGTTAATTTTTGTAAGGATTGTATTAAAAAAGGTTTCAAAATTTACTCTCATGATAAATATAATTATGTTTATATAAGACATGGTAAAACCAGCTCTCATACGTGGAAAATCACAGACGAGTATTTTATGAAGCTATGTATTAAAATTGGAAAAATTGAAGATTACAAATCTTATATTGAGAAAATTGAATAACTAATAAAAAAGCTGGGGAATTTAAAATCCCTCAGCTTTTTTATAATCCATAGGAAATTATATACCAAATTAAATTGTAGATAATTTTTAATATAATTTCCGTTTATGGATTTCAACAAAATCTTCCTAAATTTATTTAAATCGAAGATTTTGTTCTTAATCGAAAAGTATTTATAAATCATTTTTTTACTATTTCAACAAAAGTATCATAATATGCAATCTGTCCTCCCATATCTGAATCTATATTATCTGTTAAAAAGTTTGGATTCCCATGCTTTTCCCACCAACCTGTATACATATGTACAACATTATCAGGTATATTTTCATTTATTACTACTTCTACATTTATTCTTCCATTTTTTGATTTTAAAATAACCTTTTCTCTATCTTTTATATTGTACTTTCTTGCCGTATTATAGTTAATAAAAGCTTCTGAAATACCTTTTACATCAATAAAATGTTGACTAAAAATTGAATCTTTAGCATGACTTGTTATTAGTCTAATTTTATTTATTTTACTATTTCTATTCTGATAAATAGGAAATGGACTTAGTCCATATTCAGCCGCTTTTTCTGAATAAATTTCAATTTTCCCTGACGGTGTTTTAAATATTAAATCATGCCAAGCAACATCTTCATTCTGAATTGTTACATAACCTTTCTTTATATCCTCTAAAGTTATATTCTTCCTCAACAAAGGTTCCACGATTTTTTGTATATATTCAAGTTTAGATACATTTGGATATTTTTCAATACCCATTTTTCTAGCAAGTTCTTTAAAAAAATAATATTCATCCATCAATTTATTTTTTGGTTCAACTGCTTTTTCATTATAGATAATATATGGATTATTCATTGAAGAAAATACAATATCTTCACTCTCTAAAGTATTTGTACATGGTAAAAAAAGATCGCAATTTTTAGCTGTATCAGTCATAAACATATCTATACATATTTTAAATTCTATATTATTAAACGCTAATTTAGCTTTATTTAAATTAGGTAATTGAGCAAGTGGATTAGCTTTACTCACAAATAAAACTTTAATTGGTGGATTATTTTCATTTAATATAAAGTCATATAATTCCGAAATATCAACATATCTAGTGTTCTTACCAAATTTTATACTATCAAATGGATCTAAATTTAATACATCAGGATATACTCTATTCGCATAATTGACGCCATTACCTTTCTTCCCAATATTGCCAGTTATAGCCGCTAATGCGTCTATTGCTCTAATTGTATTACCTCCATTATGGTATTTCTGCAATCCATACCCAGGATAGGTTGTTACTGGTTTTTCAATACCATATATGTATGCTAAATTCTCAATTATTTCTTTTTTTACACCACACTCTTTTATTAAATAATCTAAACTTAATTTTTCTATGTATTTCTTATATTCATCAAATCCTTTTACATGTTTTTTTATAAAATCTAAATCTATATATCCTTTTTCTATAGCTATTTTGGTTATTGCTATTGCTAATGCCCCATCAGTTGATGGATTTACTCTAATAAACATATCTGATATCTTAGCTGTATCTGTATAAATAGGATCTATAACAATAATCTTAATACCTTTTTTCTTTGCTTCCTTAAGAGTATGAAATAAATGTATTGAAGTATTAGCTGGATTTCTACCCCATAATACTATGTTTTTTGCATTGAACATATCTTCTAATGAATGTCCTTTAACATCACCAAAATCAAAAATTTGAGCTTGTATTCCAGCACCCCAACAAGTACTTCCAGATGTTAATGTTATACCTCCAAGGAAGTTGAAAAAAACATTTTCAATTGATTTTAATACCCCTCCAGAACCTGATTCAAAATAATGTAATATACAATTAGAGCCGTATTTTTCAATATAAAATCTAAGTCTTTCACTTACTATTTCTAGCGCTTCATCATAATCTATTTCTATCCATTTATTACCTTTCTTAAATAGAGGGTTATAAACTCTTTCTTTGTGATATAATCTCTCTAAATGTTTTCTCCCTTTTTTACATATTATACCTTTTGTGTAAGGATGTTTTTTATCTCCTTCAATCATAATTACCCTATTATCATTTACTATCACGTTAAATTTACAACAATCCCAGCAATCTAATGTACAACCATGGCTAATAGTTTTCAATTTAACACCACCTAACTTTTTGTTAGCATAGGGAAATAAACAAAAAAGTGATTACCTTTCTCATCTACCTTCAATTCTATACGCCCACTATTTTTCTTAACTAATTGCTTAACTATATACAATCCTAATCCTTTCTCTTCTTTATTGTCACTTGAAAAACCTTTTTCAAATATTTTATCTCTGATTTCTACAGGAATTATAGGAGTATTATTACTTACTTCAAAAACCAATTCATCTAGCTCGCTAGATATCCTAATAACAAGTTCTTTATAATTGCCTTGCGAATTCTTAAGAGCATATACAGCATTCTTTATTAAATTAACTAGAATTTTTATTAAATCATATAAATTTACAGGTAACTCTTCTGGAAGTTCTTCAGATTCGACTTTTACATCTATATTATATTCTCTTGCTTTTGAAATTGTTGTAAATATAGCTGCCTCTAACTCTGGAATCCCAATTGTATAATTTTGTTTAATAAGTTTACCTTCCTTTGCTACATTATTTAAATATTTATAAGCTCTATCAGGTTTTTTTAATTCTAATAGCCCCTGAATAATTTGTAAGTGATTCGTAAAATCATGTTTATACATTCTCAATTTTTCATTCATTTCTTCTGTTAAATAAAGTCGATATTTTGTCATTTCTTTTTCTGAAACTAATTTAGATATAATATAAATAACAATAAGTATCCATACAGATACTACAATTCCTATAACACTCAAAAATATATTATTTCTTCTTAATGCTTTTTTAGTCGAATAATATAATTCTTCTAAGGGTACAATTCCAACTAAATATCCTCTAAACTCTTTTATTGGCATCAAACTAATTACAAAATCTTCATTTTTTATCTTTATAGTATTCATTATTAATGTTTCAGTTGTTTTTATATTTTTCAAATTTTCTTTAGGTATTTCATAATTAGATTTACTGATAATAGGCTTTAAATCACTATTTATTATATAAACTTCACCTGACTCTGCTATCTTTATGTTCCTATACTTATTTTTAAATTTATCTAAATCAATATATGCTATCAAATATCCTAATACTAATTCGTTATCTATATCTTTTATTTTATGTACAACATAAAAAATATTTTGCAGATTAGAATTAAGTTTTTCACCTGTAAAATCATAACCCCATAATATATCATCTATATTTAAATTTATTTCAGAATAAACTTGACTTGATTTAAAATTGCTTATATCTAATCTACTGATGCCATTTGTATATATTCTACCGTTCTCTGTAATACAGATAATTCTACTAATATAGGGATTATTATCTAAAATTTCATTAAGTTTTCTCTCAATAAACATGTCAATACTATGCTGATATTTTGGTTTTAACTTATAATATTCCTGCAATGATTTCCTTAATCCCATAGAATTAGCAAATTCAGCTACACTATTTTCAATATCATCTATAGTCAATTGTAAAGATTCAAATGTCTTTATAATTAGCTGTTCCATGGATTTTAATTTTTCTTTCTTAATTACATTTAACGTATGTTTATAAACAATAAAAATATTTAAAAAAATAGGTATAATTATAAAAAATACAAGCAAAACTATTAAAAGTACAGTCAACTTTCTTTTATTTGTAATTGCTGTATATTCCATATTCTGCACACACCCCATAATAATACTCGTTTAAATTATTTATTCCTTTGAAGAAGTTCTAATCTTTCTTTAATTACTTTTTCATATCCATTTTTAGTAGGATTATAATATTTTTTACCTGTTAAATTGCTTGGTAAATACTGTTGTTTTACATATGAGTTTTTATAATCATGAGGATATTTGTATTGATTATTTTTATTAATCTTTTCGTTTTCTAGATTTTTAGATGTAGAGTCTCTTAGATGATATGGAACTTGTCCTTCTATCATTTCTACATCTTCTATAGCTTTTTTAATTCCAACATAGCTTGCATTGCTTTTTGGAGCTGTAGCTATATAAGTTACAGCTTGTGCTAAAGGTATCCTACCTTCTGGCATTCCTATGAAATCTAATGCCTTAAAAGCAGCTACAGCTACACTTAACGCATTTGGATCAGCATTTCCTACATCCTCTGAAGCACAAATTATAATTCTTCTCGCAATAAATTTTGGATCTTCCCCAGCATATAACATCTTAGCTAGCCAGTAAAGTGCTGCATCTGGATCTGACCCTCTCATACTTTTAATAAAAGCTGATATTGTATCATAATGTTCATCACCATTTTTATCATACTTAACAGCTTTTTTTTGAATACAATCTTCAACTATATCTAATGTAATATGTATTATTCCATCTTTTTCTGGAGGAGTAGTTAAAACTGCTAATTCCAGTGCATTAAGTGCAATTCTTGAATCACCATTAGCTACATTTACTATATGATTTAATGCATCCTTTTTTATTTCAACATTAAAATTTCCTAATCCTCTTTCTTTATCTTTTAATGCCCTTAATAAAATAGTTTTTATTTGTTCCTTAGTTAAAGGTTCTAGTTTAAATACCATTGATCTAGATATTAAAGCTTTATTAACTTCAAAATATGGATTTTCTGTAGTAGCACCTATTAAAATGATTGTCCCATTTTCAACATACGGTAATAATGCATCTTGTTGTGATTTATTAAATCTATGTATCTCATCAATAAATAAAATTGTCCTTTTATTATAGAAACCTAATCTTTCTTTTGAAATTTCAATTATTTCTCTTATTTCCTTAATACCTGAAGTTACTGCATTAAGCTGCTCAAAATATAATTTAGTTGTATTTGCTATGATTTTTGCAAGTGTTGTTTTACCAGTACCTGGTGGTCCGTATAAAATTAAAGAAGTTAACTTGTCAGCCTGAATAGCTCTATACAATAATCTTCCTTTTCCAACAATATGTTCTTGTCCAACAAATTCTTCTAAAGTTTTTGGCCTCATTCTCTCTGCAAGAGGACTTTGCTTTTTCAACGAGTTCTCTGCATTTAAAGTGAATAAATCCAATTTATCACCTCTTATTCAAAAATATCTTTCATTATTTTAGCTGTATAAAGAACATCTTCTTTTGAAATATACATATGAGTCACAAAACGTATTCTATAATCTGAAATTTTCGTAACAAAAATACCATTTTCTCTTAATAAATTGATTACAATATCCGCCTTGTAATTTTTATTTTCGATATTAACCATAAGTATATTAGTCTGTACTGTATCTATGTCAATTCCAATCCCTTTTATATTAGCAAGTTTTTCAGCTAATAATCTATTGTTGTAATGATCTTCCTCAAGTCTATCTATCATCTTCTCTAATGCTATAATACCTGCTGCAGCTATAATACCTACCTGCCTCATACCTCCACCTAGCATTTTTCTATACTTTCTCGCTTTTTCAATAAACTTCTTATCGCCTGCTAATAGAGAGCCTACAGGAGCACATAACCCCTTAGATAAACAAAACATAACACTATTACTGTATTTAGTTATTTCTTTAACATTAACACCCAAACCGACAGCTGCATTAAAAACTCTTGCACCATCTAAATGAATTGGTATTTTATAATTAAGTCCGATTTCATAAACCTCTTTCATCAATTCTATTGGTGTTATAACTCCTCCTGCCATATTATGAGTATTTTCTAAGCAAATCAAGCCAGTCTGCGGAAAATGTATATTATTAACTCTAATAGCTCTTTCTATATCTGAAGTACACATAATACCTTTGTACCCTTTAATAGTTTTTGATTGCAACCCTGAAATAAAAGCTAACGCTCCAACTTCAAACATAAAAATATGAGACTCTTCTTCAAGTATAATTTCTTGTCCTCTTTCCGTATGTGCTAATAAAGCTAACTGATTTCCCATTGTTCCTGATGGCACAAATAATGCATCTTCTTTCCCTACTAAGTTAGCTCCCAATTCCTCTAATTTCTTAACAGTTGGGTCTTCTTCATATACATCATCTCCAACTTCGGCTAAATACATTGCTTTTCTCATTTCTTCTGTAGGTTTTGTAATTGTGTCACTTCTAAAGTCAATTATTTTCATATATATTCCCCCCAAAATCGTCTTCTATCGGTATTTTAATAAACTTTATCTAAATAAAGCCATTTAATAATAGTATATAACATAATCTTTATTTTTTTAAGTTATATAAACTTCTAATATAACTTATTTCCTTTTTCAAACCCTCATATATATCCGTTCTTTTATCTAGCGTAATAATATCTTGTAGTTTTTCAACTGAAGCATAAGTAATAATTTGCTCTTCTATTATAGGCTCAATATATTTAACTATAGCCTTTTTATTAAGTAGCTTTTCAATAATTTTAATAGATTCATTTACGCTTAAAGTAATACCACCACCAACATTTATTACCTCATTTTTTAGATCTAAATCTAATAAATTTAATATTATTTCACAAATATCCTCTACATAAATAAAGTCACGCCTCTGTTCACCATCTCCATATATACAAATTTCTTCTTCTTTTATAATTTTTTTTATAAAATTATGAAATGCCATATCGGGTCTTTGTCTAGGTCCATAAACTGTAAAAAATCTTAATATAGATACATCAATATCATATACCTTACCATAATAATGACATAAAGTCTCACCAGCTAACTTAGTAACACCATACAAGGAAATAGGTTTTGGGTTTTGCAATTCTGACATTGGCAAGCTATCATTATCTCCGTATACTGTTGAAGAAGAAGCATAAATCAATTTTTTAACTCCTTTATTTTTAATTGCATCTAACATTCTTTGTGTTGCAGTAATATTATATTTTATATATTCATCAAAATTAACTTCACTACATGCAGTTACACCTGGTATATCAGCAAGATGAATAATACAGTCAATTTTTAACCCTTCGATTAGCTTAATTATATTTGGTTCTAAAATATTATACTCTAAAAAAATAAAATTTGGATTTCCTAGGCAATATTTTAAATGATATTCTTTAATCCATCTTTCATAATTATTATAAAAATTGTCGATGCCTATTACCTTATATCCTTTATTTAATAGTAATTCGCATAAATTACTACCTATAAAGCCCGCTGCACCAGTAACTAAAATCATGTAAAAAACCCCTTTCATCATTATATAATTCAATATATGATAAAAGGGGTACAGTTGTTATAATATGTTTTTATCTATAGCAACATTTATGAATTGCATTTTATACATGCTAAATATATTCTATTGGATCTTCTATTCCAGCTTCTGCAAATCCTTTTAATCTTAATGTGCAGCTATCACATACTCCACAAGCTTTTTCTTTTCCATTATAACAACTAGTTGTAAGATGATATGGAACACCATACTTAGTACCAAGTTTTATTGTTTCTGCTTTCGATAAATTAATAAGAGGAGCAATTATCTTTATAGATTTACCTTTAACCCCTGCAGCTGTTCCCACATCAACTACTTTTTGAAATGCCTTTATAAATTCTGGCCTACAATCAGGATATCCACTGTAATCAACAGAACTCACGCCTATGAAAATCGCTTCTGCCCCAATTACTTCAGCATAACCTAAAGCATAACTTAAAAATAAAATATTTCTAGCTGGTACATAAGTAACTGGAATTTCTCCATCACCTTTATATTCAGGTACATCTATATTTTTATCTGTAAGAGCACTACCACCTACATTATCTAATGAAATAATCTTGTGTTCTTTCACTTTATAATACTCTGCTATTTTTTTTGCAGCTTCTAATTCTCTTCTATGTCTTTGTCCATAATCAAAAGAAATAGGATACAATTCATACCCTTCATTTTGAGCAATACCCATACAAGTAGTACTGTCTAAACCTCCTGAAAGCAAGATAACTGCTTTTTTCATATTCACATCCTCCTTATTTCTATACTCCTCTTTCATCTGGATTCCATATAATTTTGTGCAATTGAAGTTGAAACCTAACATCTAATTTGTCTTTCAATATCCAACTAACAATTTCTTTTGGTTCAATCATATTATAAATTGGCGAAAAGGTAATAATACCTTTATTATAGTATTTTTTTATAATTTCTTTAGACCAATTATAATCCTCTCGAGTCCCTATTACAAACTTTATCTCGTCATTATCTCTTAGATAGTTAAAATTGCTTAATCTCATTTTCTTATGTTCATTTGAAGTAGGAGTTTTAATATCCATAGTAAATCTATGTTTTTTAGTAAGCTTGTATTTACTTATATCTACTGAACCATTTGTTTCTATATTTACTTCATAATCTGTCAATTTGTCTAGCAACTTCATGATATCGTTTTGTAAAAGAGGTTCTCCGCCAGTTATACATATTCTTTTGTAACCAAAAATTTTGACTTTATCAATTATTTGCTCAATAGTCATCAGATTACCATAATTATAAGAATAAGTTGTATCACAGTAACTACATCTTAAGTTGCATCCAGTTAATCTTATAAAAATGGTAGGCAACCCAGTTGAAATACCTTCCCCTTGTATACTTAAAAATATCTCATTTACTCTTAACATATACAACTACCTTTCTAAAGTTGCGTAACTTGTTGGCGTCTCCCAAAGAACAACTTTTTTAAGCCAACATTTATCTTTTTTTATTGCATTATCGATTTCATTAAATATCCATAGCAAAATGTTTTCGCAAGTTGGATTGAAATCAAATACTTCATTTAAATATTTGTGATCTAGAACATCAATAACTTTCTCTTTGACTATTTCCTTTAATTCATTAAAATCAATTACAATACCTCTGTTATCAATTTCTCCTCTTATTGTAATTTCAAGTTTATAAGTATGCCCATGTAAAAATTTACATTCTCCATCATAATCTTCTAATTTATGTGCACTATCAAAAGTAAATATTTTTGTTATATCTATTGTTCTATTCATCAGATTTCTCCTTTCATATCAATTATTACATTATGCAAATTAGTGTTTAACTAAATGAGTTCTATTCAAAGTATTCCCTCAATAAATAAATAAAATCAGGAATAATAAAAGGCTACTTATTAACAGCAGCCTACTAACATCATTAAAATATTACAAAAAACCATAGTTTCCTATCACATTACTAATTTATCACAATACATTAAGAAGTTCAACTATAAGTTATATATCATATACTATATTTAGTATCTAAAATTTTTCTCTACATATTCAGATGTCATAACTTTTAATATGCCACCATAAGTTAACTTAAACTCTATATTATCTCCAATCCCATAATCATTCTTACATTTCGTAATATCTAAAATCAAATGATCACTACTTGCGCCTAATATTTCAATATCTTTGTCATAAGGTATAATATCACCTAAATCAATATCTTGCTTCCCTATAGCACAAATAGCTCTTTTCACAATACCTTTATCAACAAATGTAGGTGTATTGCCAAAAGCATCCATACCTATTTCTCCTATTGGAACTGAAGGTTTTTCTTTAACCTCAATAATTTCCACAATGAGTTTGAAACAATCATCATATGTATCTTCAATATTTTTGCCATATGCTGTTTCTCTACCCAAAACTATTGATTCTCCTAACCTTAACTGATTTATCTCTTCTGGTATTTCACCATTTTCTAACAAATATAAACTACTTGAATTCCCGCCTGAAATAATATCTAGTTTTATATTAAACTTCTTTTCAATATTCATTTTTATTTTAACTAACCTACTTAAATTCTCATATTTTGGTATTACTCCTCCATAACAAGTAAGATTTGTACCAATACCTATTAGTTCTATACCATCTAATTTTAATATCTCCGATACTACTAAAAAAATTTCTTCTTCATCAAATATCCCTTCTCTTAAATCTCCTAAATCAACCATTAAAATTATTTTATGCTTTTTATTTAACTCTACAGCTTTTTTAGATAGTTCTTTTATTGTTTTTAGCTCAGAGTTCAAAGATATATCAGAATATCTTACAACATCATCTACTTGACTTATCATAGGAAGTCTAAGTAGCATCTTAGGAATTTCAATTTCTCTTAATTTAATCAAATTTTCTATTCTTGAATCAGCTAATATTTGTACTCCACCATCTACCATTGTTTTAGCTATTTTTGGTTCACCACAAAATACTTTTGTCACACCAGCCACATTTATCTTATTTTTTTTACATAATTCAACAAGCTTTTCAGTATTGTGCTTGATTTTATCTAATGAAATCTCTACACATGGATATCGCATTTTAATCCTCCTTTCAAATAAACAAAATCTTCGTTTGGATAAATCAAGGTAGATTTTGTTGAAATCCGTAAATGAAAATTATATTTGAAATTATCCAAAATTTTATATGGAATATAATTTCCTATGGATTATAAAACGAGGGCAATAGCCCTCTAGTTTATTTTTAGACTTTCTTTTAATAACTTAATTGCAGCATCAGGGTATTTTTTAGACAGTACACCAAGTGAAGCCATAATATAATTATTATCTATTAAAATCTTAGCCTCTTTTGTAGGTAATAATTCATTACCTTTATTGCTAAGTGCAATCTTTCTTAAAATCTCAACTCTATTTGGTAGCCTCGTTAATGCTCCTCCAGTACCAATAATGTATTTCACATTTGTTAAATCTTTTCCTTCAGCAATAGTTTTTTTACCATTCGGGCCATATAAATGTCTAAAACGCCCACAATGTCTCTTTACAGCTGTTATAACAGCCTCTAATGTAAGTTCTTCAACTAGTCTCTTTTCTAATTCACTTTCTGGTATAGGCTTATAATTCCTCATCAAATCTGTAATAGTTTCTTCATCTACCTTAAGCTTTTCACACAGTTTATCGATACCTAATCTTTCTACAACATTATTCATATTTACATATACACCTAAATCTCCTTCAACTGTTCTCTTAGCTAAAGGTTCTGGGCTTATTAACATCCTATTTATTTCATCACTACCTTCTGTTACTGAATGTACATCAGTTGTAGCACCACCCACATCAATAGTTATTAAATCTCCTATCTCATTATATAGTAACTTTGAAGCTACCATCACTGCGCCTGGTGTTGGTATAATATTACCTGTTACCATTTCACGTACTTTTTTCATTCCTGGAGCGTTAGTTATATGTTCTTCAAACACTTCCTGAATAACTCTTCTAGTCGGCTCTATATTCAGTTGGTCAATTTTGGGGTATACATTTTCAACAATATATAGTCTTGTGTTTGTATCTTCGAAAATATCTCTAATATCGTCATGGTTTTCTATATTACCTGCATAAATAATAGGTATTTTCAAGCCTAATTCTGCAATCAACTCTGCATTATATAAAGCTGTATCTCTCTCTCCATAATCTACTCCACCTGCTATAAGAATAATATTAGGTCTTATAGCAACTAACTTCTTTAAATCACTTTTTCTTAATTTACCAGCTGTAATCTGATGAATATTAGCACCTGCTCCTAAAGCTGCTTCCTTAGCTGCTCTAACTGTCATGTCATAAACAAGTCCATGCACAGTCATTCTCAAACCGCCTGCAGCACTACTTGTAGCAAGCAATTCATCATATTCAATTTTACTAGCCCCAATATTTTTTCTTAAACTTTCAATAGCTCCTTTTAAACCAATGTTAACATCACCTTCAAGCACAGTTGTTGGAGCTTGCCCCTGCCCAACAAAAGTTGGACAGGAGCTATATATTCCATCAAATGCATTTACTACAGTTGTAGTACTACCAATTTCTGCTACTAAAACATTAATTCTCATTTCTCAATTTCTCCTTCATTTCCCTACGTTTCTTTACTAAGAAAGTAGCTACATGTACACCTTTAGTTCCTCTACCAAATCCTGCATCAACACCTTGTTCTACTGCTAGTTCATTTGAAACCTGAGTTCCACCACAAGCTATTATAACTTTATCTCTAATACCTTTTTCAATACAAAGTTCATGTAATTTTTTCATATTTTTATAATGCACGTCATCATGACTGATAATTGTTGAAGCTAAAATTGCATCTGCATCTAATTCTATAGCAGCATCTACTAATTTCTCAACAGGCACAGATGTTCCTAAGTAATGACACTCAATACCATACTTTTCAATTCCACCATGCTTAATATCTATTATTTCTCTTAATCCTACTGAATGTTCATCTTGGCCTACTGTAGCTGCAACAATTCTCATTGGCTTTGCTTCAATTTCAGCTCTTATTTCTTCATCAGACATTACTTCTGGTTTTGGTGGAATAACTAATTTGCTAGTATCGATTGTAAATGGAACTCTACCTTTTAATTCTATTCTTGTACCTTCCGCTAACTGCATGATTTCTTTATGAATAACTTCAACATCTTCTAGTCCCATTCGTTTTCCTATTTCGACAGCAGCAACTTCTGCAACCCTCTCCTCAGTTGGCAAGAATAGAGTAATCTGTATAATTCCATCACCTTGCCATTCCATTTCAGGTTTTATTTTACTAGTTTCTCTAAGTTCTCTTGTTTCTTCTAGTCTCTTATATACATTATCATTTTCATCCAACTCATCTATAAAAATGATTTTGTCTGGATTTTCAAATGTACATCCACCAATAAGTTTTGAAGGATTATCTACAGCACTTTCATCATATTGAGCTATATTATTATATCCAAAATGTGCTGTTACAGGTGCCATATAATCTTCTTCTCTTTCAACTACTGTACCAGCACCTATACCTCCATCAATTTTTCTTACTATACCATCACCGTTTCTTTCTGGATAATATCCTGAATCTACAAAGAAACCTAATTCAACAGCTTTAAAATATCCACCAACTTCTAAAATCTCTTCCATAAATAATACTGCTCTCTCTTTTAATTCTCTAACCTTACGAGCTAGCTCTCCTTCATGTCTTCTAAGCTGTACCATTTCCTTAAGACCATCCATACCAATAAGAGCTTGTTTAGCTGTATCACAAGCTTCCATATTATAAATATGCCATGGCACATTTCTACCTTCATCAGGTGTAATAGTTGATTGTATATCAGCTCTTGTTAATTTAGAAATAAGTAAGTTTAGAACATGTGTTACAGTTGCCTCTCTAGTTGATGATTCCATATATTTTGTATTCATTTGTGCTCTCATTTTATACTCTTTAAATAACTCTCTTAAAGCAACTGCATAAGGTAAATCCAATCTCATACAAGGAGCTGGTGGTGCTGTTGGTGGTACTGTTGAAAGACAAATATTTTCTTTTTTCATTCCTACTTTTACTGAAAACATTGAGTTAATAGCATGTTGAACCATAAGTTCTGGCATAACTTTCCAAGCTTTAATAGCTGTTGCATTAGCATTATGTGCACCATCTATCTGTGCCATATCTGCCCAAACCATTACTCGTTTTGCAACTGCTGCATCAACAAAAGATCTAATCATATTAATATTTCTGTAAAGGACATTATACTGAGGGTCTTGATGTGCACCATTTACTCCTTCTTCAGCAAACATAACAGCTATTTCAGGCCCTGCTACTCCACTTACATATGAATGGTAATTTATAGGTCTTCCTACTTCTTCTTCGATTATATCAAGAGCTTTCCTTTGCGCTCTAACCTGTTTTCTTGTAACAGGTATACCACCAATACCTTGTGGAGTACCCTCAATAAGACCATCAAAGTGACTCTGTCCTGCAGTCCTTATTACCATTATATGATCAGCACCATGCCAAGCTGCCATTCTCATACGTCTAATATCATCTTCAAATCTTCCAGATGCAATTTCTGTTGTTATAATACTATCAGGCTGTGGATCTATGTCATCAAAACTTTTTGCAGCAGGCAGTGGTTGACTCTGCTTTAAAGGTTCTGAAGTATCATAATACTCAAATTCACCTATTTTTCTTTTTTGTCCTGTTCCCTTTCTCCAAGTCCAACCTCTTCTCTTAGGTCTATATTTATCTAAATCTTTTAAGATATTTTCAATATTTAATTTTTCATTTGGTTTTAACTGCATTAACACTCACCTCCTCTAAAAATGCTAACAACTTCATCCCACATTTCTCCTTCAGCAAGTTTCAAACCAGCTTCACGGATATCCATACCTTTTTCTTTAGCAAGTCTATATACTAAGTGTCCTGCACCTTTACCTAATAATCCTCTATCAACCGCTCCTTCAACAATAGCTTTAGCTTCTAAACTTGAAAAGCCCATTCTTAATAGTACAGATCTTTCAATTGAAGGAGAAGTATGCTTGTATGCTAACTCTATTAAAGGATCAACTATTTTCTCTGCTAATTCCCAAAATCTTTTTTCTAATTCTTCTTCTGTTAAATCTTTTAAATGCTGTCTTCTAGTTTCAAAATCATCTGGTCTTTTCATAAATGCACCTCCAATAATTAGTATTTAACTCCCAATTCATCTAAAATTTGTTTTACAAATTCCTCATTTGATTTTGTATCTTCTACAAGAAAATCTATATCTTCTTTAGTTAGATAATCAATTTTTGTTGTTTCAATACAATTTTTAATATACGATTTCTTAATTTTATCAAGATCTAAATCCCTAGCCTTTATTTGACTTGGATGACTTGGTAAAATAATATTTTTTCCAGGTACTTCCTCATCTGGATTGCCAATAATAATATCTACACCATTCTCCTTGGCAAATGTCAATTGAGGCTGAATATGTTTTCCAGCGCCTGTATATTCAGTTTCTTGTGCAACTATAATTTGGTCTTCATCTAACTCTTGAGCTAATGCAAAAGCAGCAGCTAAAGATGTGTTCCCAGCAGGACCCCTTTCTAATCCTTCCAATTGTGCCAATGCTTCAGTAATATAAAACACTTCTCCTTGATTTACAGTCACATATCTATCCATATATCTTAAAGGTCTCGCTGCAGATCTAGGTACATCTGACCTATCAGGCCATGTAGCAAAAGGTATACCAAATCCTGTATGTCCAGTAGTAAATGATTTTCTATTAAATTGTGTATCACTAGCCATATGAAGTCCTTTTAAGTTTACGCTTGCTCCTACTATTTTTACATCATAAGCTCCAGCTTTTATAAGTCCTCTAGCAGTACCTGTTAAGTTACCGCCTCCTGCATTTGTTGCAACAACAACATCTGGATCTCTACCCACTAACTCTCTAAATTGCATTGCTAATTCATAACCTAAAGTTTCTACTCCTGCAATCCCAAAAGGTGTATACAATGATGCATTAAAATAACCTGTTTCCTCTAGTAATTTTAAAAATGTGTAGAATAATTCTGGTCCTACTGTCAACTGTACTACTTCAGCACCATATGCTTCACATTTTCTTGCTTTTTCTATTATTTCAGGTTGACCAATACCTCTTGAATCATAGCACTCCTGAACTATTATACATTTAAGGCCCTTCATTGCTGCTTGACTCGCAACTGCTGCACCGTAATTACCACTTGTAGCTGCTATAACACCTTTATAGCCTTTCCTTTTAGCATGATAAATACTTGTTGCAGCTCTTCTAGCTTTGAAACTACCAGAAGGATTACATGCTTCATCTTTAATAAATATTCTAGCTCCCTTACCCTTAGGTGCTAATTTTCTAGCTAATGCTGTTAAATTTTTCAATTCATATATAGGGGTATTTCCTACTCCTGTTTCACTTTGTATTCTTTGTATTTCTTGTAGACTATAACCAGTTTCTCTCATCATTCTTTCATAATCGAACGCTATGCCTTTGCTTTCGAAACGTTCATAATCAATACCAACAGCTTTTTTCATTATTTCATTTTTTCTAGACATAACACCTTGATAACTCATATCTCTATTCATTATCTTCACCGTCCTCAAGGATACCACGCAATTGTCTACCGATAAACATTAATTCAGGTATACATTTTCCATAATCGTGGTTATAGTATGGATTTATTTCTACTAACTTACCTTTAATTTTTCTGCCAATATAAGTTTCTATTTCTACTTCATCACCAATTTTAGCTTCCTCATTTAATAAAAAACCTTTAACCCACATTTCTAAAGGAACTTTCTTAGTATCGTCAGGAACTTGTGGAGCTCTTTCTTCAGGCTTAAGAACTACATTATAAATTCTTACCCAATCTCCTTTTTTAGCCTTATTCATATAACATCCCTACCTTTTTATAAGTTCTCTCATATCTCCCATAATTGCTCTTGGAACTGGTAAATCTAACATAGTTTTCAATCCAGGATCAGCATTAATAACATGAGGTATCATATTAACACACATAGCTATTGTACCAATACCTCCTGGAATTTCAGGTTTGATTTGCATACTAATGTTAGGTGTACCTTTTATCCAAATATAATCGCCAGTTTCTACCCCTTCTTTTTCTGGTAATATTTGCTGTGGATGTTCCATCTCAATCTTCAATTCATCACCTATATAGCCATATCCCATTTGTCTACATCCTGCTACGTTTCCAGGCTGTACTTCTGCATATTTAGTTTTTCTATATACATTTGAAATTATTGGTTCTTTAGTTTGTTCAATTTTGCTAACTTCCCAACCTATAGCATCAGCTATCATATTTATGGATTCTGGGAAACCAACATGACCAGCTAATGTACCATCTTCAACACCCTTATTAAATTCGTCTACTGTAGTTCCAACCCCTTGCTCTGTCATAACTGCTGGACCAAAAGGTGATAAATCATTAATTCTTGATGCCTTTATATGTTTAACTTCTTCACATGCACCTGTTAATGCTATAACTAATAAATCCATAATAAATCCAGGATTTATTCCTGTACCTAAAACTGTGACACCGTTTTCCTTTGCAATTTTATCCATCTCTTTGGATAATTCTGGTGACTGTGCCATTGGATACGCCATTTCTTCTGCTGTTGAAATCACGTTAATCTTCTTCTCTAAACAGAATTTTATTTTATCAAAAGCATTTTTCGTAAATGAATCTGTCGCTAGAAGAACTACATCAGCACATTTTTCAGTAATTACATCTTCTATATTTTCTTTAATAATAACTTCTGGTCTATCTCCTCTTTCTACTCCTAAAACTTCATACATACTCTTATTTACTCTTGCTTCATTTCTATCACAAACTCCTACTATCTCAACACCTTTCTTCTTAAGTAACATTTCAGCCATTCCACTTCCCATAGCACCAAAACCCCAAATTATAACTTTTACATTTTCCATAAAAACACCTCCGAATTTTATTTTTAATTTATCAACATTAGTATTATGCAATTAACCTGCCAATTTTCTTTTATTTTAAAGAAATTTTATTTTCGCTATTTTTCAACATATTTTTTTGTTAAATCAAAATTTTCTTCATATTATAAAACTATAAATAACAAAAAACGCAAATAAATTTGCATCTAGATGCAAATTTATTTGCGTTTATAATTTTATCTTATATTTTTTAATTTTATGCTGCAGGGTCTGTCGTTTAATATTCAATTTGTTTGCTGCTTTAGTAATGTTATTACCAGCTGATTTTAATGCGAATATTATTAGTTTTTTTTCAATTTCTGAGATAATTTCTGGTAATGAATTTTCTAAATTTATTTTATCTTTAATATCAATAATTTCTGTACTTTCTTCAATAATATATGAAGGAAAATGTTCTTTCTTAAGTACATGTTCGTCCTTAGATATAAAATTTATAGCTCCTTCGATTAGATTTTCTAGTTCTCTTACATTCCCAGGCCATGTATAATTTAAAAAATGTTCGTAAACGTGCTCTGATATCATCCAAACATCTTTATTAAGTTTCTTATTATATTTTCTAATAAAATAATCGCATAGTAATTTTAGATCTTCTTTTCGTTCTCTTAAGGATGGAACTTTTATTGATATAACATTCAAACGATAGTATAAATCCTTTCTTAAAGTACCTTTCTCTATAGCAATTATCGGATCTTCATTAGTAGTCGCAATTATCCTTACATCTATCGGAATATCTTTAAGACCACCTACCCTTCTAATGTACCCTTCTTGTAATACTCTTAATAGTTTAGATTGCAATGTCAAGCCCATTGAATTGATCTCATCTAATAATAAAGTTCCTCCATTAGCTTGTTCAAATAGACCTGGTCTGTCAAGTGCTCCTGTAAAGCTACCTTTTACAGTACCAAATAAAATACTTTCAAGTAAAGATTCTGGTAACGCTGCACAATTCTGCGCTATAAAAGGCTTATTTTTTCTTTTCCCACAATAATGTATACTTTGAGAAAATAGTTCCTTACCTGTTCCTGTTTCTCCATATATTAACACTGTTGAATCTGACATTGAAGCTTTTCTAGCTATATCAATTGCCTTCTTTATTTCACTACTGTTGCCTATAATATTTTCAAAAGTATATCTTTTTATGCTTGGCTTCACATTTTCTCTATCTTTCTTAAATAATTCCTGCTGCAGATCGATTACCTGTTCAGACAATGCCTTAATTTTAGTGATATCTTTAGCTATTTCTAAAGCGCCGACCTTTTCGTCATTAATAAATAGTGGAATAGTAGTATTCATTGTTGTAATCTTATTCCCTTTATAATTTAAATATGTCTGATTTCTATTAACTATTGGCCTTCCTGTATTCATAACTGTAAGTAAAGTACTTGAATTTTCATCAAGACTAGGAAATATATCTAGTATATTTTTATCTAATACTGATTCTTTGTCCAAACCTTCTAATCTAGCCATTGCATCATTATATAAGATTGTATTACCCTGATTATCTATAACATGGATACCTTCATCTATATAGTGCAAAATATTTTGCAGTACTAATTGTAATATTTTTTCTCTTATCATACTATCAACCCTTCATAAGATTAAGAATAAAATCTTCAATTAAAATAAATTGAGGAAGATTTTATTGAAATTCATTTCGAAAATTATATTTAAATTATACACAATTCAATAAGGTTCATAATTTTCTATGAATTAGCAAAAAGATACTGCATTATAATATGCAGTATCTTTTTGCTAATATTCCCTAATATAATGGAAAACTATCACATAACTTTTTAACTCTTTCTTTAATCATGTCTCTAGAATTTGATTCATCTAATGTTAAATTGATTATTTCAGCAATTTCTACCATTTGCTCCTCTTTCATTCCTCTTGTAGTAACCGCAGGTGTACCTATTCTTAAACCACTAGTAACAAAAGGACTTTCTGGATCAAAAGGTATAGTATTCTTATTAGTAGTTACTCCTACTTCATCTAACAACGCTTCAGCTTTTTTACCAGTTAACCCTTTGTTTCTTAAATCTATTAAAATTAAGTGATTATCTGTACCACCAGAAACTAATCTGAAATCTCTTTCTTTTAAACTTTCAGCTAATACACTTGCATTTTTAATTATCTGTTTTTGATATTCTTTGAAATCATCTTCAAGAGCTTCCTTGAAACTCACTGCTTTTGCTGCAATTACATGCATTAACGGACCACCTTGTAGTCCTGGGAATATAGCCTTATCAATTTTCTTTGCATACTCTTTTTTGCAAAGTATTACCCCACCTCTTGGACCTCTTAAGGTCTTATGTGTAGTAGTTGTTACAAAATCAGCATAAGGAACTGGATTTGGATGTAATCCAGCTGCTACTAAACCTGCAATATGAGCCATATCTACCATTAGATAAGCTCCAACTGCATCTGCTATTTCTCTAAACTTTTTAAAATCTATTACTCTTGGATATGCACTAGCACCTGCAACAATTAGTTTTGGTCTTTCTCTTTTAGCAATTTCCATTACTTCATCATAATCTATCATTTCTGTATCTTTATTTACTCCATAGGAAATAAAGTTAAAATATGTACCTGATATATTAACAGGACTTCCATGAGTTAAGTGGCCACCATGAGATAAACTCATACCTAAAACTTTATCGCCAGGTTCTAGTACTGCAAAATAAACTCCTAAATTTGCATTTGCTCCAGAATGAGGCTGTACATTAGCATGTTCAGCACCAAATAGCTTCTTTAATCTTTCTCTTGCCAAATCCTCAACGATATCTACAAACTCGCACCCTCCATAATATCTTTTGCCAGGATAACCTTCTGCATACTTATTTGTTAGTTGGCTGCCCATAGCCTCCATAACTTGTGGAGAAACAAAATTTTCTGAAGCTATTAGTTCTATTTTGCTACGTTGTCTGCCAATTTCCTGTTCAATAGCTTGCATCACTTCAGGATCAAAATTTCTTAAATTACTAAAATCCATATTACTTCCCCTTTCTATAATAAATTTAAATAAAGTATTGATATTTTTATTTTTTCTTATATAATATACCTTTGTAAATATATAGTGCAGTATGTTATTTAAAAAGTCTAACAAATATATTATACTAAAATATTTTCAAAATAGGAAATTTTTCAACAAATTTTTAACTTTGAACAAAATCTTTGATTTAAATAAACTAAGGAAGATTTTGATGAAATCCATTACAGAAATTATATTTTAATTATCCAAAATTTAATAAGATATATAATTCCCTATGAATTATAAAATAAACTGAAAGAAAGGTAAGTGTTATTATGGAATCATTAAACGATATCAAAAAACTACTAGTTATGGCTATTCTAGCCGGCAAAGTCATGCTCAAAAATGGTGCAGAAACTTACAGAGTTGAAGATACTATAAAAAGAATCTGTAAATCACGAAATATAGATTTTGCAGAAGCTTTTGTTACTCCTACTGGTATATTTCTGTCTGTAGAATATAAAGGAGAAGTATTAACTTATATAAAAAGAATTAAAAATATTAAATTTGATCTTAATAAAATCGCACTAGTTAACGAATTTTCAAGACAATTTGTTAATTCTAATATGTCTATCGATAAAGGTTTTGAAATACTAAATGATATTGATAACATTAAAACCTATCGTAAAAGTATAAGACTTGTATTCGGTGGATTTGCAGGTAGCTTTTTCACTTTATTATTTAAAGGAAGTTTTACAGATTTTATTTCAGCTTTTGTTATAAGTTCTACTGTAGTTTTAGTTATGGAGTACTTAAACAAAAAAAATTTTACTTTCTTTCTTTCTAATATTATAGGTGGTTGTATAGCAACAATACTATCTATTATATCTGTTACTTCAGGTTTTGGTACAAATATGGATAAAATTATTATCGGTTCTATAATGACTTTAGTGCCAGGTGTTGCAATAACTAATGCAATCAGAGACTCAATTGGTGGAGACTTTCTTTCTGGTGTTTCAAGAGGTTTAGAAGCTATAATAGTTGCATCAGCAATAGCCTTTGGCGTTGGTGCTACTTTAAAATTATTTTTTATATTGTTTGGAGGTATGTAAATTGATATATATAAAAGAATTCATTTACGCTTTCTTATCAACATTGGGTTTTTCAATTATTTTTAATATACCAAAAGATTCTATTATAAAATCAGGATTAACTGGTGCATTAGGCTGGGTAATCTATCTTTTTATAAACATCAACTACTCCTCAAAAGTTGCAGGTGCATTCTTAGGAGCTATAGCTGTTGGTATGATAGGAGAAATAATGGCTAGATTATTCAAGAAACCTGCAACTGTATATATAATACCTGGAATAGTCCCACTTGTACCAGGAGCAGGTATGTATTATACGATGCTATCAATTATAGAGAAAAATTTTATCGAAGCTGCTAATTTTGGTAGTGAAACACTATTTATAGCAGCATCTATATCAAGTGGAATTATTATTTCTACTACTTTAAATAAAACTATATTTAGTTTGAAAAAAAACTGCTAATTTTTTAGCAGTTTTTTTAAATATAATCTACTTTGTATACTTAAGCATAGTATCAATTAATTCTTCTATTACTTCATCACCTTTATTTTTATCTAGATAACCTTTAATACAATCCTTCATATAATTCTCTAAAATTAATCCTCCAACTTTATTAAGTGCAGATCTAGCTGCTGCTATTTGTATCAAAATATCGCCACAACATTTATCTTCATTAACCATACGCTGAATACCTTTTATCTGGCCTTCTATTCTTCTTAACCTAACTATAATATCATTAGTATTCTTTATAACTTCCATTTTTACCTCCTTATTTGTATTTCTATTACTTTAGAATTTTTACCATCTCAAATTTATAATTTTCATTCTTCTTAATTTTTTTATCATACAATTTTAAAATTATAAACGAAAAACCTAAAAGTAATAATCCTGTTATAAAACCTAAGTTCTCATAATTACTATACCCTAAATTTTTAAATAAATATATACTTAAACTTATTCCCAACACCATTAAAACAAGTGGTAATACATACACCAAAAATGCAGACTTTAATACTATATTCGTATTCATTCTAATTTCTACATAATCCCCTGGTTTTGCCCCTAATGTATTCTTAATGGTCATCTTTATTCCAGGTACACTACATCCACCTTTACAACTAGTACATTTATCACCACAAGAAGAAACTCTTCTTACTATAACTTCAGCTTTATCCCCATCAACCCTACTTACTAAACCTATTTGATCCACTTATTAAACCTCCTAAATATTTTATTTTAGTTTCATTACTCTTTATATCCTATTAAATCTTTCACAACCTCAGAAGCAATAATCAAACCTGCAACTGATGGAACAAAAGAAATACTTCCTGGTATTTGTCTCCTTTCTGCACAAGTTCTATCTTTATTTGGACAAATACAATCTGTCTTACAGTTGCCACCAACTAATTTTGGTTTTATAGGTTTTTCTTTCGAGTATACTACCTTTAAACTTTTTATACCTCTTCTTCTCAATTCTCTTCTCATTACCTTAGCCAACGGGCAAACAGACGTATTGTATATATCATCAACCTCTAGCATGGTAGGATTTAGCTTATTCCCTGCTCCCATACTACTTATTATAGGTATTCCTCTTTTTTTACATCTCTCTATTAAATCTAATTTAGAAGAAACCATATCTATAGCATCAACAACATAAGAATATGAGTCTGAAAGTAACATTTTGGCACTCTCAGCATTATATAATTCCTTGAAAGTTATAACTTCTGCATCAGGATTTATCTCTAACACCCTATTCCTCATTACTTCTACCTTAGGTTTTCCTATAGTTTTTCTTGTAGCATGAATCTGTCTATTTATATTAGTCAAACATATATCATCATCATCTACCAATACAAATTTACCTACACCAGCTCTAACTAAACCTTCGACTACAAAGGTACCAACTCCTCCAATACCAAAAACTGCAACAGTACTTTTTTTAAGTTTTTCTAACCCTTCTGTACCTATTAACATCTCTGTTCTTGAAAATGCATGCAACATATCTTGTAACACCTCTTTAAAATAATTCTAAATTTTAAATTATTAATGTTAATTTAATAAGCACTAAACCCTAAAATAAATAATTGCATTAATTAAATTTATCTTATTAAATAATAGCATAGTTCAATATCTTCATCAATAAAAGAATCTTCGATTCTTTATCTCTTATACTTTCTTAAAATGTATATATTAATCGTTTAAATAATTCTTAATTATATCCAAGTTCTTAATATATATTATTTTCCTATTATAATCTATCAACCCTTCTTTTTTCATTTTAGACAACTCTCTAGAAAGTGATGGTCTTTGAACTCCTAGTTTTTCAGCCCATTCTTTCTTACTCATATTCAATTTGATTTCAAGCGTATTCTGTATATAATACTGATTAACCAAAAACTCTATTATTTGCTGCCTTATAGTCTTCATAGTTACAGATTTTAATTTTGTTCCAATTATTAAGATTTTATTAGATATTGACCTTAATAACTCATTTGAAAAATTCATATCCGTATGACAAAATCTTAATACTAATTCTTTATCCATATGTAATAATGTTGTTTCTGTTTTTGCTTCAACCATCATTGGGTAGTTATTACAATCAGCAAACAGTAGATTTCCACCTATAGTATCTCCAGTTTTAAACTCTGAGACAGTCAATACTTTTCCATTTTCATCTATCGTTTTTATAGTCACAATTCCCTTAAGAATCATATCAAAACTTTTACACTTTTGATTCTGTAAATATATTATTGTTCTTTTTGGATAATCTTTAATTTTGTAATTATTTTCATTAAATAAAGTAATAATATCTTTATCTGAAAAATTCCTAAAGAATTTTGTCTTCCTTAATACTGGAATGTACTTTAGCAATTTCATATATTACCCCTCTTACAATTAGATTCGTAACATAAGTTACAGAATTATATTTATACTGAAATTATAATATATAAGTAAAAATAATGAAAGGAGGATTTGCTATGATAGAAAAAGTCTTTAACTATAATGATACTAATGAAAGGCTAATTGAAAAAATAATTGATGACGATAATGTTGTGTTAAATCACATGATACTTCCTAAAAACACAGGGTTACCTGAACATTATTCAAATTCTAATGTTTACATGATAATTGTGAGAGGTACAATGTCTATTAGTCTAAATGATAGTCCACCTCAAGAATATAGTAAAGGTAGTATATTAAATATCCCTTTTAAAACTAAAATGAATGTAAACAACTTTAATGATGAAATTCTTGAATTTTTTGTAGTAAAGGCACCAAATCCAAAAGATATGGAGAGATAAAAAATGGATCTTTTTACTATACTTTTATGGATCATTACTATTGTACTTTTTATAGTTTTTTTAGGTAAAGATAAGAAAAAAACTATTAGTTCAGTAAAAATGGCTAAAAAGCTAATGAAAAATATGATAGGTGAAATCATAGCAGTTCTATTTCTAATTGGGTTAATTTTAACATTTATTCCCCCACATATTATAAAAGACTTTATGGGAAGTTCAAAAGTAGTATTATCTACTATTGTTTCTGCTTTAATAGGTAGTATAACATTAATTCCAGCTTTTGTTGCTTTTCCTCTAGTTGGCTCTTTAGTTGACAGAGGCGCAAGTATAATTCCTATAGCATCTTTTTTAACTACTTTAACAATGGTTGGAATCGTTACGTTTCCTTTAGAAAAGAAAAACTTTGGTACAAAATTTGCAGTAATAAGAAATACTTTAAGCTTTATATTTGCTCTATTTATTTCTTTCTTAATGGGGGTACTAATATGAATAACATTTTAGTAAAAATCAAAAAAAATAAACTATTAACTCTTGTCAGCTTAACCTATTTAGTACTATTTTTAGTAAATACAGATAAAGCTATCTTATCAGTAAAAAATAGTATGTACTATGTAAAAGAAATGTTAGAAATAATGCCTGCAATTTTTGTTATAACAGCTCTAATCGAAAAAAATGTTCCTAAAAATGTTATATTAAATAATCTAGGAAAAAATTCAGGAATTAAAGGTATTGTACTCTCATTTATTCTTGGGAGTTTTTCAGCAGGACCTATATATGCTGCATTTCCTATATGCAAAACTTTAATTAAAAAAGGAGCTAGTATTTCAAACATAGTAATAATACTAAGCTCATGGGCTGTTATCAAAGTTCCTATGTTGTTAAACGAAGCAAAGTTTTTAGGAATTAAATTTATGTTTTTAAGATGGATTCTAACTATAATTTCAATTTTATGTATGTCTTATTTAGTTTCATTACTTGTTGAACATGCTAACACTCCAAATACAGAGAAGAAAATAATTGAATTAAGCTAAAATAAGCTGGGGTATTTTCCCAGCTTATTTTTCATTATCAGGTTCAACATTTATGTGTAGTTCTTTTAACTGTTCATTTGAAGCTTCAGATGGTGCATTTGTTAATAAACAAGTTGCATTTTGTGTTTTAGGGAATGCAATTACATCCCTTATGTTGTCACTATCTGTAAGCAACATTATTAATCTATCAAATCCATATGCAATACCTCCATGAGGAGGAGTACCATATTTAAATGCTTCAAGTAAAAATCCAAATTTATTCCATGCTTCTTCTAAAGTAAAACCTAATGCTTTAAACATTCTTTCTTGTAACTGAGAATTATTGATTCTTATACTTCCACCACCAATTTCATCTCCATTAATAACAATATCATAAGCCTTTGCTCTTACTTTTTCAGGTGCAGTTTCCAAAAATTCTATATCTTCATCTACTGGATGTGTAAATGGATGGTGTTTAGCTACATATCTACCCTCTTCCTCATCATATTCAAAAAGTGGGAAATCAGTTATCCATACTAATTTAAACTCATTTTTATCTATTATATCTAATCTTTTAGCAACTTCTACTCTTAAATGTCCTAATGCATCAAATACTACTGAAGGTTTATCTGCAACGAACATAAGTAAGTCGCCTGTCTTTGCTTCCATTCTTTCTAAAATAGCTTCAATTTCATCTTCACTTAAAAACTTACTTATTGGAGATGTTACACCATCTTCAGTCACTTTTATCCAAGCAAGACCTTTAGCACCATATGTTTTTACAAAATCTTCTAGTTTAGAAATTTCTTTTCTACTAAATTTTTCAGCACATCCATTAAAATTAATTCCTCTAACATTGCCCCCATTACTGATAGTTCCTGAAAACACCTTAAAATTTGAATTCTCAACAATGTCAGATATATTTTTTAATTCAAATCCAAATCTTAAATCAGGTTTATCAGAACCATATCTCTCCATTGCTTCGTTATAGCTCATTCTTTTTATAGGTAATTCTATTTCAATTCCTTTTATTTCTTTAAAAATCCTGTATAGTAACTTTTCATTAATACTAATCACATCATCTACATCTACAAATGACATTTCAATATCTATTTGTGTAAATTCAGGCTGCCTATTAGCTCTTAAATCTTCATCTCTAAAACATTTTACTATTTGATAATATCTATCCATACCTGATACCATTAATAATTGTTTAAATAACTGTGGTGACTGAGGTAAAGCATAAAATTTGCCCGGATTAACCCTACTAGGTACAAGGTAATCTCTCGCACCTTCTGGTGTTGTTTTTGTAAGCATAGGAGTTTCAACTTCAGTAAAATTATTTTCATCTAAAAAATCTCTTACAATTTTTGCTGTTTTATGCCTAATTTTTAACTTTTGCTGCATTGATGGTTTTCTTAAATCAAGATATCTATACTTTAATCTCATAGCTTCTGAAACATCATCATTATCTTTTATATAAATAGGTGGAGTCTCTGCTTCATCTAATATTTTTAGTTCCTCTGCAAATACTTCTATCTCCCCTGTTGGTAAATTCTCATTTATAGATTGTCTTTTATAGACCTTTCCTTTTACTGCGATTACATATTCACTTCTAATCTGATCTGCTTTTGTAAAAGCCTTTTCTGATACATCTTTATCAAAAACTATTTGAACAATTCCTGTTGTATCTCTTAAATCCACAAAAATTAGACCACCTAAATTTCTTCTTTTTTGAACCCAACCCATTAGCACAACTTCTTTACCAATATCTTCAACTCTTAAATTACCACACATAGTAGTACGTCTTAGTTTGCCCATTGTCTCTCCCATTATCTATTACCTCCTTGCTCTTTAATAAATTTAGATATCTCTTCTATCTTAATATCAATTTGCTGACCAGTATCCATATTCTTAATTTTTACTAATCCTTTATTTAGTTCATCTTCTCCTAACACTAATGTAAATTTAGCATCTAGTTTATTTGCATATTTAAATTGTGCTTTTATACTTCTTCCTAAATGATCTTTCTCTGCTGATATTCCTTCTTTCCTTAAATTATAAAGTATCTTGAAAGCTTCTTTTTCCACATTTTCACCTATTGTAACAAGAAAAACCTCTAACCTCTCAGGCTTAGGAATTTCAATGCCTTTATTTTCAAGAGTTAATAGTAATCTTTCAATACCCATACCAAACCCAACACCTGGTGTTGATGGACCTCCGATTTCTTCAACTAGTCCATCATATCTTCCGCCACCACAAACGGTCGATTTTGCCCCTATTTCAGTCGAAATAAATTCAAAAGCTGTTTTCGTATAGTAATCTAATCCTCTCACTATTTTTGGATTTACAATAAAGTTAATATTAAGAGTAGATAAATAATCTTTAACCTGTTCAAAATGACTTTTGCACTCATCACATAAATAATCAATCATCAATGGTACATCTTTTAGTTCAGATTGACATTTTTCATTTTTACAGTCAATAATTCTCATTGGGTTTTTTTCATATCTCACTTGACATGTTTGACATAAGTTTTCCAACTTATTTGATAAATAGTTTTTAAGTATTTCATTATATTCTTTTCTACATTTTGGACAGCCTACACTATTTATATTAAGTTCTATATCCTCAACTCCTAATTTTCTGTAAACTGTCCATACTAAACTTATAACTTCTGCATCTACAGATGCACTATTTGACCCAAAAACTTCTACTCCAAATTGGTGATGTTCTCTTAATCTTCCCTTTTGTGGTCTTTCATATCTCAAAACTGGAGTTATGTAAAAAACCTTAATAGGTTGTGGTTCTGCAAATAACTTATTTTCTACATACGCTCGTACAACAGAAGCTGTCCCTTCAGGTTTTAATGTTATACTTCTACCACCTCTATCTTCAAAAGTATACATTTCCTTTTGAACTACGTCAGTTGTTTCTCCAACACCTCTTTCAAATAGCTCTGTATGCTCAAAAATTGGTGTTCTAATTTCTTTATATCCAAACTCCTTACATGTTTCTCTGAATAAATTTTCTAAATACTGCCATTTATATGAGTCTACAGGCAATACATCTTTTGTACCTCTTGGTGCTTTCATAGTCATCGTTACCCCTCCTTAGAATATGTTATAATGTGTTAGAAAAAAACCTCTCATCACTGTCTAAACTATATGACAGGGACGAGAGGTTAATCCCGCGGTGCCACCCTTATTGGGTAAATAATACCCCACTTTACTACCATTAACGCTGGTCTACGAATAGCTCTACTAACTTTCAAGCTATCTACTCCAGAGTGTCTTCGTTAGATGTAAGCACCGGATTCCCACCATCACCGGCTCTCTTTAGCTCAGTGATCTAACTACTCCTCTCCTTCATAGTATTTATAATATTTTAAATCATTATAATTAAAATATTATTTTATGTCAATAATTTAATGAACTTTTTCTTTCTTTCAATCATTTCATCAACACGTTTTAAATATTCATTAAGATTTTTTACATTTGGAACACGTTCAATCCTATTTTCGTCTGGAAAGAAAATTTTCGATACTCCTCCTGCTCCAACGGCCAAAATTGTTTGCTTTTCCTCCATAATTAAAATATTATATAAACATTCTTTATCTTGTACTGTATAGCCTACGTTCTCCATATTACCCAAAATCTGCTTTTGTCTATATAAATAGTATGGATACATACCCATTTCATATGCAAATTTTCTCGTAATATCAATCATTTTCTCAATTTCTTTTTGCTTTGATAGCTTAAAATCATTCAAACTCTCATTCAGTTTTGAAGCTCTTTTAATTGCCATAGTATGAACAGTTAAATTATCAGGTTTTAATTTTTCTATAAATTCCATTGTCTTTATAATATCTTCAACACCTTCATTAGGTAAGCCAACAATTAAATCCATATTTATATTCCTAAAACCTATTTCTCTAGCTAAACTGAAAGCTTCTAAAATATCTTTAGAGCTATGTTTTCTACCAATCAGTTTTAATGTGTTTTCATTCATAGTCTGTGGATTTATACTTATTCTATCAATTCCTAGTTTTTTTAGTTTTATAAGTACATCTCTTGATATCGTATCTGGACGCCCTGCTTCAACAGTAAATTCTGCTATATTATCTGTCCCAAATACGTTTTGGATTCTGTCAATTATTTTTTCTAAATATGAAATAGAAATTGATGTAGGCGTACCACCACCAATATAAACGGTATTTATCTTCATATTTTCTGTTAACTCTCCAACTTTATCTATTTCATATATTAGCTTCTCAACATACTCGCTTACATAATTTTTAGATTTATCTAAAGGATTAGAAGGAAAAGAACAATATACACACCTTGTCGGACAAAATGGAATACTAACATACAAACTAAAATTTGTCTTTAAAACAGGATATATATACTTTCTCTGCAGTTTAGCGATATTCAAAATTAATTTAGCTTTTTCTTTAAATATTTTATAATTATTTAATAGTATTTCTAAAATAGATTCATCATTGTACCCTTTATCAATCAATTCATGTACTACTTTTGTAGGCCTTACTCCTGTTAATATTCCCCAAGGCGCTTTCATTTCAACAACTTTTGTAACTGCTTCATAAATCGACATTTTAACTGCAATTTTCAATTTCTTCTTTTCACTAAAATCTTTTACTCCAATTTTTTCTGCTTCATTAATAACTGATGAGCTTAAAAGTTTATCACCTTTTTTGATATTAGTCTCAACAACATAAGAATGATTATTTTTATATAATATACTTTCTATCAAAAGGCTTTGGTCATCAACCAAAGCCTTTTCATCTATAAATCTTATTTCATCATTAACAAAAAATATTCTTAGTAATTCAAACACTTCATAAACAAAATCATGCCCTTTTAAAATTACACTAATCATTCCGATTCTCCTTAATAATCCTTTTCTATTTCTGTTAATAATTTATTTAATGATTTATTTGATAAATAAAACTTATCAACTATGTCATTCTTACTCACATTTAATAAACTAAATTCAATTATATCATTTAAACTAATATCATCATATAGATTTTTCTTTCCGTAAATATATTCAGATATTTTCAATAAAACACCCCCCAAAAGATAGTTTATTATTAGTTTTCCACCTATCTTTGAGAGTATACTTTTTAAGTATTTTTCTATACTATAAACGGATTTGTTATCTTTTCAATTCCTATAGTTGTTGCAGGACCATGTCCTGGGAAAATTTTAACATCATCATCATAAATTAGTAATTTTTCTTTTATTGATTTTATAATACTATCATGTGAACCACCTGGTAGATCTGTTCTACCTATTGAACCAGCAAACAATGTATCTCCTGTTAATATATTATTCTCTAATTTTATACAAATACTCCCCTTTGTATGACCAGGAGTATGAATAATATAAGCATCATATTTTCCAATTTTAATCACATCTTTGTCTTGAAGTACATCATCTGGATTTACTTCAACGTTTTTTATACTCATTTTACTTGATAAATTAATATCACTATCTTTTAACATATATTCATCATCAGCATGTATCAATATTTTAGCATTTGTTTTTTCTTTTAATTCAATTATTCCACCTATATGATCACCATGTCCATGAGTTAATACTATATATTTGACTTTTAATCCCAACTCTTCTATTTTTTCTAATATAACATCAACATCTCCACCTGGATCAACAACTACAGCTTCGCCCGTTTTCTCACATCCAATAATATAGCAATTTGCAGAATATACTCCAACAGGTAGTCTTTCAAAAATCATTATTCTCCCTCCTAGAATATCTTTTTACTATCTAGCAAAATAGTAACAGGTCCATCATTTATTAATTCTACATGCATATGTTCCCCAAACTTGCCAGTTTCAACTTTAATACCTGTTTTTCTAATTTTATTAACAAATTCTAAATACATACTCTCTGCTTTTTCTGGCTCAGCTGCATTCATGAAATTCGGTCTTCTACCTTTCCTTACATCCCCATATAGTGTAAACTGTGATACAACCAATAATTCTCCCTTAATATCAACTAATGATTTATTCATTTTACCATTTTCATCTTCAAATATTCTCAAATTTGCAATTTTATCGCATAAATAATCTAAATCTTTTTCATCGTCATCTTGTCCTACTCCTAAAAGTACAAGTAACCCTCTGTTTATACTACCCACTACAGTACCTTCCACACTAACACTAGCCTTAGAAACTCTCTGTACAACAGCTCGCATTTTCTCATCCTTTCTAAGTTATAACTCTATATACATCAATAACTCCATTAATGCTTCTTATCCTTCTCATTAGCTCGTTTAATTGTTCAACACTTTTAATTTCTAGAACTAAATTTATAAGAGCTATTTTTTCTCTATTTGTTCTAGCATTTAATGAAGTAACTGTTAAATTCTTCTCTGTTAATAATTGAGTAATTTCAGACAACAATCCTGATCTATCAGTAGCTTTAATTTGTATCTCTGCTAAATAAGAAACTTTTTTAGCATCATCCCATTCTACTTCTATAAATCTATCTTGTATACTTAAATCAGCTATATTGGGGCAATCCTTTCTATGAATTGAGACCCCTCTTCCTCTAGTAATATAACCTATTATTTCATCTCCCGGTACTGGATTGCAACATTTTGAAAATCTGACCATAATATTATCTATACCTTTAATCTTTACTCCTTGAGCTGGTCTGTACTCTTTATTATTTCTTGTTTGTTTTACTATTTCTTCATCTCTCTTATCTTCTTTATAATACTCTTTATAAAGTTCTTTTAATTTATGAACTACCTGTGATAATGTAATACTCCCATAACCAACTGCAGCATATAAATCATCGACACTACTTAAACTTAATTTAGAAGCTACTTCTTCTAACCAATCTTCTTTCAAAATTTCAGTCAATTTGAAGCCCTGTCTTTTTACTTCCTTTTCAATTTGTTCTTTACCTCTATTAATATTTTGTGTTCTTTCTTCTTTCTTAAACCATTGCCTAATCTTACTCTTTGCGTGGCTACTTTTTACAATTTTTAACCAGTCCCTGCTTGGACCATTACTATTCGCAGAAGTAAGTATTTCTACAATATTACCATTTTTTAATTTGTAATCAAGAGGTACTATTCTACCATCTACTTTAGCTCCTATACAATTATTCCCAACTGCAGTATGAACTCTATATGCGAAGTCAATCGGAGTTGAGTCAGCTGGCAGACTAATTACATCACCTTTTGGTGTAAAAACAAAAACTTCATTTGTAAATAAATCTATTTTTAATGACTCCATAAATTCTTTTGGATCTTTTAGTTCTTTCTGCCATTCTAGTAACTGCCTTAACCAACTTAATTTTTTGTCAAAATCATCACTCTTACTTACACCTTCTTTATATTTCCAATGTGCTGCTATACCATATTCTGCTGTTCTATGCATTTCCCATGTTCTAATCTGTATCTCTAAAGGTTCTCCTTGTGGTCCAATAACTGTAGTGTGTAGAGATTGATACATATTGGGTTTCGGCATAGCAATATAATCTTTAAATCTACCAGGTATTGGCTTCCACATTGTATGCACTATACCTAATACACCATAACAATCTTTGACAGTATCTACTATAACCCTAATAGCAGTTAAATCGTATATTTGTTCAAAAGTCTTATTCTGGTAAACCATTTTCCTATAAATACTGTAAAAATGCTTTGGTCTACCATTAATTTCACTCTTAATACCCATTTCTTCTAATTTTTCAGATAATATTTCTATAACAGTATTAATATACTTTTCTCTTTCTCTTCTCTTCATGGATACTTTTTCAACTAAGTCATAATATCCTTCAGGGTCAAGATACCTTAATGCTAAATCTTCTAACTCCCATTTAATTTTTGAAATACCTAACCTATGAGCAATAGGAGCATATATTTCAAGGGTTTCTAAAGCTTTTTCTTTCTTTTTTGTCTCAGACATATAATTTAGAGTTCTCATATTATGAAGTCTATCTGCTAACTTAATTATAATAACCCTGATATCTTTAGACATTGCAATAATCATTTTTCTTAAATTTTCTGCTTGTCTTTCCTGTTTTGAACTGAATTTCAATTTTCTTAGTTTTGTAACTCCATCAACCAGGTTTCTAATTTCTAAACCAAACTCTCTTTCAATATCATCAAATGTTACTTCTGTATCTTCAACCACATCATGTAATAAGCCTGCAGCTATAGTAGTTGTATCCATATTAAGTTCTGCTAATATTAAAGCAACATTATAAGGATGTATAAAATATTCTTCTCCCGATACTCTATACTGCCCTTCATGTGAAGTTTCTGCAAAGTAATAAGCTTTTTTTACAATATCTATATCACCATGAGGGTTATACTGCTTTATTTTATCTATAAGACTGTTTAACAAATCTATTCACCCTCTTACTTGTTTTTTAGTTTTCATAACTCTATTATGTAAACTCTAGTGATTCCAATAAATTATATAGATATAGTATAACATAATAATATTATTAACTAAACCACTTATGTTAAAAAAACCCCACAGAAGTGGGATTTTTTGAATTAATATAATTTGAGTCTTTTAGAACTTAATTAATGAATTAACTTCATAATCTTTAAGTAATTCTCTACCATTTAGGAATTCTAATTCTATAAAGAAACTAATTGCAACTACCTCTCCACCAAGTTCTTCAATTAATTTTACTGTAGAATGTACTGTTCCACCTGTTGCTAATAAATCATCAACTACAACAACTTTTTGTCCTGGTTTAATTGCATCTTTATGCATTTCTAATTTATCTGTACCATATTCCAATTCATATTCTACGCTTACTGTCTCTGCTGGTAATTTGCCAGGTTTACGTACTGGTACAAATCCAGCGCCTAATTCATAAGCTAGAGGAGCGCCTATCAAAAAGCCTCTTGCTTCAGGTCCAACAATTATGTCTATATCCTTATCTCTTAATTTCTCAGCCATTTGATTTATTAAGTAGCGGAAAGCTTCCTTGTCTTTCAAAACAGTTGTTATGTCTTTGAAATTTATTCCTTCCTTTGGAAAGTCCTTAATGTTTCTGATTTTGCTTTTTAAATCCATACCATTTCCTCCTTTTTTATTTCAAATAAATTTAGAAATGTATTCTTCATTTTACTTTGATTATTTAATAGCAGATTAGCACTCTTATATATAGGTATTTCTAATATTTCGATGCTATCTCTTGGCTTTTGCTTTAATTTTATATAGTAATTATTCTGATTAACTTTATAATCAATCAAATTACAATCTTTTAGTATTTCAAGTAAAAAGATAAATTTACTTTTATTAATTTTAATTTTATAACTTTTACTTAAGTAATTAAAGTAACTCACAATATCGATTTTAAATATATCTTGCTTATTTAAAATAAATGTTTTATAAACAACTCTTAGTTCATTTAATTTGGGAACAAAGTTATCTAGAAAAACTTGATTCATTTTAAAATCTTTTTCATTAAATAATAAATATACTTCCTTATCTATCAACCTTTTTATTATATCAAAAAAATTGTTTTCATCAAAACAAATATCAAAAAAAATTATTTTATTAAACATACTTAAATCATATTCTTGATATAATGGATTGATTAATAACGTATTTGTCCTAATATTAAATTTATCTCCAACATTAATGGATATTCTTTTATTAAACTCTCTTCCTTGAAAATATAACTCATCAATTATTCTTTTCGCATTTAACAAATTATTTATTATAACTAGAACATTATCGTTATTATATAAAAATTCAATTAAATATCCTATCCTATCATCAACTTTTTTAATAATTATTTTGTTACTTAAATCAGAAATAGTATTATCTTTTTTCTTTCTTAAATTACAAATAAAGTTTAAATAATACTCTTCTTCAATATCAATACTAATATTATTTTTAATAAATATCTCTTTAATATTTAATTGAAGTTTTTTTTCATTCATATACATATTCACATCAGGAACAAATATAATATCTACTCTATCACCTTCATTAATATATTGCGCTTTGTGACCTAAATTAAAGCCTATGCAATCCATAACATATTCATCGTCTTCAATACTAAGTTTTAAATGCTTTCCGTCAGAGCCGACTGCTTTAATATTAATAACCTTCACATCTTTACTAACAAATAATGGAGATGGATTGCCAATTCCATATGGTTTTAACAACTTTAATTCTTCTATAATTTTATAATCTATATCTTTCATTTTTAATATGTCATCAACTTTTATCTCGTCAATCATATCTTCTTCCATAAGTAAATTTTCAGCAATTTTATTTATTTCTTTTCTAAAACTATCAATTTTTTCTCTATCGATTGATAAACCTGCAGCTTGTTTATGTCCACCAAACTTATTAAAAAACTTACTTACTTTACTTAATCCTTCATATATATCAAAAGTTGGTATACTTCTAGCTGACCCTCTTCCTTCATTACCTTCAATTGCTATTAAAATGCATGGTTTAAAGTACTTTTCACATATTCGTGATGCTACAATACCAATTACACCATGATGCCAATTTTCACTTGCGATTACAAGTACTTTTTCTTTTTCATATCTATCGTCGTTTTTAATAATTTCTTCTGCCTCTTTCAGTATCTTCATTTCAATTTCTTGACGTTCTTTATTTACTTTATCTAACTCTTTAGCTAACAATAAAGCTTCTTCCATTGATTTAGATGTCAAAAGCTTAACACCTGTTTTAGCAGAACCCAATCTTCCAGCTGCATTAATTCTTGGACCTATTACAAAACCTACATGTCCAACTGTTATCTCCTTATCTTTCAGTCCAGTTACTTCTAATAATGCCTGAACTCCTATATTTTCAGTTTGATTAATTAATGCTAAACCTTCTTTTACTAAAATTCTATTTTCACTTGTTAGTGAAACAACATCTGCTACCGTTCCTATTGCAACAATAGGTAATATTTCTTCTAAAGGTATTTCAAAATTCAACTTAGTCGATATTGCTTGAATCAACTTAAAGGCAACGCCTACTCCAGCAAGTTTCTTAAAAGGATAATCACTATCTTTTCTATTAGGATTTATTACTGCAAGAGCATTAGGGATTTCGCCTTCACACAAGTGATGATCTGTAATTATAATCTCAATACCTTTTTCATTGCAATATTCAACTTCATCAATTGCCGTAATACCACAATCAACAGTAATAATAAGTTGTCCACCTTTATAGGCTATATAGTCAATAGCCTCTTTATTAATGCCATATCCTTCTGTTATTCTATCAGGTATATAATATTTAACATTACAACCTACCTTTTCTAAATACAGCTTTAAAATTGTTGTGCTAGTAATTCCATCTACATCATAATCTCCATAAATCCATATCTGTTCTTTTCTATGAATTGCCTTAATTATTCTTTCAACTGCTATCTCCATATCTTTAAGCAAGAAAGGATTGTATAAATTTTTCAGACTTACATTAATAAAGTTTTCACATTCTTCTACAGTTTTAATACCTCTATTTATAAGAACTTTCGCAGTTATACTAGATATATCAAAAGCATTGGTAATTTCACTTATACTACTGTAATCTTCATTGTATAGTTTCACAAATTTATCATACCTAATCATACAATTCACCTACTACATCAAAGTCTATATATGCTAAAACCTATAGAATATGTATTCATAATATCTTATTATTCATTATCGATTATTTCATTTTTATCATTATTTTCTTCTGAATTTATCTTTTCTATTTCATTTTCTTTATTACTCACTTCAGAATCAGTTTCTAATTTTAAATCTTTTTCCGAAATAATCTCTTCAATTCTACTTTCTAATAGAGTTTTTTCTTCTTCTAATTTCTTAATTTTTCTTACCTGTTCTTTTATTTTCAAAGTTAATTTTAACTGCCTTACAAGTCCTAATATAGTAACTATTACTGCCCCCAATGCTGCTGACACAAATATAACTATAGCCTGAGAAACTTGAACCTTAGCAAAAAAGAAATCAATCATAACACTGTCTGCATTTTTTAAGGCAAACACTGCTACTAGTATTGCAAAAATAAGTGAAAATATAAAACCTATTTCCATTATAATACCCCCTAGTTATTTATAATTCCTCTTATTTAATAAGATAGAAATAATTAATGTTACTCCTAAAATCCCAGCTGCTACAAAACCTATTAAACCAAAAGCTGACATCCCTAATATTTGAGGACCTGTATTAGCTTGTATTATTATAGATGATCCTACAATAATTGATGAGATTATTAAACTTAAAGATAACTTATTGGTTAATATATATATTTCTTTTTCCAACCTATTTAATCCTTCTATTTCCATTTTAATTTTTAGTTTATCTTTATCTATTTTATATAGTATATTATTAACTTTATTAGTAATTTCAAGAATATTCTCTATGTTTTCGGTTGTAGTATCTATAATTTTTTTTGTTATAGATTTAGGATTCAATTTTCTTTTTGTTATTTCTTTTACAATCTCCTTAGAAACTTTTGATAAATTAAACTGAGGATTTAATTTTTTTCCTGTACCTTCAATCGTTATAATTGATTTAATTAGTAATATCAATTGTGAAGGCATTCTTAGCTTATATTTATATGCTATTGCCATAATTTCATTAAGAACTTCTCCAAAGTTAATTTTATTAATTGGTAAATTAAAATAATGATTTACAATAAAAAATAATTCTTTCTTTAAACCAATTTCATCAGTTTCATCAGATATTGCATTCATTTTATTAAGACTTTCTACTATCTTATCTATATCTCTACTAAGACTCGCTTTTAGCAAAGTAGTTATAAATTCAAATGTTAAATTATCTAAATATCCAACAACTCCAAAATCTATAAAACTTATTTTATTTTCTGATAATATTAAAATGTTACCTGGATGTGGATCACCATGAAAAAATCCATGTATAAATATCTGCTCTAAAAAAATTTTCGCACCTAGTTCTGATAATTTTTCCTTATTAAATCCTATTTTATCTATCTCATCAATATTACTTACTTTAGTTCCTTTTATTTCTTCCATTACTAATACTTTTTTTGTTGTATATTCCCAATATATTTTAGGAATTACTACTCTTTTATCATTTTTGAAATACATTCTAAATCTTTCACAATTTTGAGCTTCATAAGTATAGTCTAACTCCTTTTTTATAAAATAAGAAAACTCTTCTACAATATCCCTTGCACTAATAACTATTTTTTTCTTTAAAAGTTCATCAAACATTTTAGCTAAAGTATATAGGATATCTATGTCTTGTTTTATTACTTCATTTATATTAGGTCTCTGTATCTTAATCACAACTTTATTGCCATTTTTTAAAACACCACGATAAACTTGACCAATAGATGCAGTTGCTACAGGTTTTTCTTGAAACTCTATAAAAATATCTTCTAACTCTTTACCTAACTCACTTTTAATAATATTTTTTGCAGTATCTAAATCAAAAGGAGTAATTTCATCCTGTAATTTTGATAACTCATCTACTATATCATTAGGTAAAATATCATATCTTGTACTAAGAATTTGTCCAAACTTAATGAAAGTCGGTCCTAATTCTTCTAATGTAAATCTAATTCTTTCGCCTCTAGTATATTTTTGACTATATTTTTTACTTTTCTTTATAAATACTTTTGAAATAATACTTCTGTTATCAATTTTTTCTGCAATCATACCAAATCCATATTTTGTTAGAATTTTAGCTATTTCTCTATATCTTTTTAATTTATTCCTCTTTTTAGAAAAAAATAATTTCAATCTTACCACTCCTTTATTAGTGGTATATATATCCATTATTATTGTCTTAAGTTAAATATATATTACAGAAAGTCTTCTTTTTAGAAAAAAAACTGCCTTGCGGCAGTTTAATATTTTATACTCTATTAGGATTATAATTATTTCTATCTGTAACTCTTGTTTTTAATAGATACCATATAGGACTAGCTATAAATATTGATGAATAAGTACCAGCTATTATACCAACAATTAGTGGCAATGCAAAATCTTTTATAGCCTCAACACCGAAAATATATAAAACTACTATAGCTAATAATGTTGTAAATGAAGTATTAATAGATCTTACAATAGTTTGAGAGATACTTTTGTTTACAATATCTTCATATTTATCCTTTTTCATAATCTTTATATTTTCTCTAATTCTATCAAAAACTACAATTGTATCATTTATTGAATAACCTACTATAGTTAACATAGCTGCAACAAAAGAACTATTAACAGGCACTTTAAAAATTGCATATACACTAAGAGCAATTAAAACATCATGAATTAAAGCAATAATAGCTGAAATACCAAACTTAAACTCAAATCTAAATGTGATATATATAAGCATACCAATAGTAGCTATTATTACTGATAATAATGCTTTAGTTCTTATTTCCCCTCCTATAGAAGGTCCAAATTTTTGTGACTGAATAAAAGCTTCGTCATTAAGATTATATTTTTCTTTAAACTTATTAAATATTTCTAATCTATCTTTATTATCTAAGTCTAAAGTTGTCTTTATTATAACTTGCTCTTTATTATCTCCAGCATGAAGAATGCTTGCATTCTTATCAAATTCATCTGTAATTTCTCTTATTTCATTAACTGGTATTTTTTTACCAAAATCAATCTGTAGTAAAGTTCCTCCAGTAAAATCAATACCAAAGTTCAAACCACTTACAATTGCCATTACTAAACCTACCACAATTATAGCTAAAGAAATAAGGAAAAATTTGTTTCTATTTCTTATAATATTCACGTCAAATCCCCCTCTTTTATGCTCCATAAAGTTTTGTGTTTTTAGTTATGTTCATTTTAATAGTAAGTTTTAGTAAATACTTTGTAATAAATACTGCTGTAATCATTGAAGCAACAAGACCAATTAATAATGTTACTGCAAATCCTTTAATAGGACCTGTCCCAAACTTAAATAATACAATTCCTGCTATGAAAGTAGTTACATTAGCATCTATAACAGTACGTAAAGCTCTTTTGAACCCTGAATCAACAGCAGCTCTTAAAGTCTTACCTGCTCTGATTTCTTCTTTAATCCTTTCAAAAATTACAACATTAGCATCTACAGCCATACCAATTGATAAAATTAAACCTGCAATACCTGGTAAAGTTAAAGTAGCGTCTAAATAAATCATAGCACCTAAAACTAATAATATATATATAGTAAGACCTAAGTCAGCAATTAATCCCGGTATTCTATAGTAAATTAACATAAATAAAAATATCAAAATTAGTCCTATTTTCGCAGCATAAATACTCTTGTCCAATGATGCTAATCCCAATGTCGGTCCAATAACCGAAGTTTGTATTTCTTTCATTTCAACAGGTAGTGCACCTGCTCTTATTAAGGTTGCTAATTTACTCGCTTTTTCAACTGCAAAACTACCAGTTATTACAGCTTTTCCATCTGTAATGGCACTACTAACTACAGGACTTGAAATCACTTCGTCATCTAAAACTATATATATGATTCTATCCTTAGCAGCAGCATTCTTAATTAGTTCACGAGTTGCTTCTGCAAACTTTTGTGTACCTTCCTTATCAAACTCTAATGCAACAACAGGCTCTTCTCTTCCTTTTTCTCTATTTAACTGATAAGTAACTTCTGATCTCTTTATATTTTTACCTGTTACAACAACATTACCTTTAGGATCAATAAACTGTAATTGTGCCGTTTTACCAATAATATCAATAGCATCCTGTGCATTTTTTACACCTGGCAACTCAACCCTAATTCTTTTTTTACCTTCTAATACTATATTAGGTTCTGCTACACCCAATCCATCTACTCTTTGTCTTATAATCGCTTTTGCCTGTTCCATTTTCTTCTCTAATTCTACACCTTGTGCATCTGTTTGAGCTTCCAATACAACAAACACTCCACCTTCTAAATCCAAACCAAGTTTCATGTTTTCTTTTGCAGGTGTAATTTCATACTTGCCTAAATTGACCCCAAAAATTGCTGAATAACTAATAAATCCGACTAATGCAACAATCAATAGAAAAATAGTAATACTTTTGAAGTTCATTTGTTATGCCCCCTTCAAATCATCATTATATTTATTATATAACTACTGTAAAAATGAGTCAATAATATATAACTTTGTAATATTATACCTTCATTTATATTTTAGCTTTATTCAAATTATTTTTTGTGTTTCTTTGCATATTCAACATAATCTATAGCTGACTGTTTTAAATGCTTTATCTCTTCATCAGTTAATTTTCTTATAACCTTTGCTGGTGAACCTAACACTAAAGTTCCTGATGGAATTTTCTTACCTGGTGTTACAATACTTCCTGCTCCAACTAATACATTATCTTCAATTTCAGCGCCATCCAAAATTATAGCTCCCATACCTATCAAAACATTATCTCCAACTTTACACGCATGCACTATTGCTTTATGTCCAATAGTAACATAGTCTCCTATAACTGTTTCATATTCTTTACTTATGTGTATCACACAGCCATCTTGAATATTTGTATATTTACCAATTTTAATAGAGTTTTCATCTCCTCTTATTACTGTATTGTACCAAACACTTGTATTCTCTCCTATCTCAACATCTCCAATTATTTCAGCACTGTCTGCAATAAAACAACTATCATGTATTTGAGGCTTTTTGCTTTCATATTCTTTTAACATACTCAAACCTCCCCATATTATTTTAGTAACCATTTGCAACTATCGATATAGCACACTCTATCCTTTTTTTCTCCATTTCACAACCAATTTTATACGGTTTAGTTATATCTTTATTAAAATTATAGGCATTTGCATGACATCCTCCACTGCAGTAAAATCTAGCCCAACATTCCCTACATTCACTTTTTGTTAGTACATTAGCTTTTTTAAATTTTTCTCTTAACTCTTCATTTGACACACCAGTAAAAACATCACCCATCTTAAATTCTTCATTTCCAACAAACTGATGACAAGGGTATAAATCTCCTTCAGGAGTAACTGCTAGATATTCCACACCAGCACCACAGCCTACTACTCTTTTAATTAAACAAGGACCTTGGTTTAAATCAATCATGAAATGGAAAAACTCAAAACCTTTCCCTGCTTTTTTAAGCTCTATATATTTACTTGACAATTCTTCATATTCATTCAATATCGTTTCTAAATGCTCCTCTAAAATTGCATAATCATTTTCTGGGCTTGCAACTACTGGCTCAACTGAAATACTGTCAAACCCTATTTCATGAAGTTTTAAAACATCTTTAGAGAAATCTAAATTGTGACTTGTAAAAGTACCTCTAACGTAATATAATTTTTCTCCTCTTAATTTTACAAGTTCTAAAAACTTTGGAACAATAATATCGAAACTACCACTGCCATTTAGTGTTTTTCTCATCTTGTCATTTACTTCTTTTCTGCCATCTAAACTTAGTACTACATTATCCATATTTTCATTAATAAATTTCATATTATCATCATTTAATAAAATTCCATTAGTAGTAATAGTAAATCTAAATCTCTTATTATATTTTTTCTCTAGTTCACGGCCATATTTAACTAACTCTTTTACAACATCAAAATTCATTAATGGTTCTCCACCGAAAAAGTCAACTTCAAGGTTTCTTCTGTTGCCTGAATTTTCAACCAAAAACTCTAATGCTCTTTTGCCAACTTCTAAAGGCATTAACAACCTTTGCCCCTTGAAATCTCCCTGAGAAGCAAAGCAATATTCACATTTTAAATTACAATCATGTGCTACATGCAAACATAAAGCTTTAACAATATTTTGTGGATTGTAATTTATATCTAAACTTTCTTCTTTTGTAAACAGTAACTCATTATCAACTAAGGTCTGTATCTCTTTATAAGCTTCTATAATATCAGTCTGGCTGTATTTATTTTTTAAATCATTAATGATTGACTCTAAACTTTTATCTTCGTACAGTTTAATTATATCCCAGACGATTTCATCTACTACATGAACTGAACCACTGTTAACATCTAATACTATGTTTTTTCCATTCATCTGAAACATATGCATATTCATATACATTCCTCCTTAAATACTGTCGCAACTTTTATTTTATATTAAAGCGTGAATCTAAGCAAATAAATTTACAATTAAAACAGAAAAAAAGCAGTGGATAACCACTACTTTTTATGTAGCAATAATTATTTCTCGCACTTTTGATTTCCAACAGTGCAAGAAGTCTTACATGCTGATTGGCATGAAGTTTGGCATTCTCCGCATCCACCTTTTGCAATTGTACTTTTTAAACTACGACCACTTATTGTATTTATGTGCTTCATAATATACCTCCTTAATAATTTTTTCTTAATAGATTATAACATATAGATTTTTAATAATCCATAGGAAATTAAATTCCATATTAAACTTTGAATAATTTCAAATTATAATTTCCGTAATGGATATAGGCAAAATCTTCCTTATATCTATTTAAACTCGAAGATTTTGTTCTTATAAAGTGCTATTTTAAATTAACCCCAATCATTCCACCAATCGCTCCTGTAAGTACTGCAACTATTGCTTTTATTGTAACATGACTATTAATTTTATAAGAACGTACAAAAATATAACTAACTAGTATTAGCAATATAAAATATAGTAAACCAACAATAGCACCATTGAGCCATCCTTTTCTTCTAATTCTTATAGATGAATAAATCGCTCCTATGGCAATGCTAACTATCATAATTATGGAATTTAAAATTGGTACTGTACTCTCTGATAAACTTGTATAAGTTAATATCACTGCTAAAATAATAATACATATAATTGAAATTAAAATACTTATTAAAACGCCTTTAAAAGTTGTAACCATATAATTATTATTTTCTTCATTAACCTTTACCTTCATTTTCCCACCCCCAATATTCCTTATTTAAACTTATGCAGAATAAATCTAATTAATTACAAGAAAAAAGACCTCCTTAAAGGAAGTCTTTTATGTACAGAAATTATTTTTCATTATTTACAACATTACCAATTGCCCATCTTGAAACATTAAATTTATTTTTATCAGCACCTACTTCAATAGTCACTATTTCATCTTTAATTTTTACTATTTTACCGTGAATACCACCAATTGTAATAATTTCATCACCGACTTTCAGATTATTTCTCATCTCTCTGATTTTTTTCTCTTTCTTTTGTTGTGGCCTAATTAAAATAAAATAAAAGATAACCAAGAATAGAATTGGCATTAATAATGCTGAATATTGTTGCATACCATTCCCCCCTTCCTTTTTATATATTCTATGTTAACAATTTAATTCCTTCATTTATTTAATATATCCATATTTTTTAAAGAATTCTTCTTTATATTGCAGTAGTCTATCTTCTTTAATAGCTAATCTAATATTCTCCATTAACTTCAATAAGAAATACAAATTGTGTATAGTAGTAAGTCTAGCTCCTAAAATCTCATTCACATTGAACAAGTGTCTAATATAGGCCCTTGAATAGTTACGACAAGTATAACAATCACACTCAGGATCAAGTTTACCAAAATCTCTTGCATATTTAGCATTTCTGATCACAACTTTACCCTGACTTGTCATTACAGTACCGTTTCTAGCTATTCTAGTAGGTAAAACACAATCAAACATATCAATACCTCTTATTACCCCTTCAAATAAACAGTCTGGACTACCAACTCCCATTAAATATCTAGGCTTATTTTTAGGTAATAAAGGTACTGTATAATCAAGCACTTCATACATAAGCTCTTTAGGCTCACCCACACTTAAACCACCAATCGCATATCCCGGAAAATCCAAATCCATAATCTCTTTTGCACTTTGCTCTCTCAAATCTCTATACATACCACCTTGAACTATTCCAAACAATGCTTGAGTTTCTGGGTTTCTATGTGCTTCTTTACATCTTTTTGCCCATCTAGTTGTTCTTTCAAGAGAATGTTTTACATAGTCTCTATCACTAGGATATGGTGCACATTCATCAAACGCCATAATAATATCTGACCCTAATGCATTTTGTATTTCAATTGATTTTTCAGGGCTTATAAAATGTCTAGAACCATCTATATGAGACCTAAACTCAACACCCTCTTCGGTAATTTTTCTTAAATCACCTAAACTAAAAACTTGGAAACCACCACTATCTGTAAGTATCGGTTTATCCCAATTCATGAATTTATGAAGCCCTCCAGCTTCTTTTATCAATTCATGACCTGGTCTTAAATATAAATGATATGTATTACTTAATATAATTTGAGCTCCTAAACCTTTTAGTTCTTCAGGTGTCATAGTTTTTACAGTCGCTCTAGTACCTACAGGCATAAATATAGGTGTTTCAATTACGCCATGAGGTGTGTGTAATTTACCTAATCTTGCTTTACATTCAGTAGATTCTTTAATTAATTCGTATTTTACTGCCATCGGTTGCCTCCTTCACTTATTTTATTAGCATAGCATCTCCAAAACTAAAAAATCTGTATTTTTCTTTAACAGCAATATTATAAGCTCTTAAAACATTTTCTCTACCTGCTAATGCACTAACCAACATGATTAGTGTAGATTCAGGCAAATGAAAATTTGTAATAAGTTTATCAATAACTTTAAATTTATAACCTGGATAGATAAATATATCTGTCGATCCTTTTTTGGGAACAACAAATCCTTCATTATTACTTGATGACTCCAAAGTCCTAGTTGTTGTTGTCCCTACAGCTATTATTTTTCCACCTTTTTTCTTAATTTCATTTATCGTATTTGCTGCTTCTTCACTAACTTCAAAAAACTCAGAATGCATTTTATGTTCATCTAATTTATCAACCTTAACAGGTCTAAAAGTTCCAAGCCCTACATGAAGAGTTATATATACAATTTCTACTCCTTTTTCTCTAATTTTTTCTAGCAGTTCTTCTGTAAAATGAAGTCCAGCAGTTGGAGCAGCTGCTGAGCCCTCTTTTTTTGAATATACTGTTTGATATCTTTCTCTATCTTCTAATTTTTCCTTTATATATGGCGGTAAAGGGACTTCTCCTAACCTATCTAATACTTCTTCAAAAATTCCATCATATTTGAATTCAACTATTCTAATACCTTCTTCACCAATTTCCAATACATCAGCTTTTAAAATTCCATCACCAAAAATAAATGTAGTTCCTACTCTTGCTCTTTTACCCGGTTTTACCAATACTTCCCATTTATCTTTTTCAATTCTATTTAATAGTAAGAATTCAATCTTCCCACCCGTTTTTTCTTTCTGACCAAAAAGTCTTGCAGGTATTACTCTAGTATCATTTAATACCAAACAATCTCCCTCATTTAAATAGTCAATTATATCCTTAAATTCCTTATGCTCAATAGCTCCTGTTTTTTTATCTAGAACCATCAGTCTTGAACTATCCCTTTTTTCTATTGGAAATTGTGCTATAAGTTCTTCTGGTAAATCAAAATAAAAATCTTGTCTCCTCATTTTACCACATCCTTTACTCTACTTTTGCTCCAGTATAATAGTATTCTAATATTTGTTTATAGTTATATCCTAATTCAGCCATTTTCTTAGCTCCCCATTGACTCATACCAAGTCCATGTCCCCAACCTCTACCTTCAAAAATATACACATTAGGTATCACAGGCATTATATTAGTTTTATCTCCATTTGTTATTTTAACTTGAGAATATACATTTCTAGTGCTAGTAATTGTACCATTTGCTGAAACAACATGTACTTTATTTAAAGTTGTTTTAACAGGTTCAAAATCAGTTCCATTAACAACGTACACATCAGCATCTGATTTTACATTAAACCAAGTACTTTTTAATGAACCATATCCAAATATTTTTCTACTTTTTTCTTTTTTCAGTATTTCTACTCCGCCAGTTCCTTCAATTTTCAATTCTAACACTCTACCATAATCAGAAATAGCCAAAGGTTCAATAGAATAAATATCTCCAATATCTATACCATTTGCTTCAAGTTTTTCTCTTACCTCTTTACTATTTAAAACTAACTGCCAACTATCATTTGGTGAGCCTATAGAAAAATCATCTTTTACTCCACGTAAATAAGGAATTTTATACCCCCAAACATTTTCACTATTTTCAGTATGTCCACCACTAGTAGAATGGAAATATGCATTTACTAACTTACCGTTATATTTTAGAACTTTTCCATAGGTTTCATCAACAGCCTTATTACTTTTTAGGCTCTCCCAATCATAGCCTGCATATACTTGACAATGTTGTGTATCACACAAATCATATCCTAAATCCTCATGTTTTCTCATACTAACTAACGCATAATTTCTAGCTGCTACTGCTTGTGCTTTTAGTGCTTCAAGAGGCCAGTTCACAGACATTTCTCTAGGTACTACACCATATAAATAATGTTCAAGTGGAAGATAATTTATAATAATAAGCTCTTCATTTACTCTGTTTAAAGTCAGATAATCTCTATAATTACTTCCATTTACAGCTATTATACTTTCATTGCCTTCAACTGTATTACCTTTAATATAAAGCTTTGTATCTGGCTTTAATACCAGTAAAATATTTCCTTCAGTATCCTCAATTACAATTCTTGTTTTAGTCTCATCTATTATATTAATTTGTTTGCCAAGTTTTTCTGAGAATATTCCTGCCTCTGTTAATGCCTCTTCATAGGTTCTATAAAATCCTAACCAAATTCTAAACTTCCCATTATAATACGGGTATGCTTTAACACCAGTATTTTCCAAATTAGTAATTTCAGCTTTTACATCGTCATATGCTTCATATTCTCCCTGTATTTCTAAATGATATGGGCCATAATCTGACTGCTCGTTTTCATCAACTAATTTTAAAACATCGCCCTCAATTTTATAAAAATCATCTAATCTAATAAATAAACTTTTTGCATCAGTTTTTAATATTTCATTAAAGCTGCTATCTATAGTACCAATAGAAAACCCATCGTTATTAGTACTAATAACAGCCTGATCTTCATATACCATTGGATTTTTAAGACCCACTCTTATATATTTAATATCATTTTCATCTCCTAAAACATTTATAGAAATAAATTGAACTAACATTACTGTTAAAATTATTATTAAAACTCTTCTTACATTCAAAATTTCACCCCTTAAACTGTATCGTATTTTTACTTAAATCTTGAAAAAATATTTAAAATTATTGATAAAATTATACTTAAAACAATACATGTAACTATTGGAAAAACAAAAGTAAAATTACCTTTTTGATATACAATATCACCAGGCAGTTTTCCTAACCCTACTTTTTGCAATATTATTAAAAATCCACCTAAAATGATGAAGATAAGACCAATTATTACAAAAAATCTACCTAATGATTCCATTTTTTCACCCCAACTCATCTATTTTAATATTAAAATAATCTAAACACTTTTTAGTTACAACTCTACCTCTAGGTGTTCTATTAATAAATCCCAGCTGGAGTAAATACGGTTCATAAACATCCTCTATAGTATTACTTTCTTCCCCTGTAGAAGCTGCTAACGTATCAAGTCCTACAGGTCCTCCATTAAATTTATATATTATTGTATATAATAATTTTTTATCTACGTTGTCTAATCCCATTTCATCTACTTCTAAAAGCTCTAAAGCTTTTTGGGCTACATTTTTTGTGATAATTCCATTTTCTACAACTTGTGCATAATCTCTAACTCTTTTAAGAAGTCTATTGGCAATACGAGGGGTTCCTCTTGAACGCTTTGCTATCTCATTAGCACCATCATTATCAATTTTTACACCCAAAATATGTGCTGACCTTATAATTATTTTTTTTAAATTTTCTACATCATAAAAATCTAATTTGCATATAACTCCAAATCTATCTCTTAATGGTGATGTTAACAAACCCGCTCTCGTTGTAGCTCCAATAAGAGTAAATTTAGATAAATCTAGCCTTATTGACTTAGCACTAGGACCTTTTCCTATAACTATATCTAATACGTAGTCTTCCATCGCCGGATAAAGAATTTCTTCAACATTTCTATTCAATCTATGTATTTCATCTATAAAAAGAACATCATTTTCTTCTAAATTAGTTAGTATCGCAGCAAGATCGCCCTGTCTTTCTATAGCTGGTCCTGATGTTATTTTTATATTAACCCCCATTTCATTTGCTATAATACTAGCTAATGTTGTCTTTCCAAGACCAGGTGGTCCATAAAGTAAAACATGGTCTAATGATTCATTTCGTCTCTTAGCTGCTTCAATAAATATCTTAAGCTTTTCTTTTACTTTATTTTGTCCAATATAATCATCAATTCTTCTCGGCCTTAACGTGTTTTCTATTTCATAATCCTCATACTTTAAATTACTTGTAATTATCCTACTTTCTTCAGTTATACTACTCATATATTATTCCTCCCTACTTGGTTGACAATTTCTTTAGGGCAATCTTAATTATTTCTTCTGTTTTCAAACCTGATATATCAGTTTTAGACAAAACATTGTTTATTTCTGGTCTACTATAACCTAAAGAAATTAATGCACCAACAGCTTCGTCAATAAATGAATCTCCTTTAAAAATATTAGTTTCTGTAAATACCTCATCTTTTATTTTATCTTTTAATTCTAGAACAATTCTTTTACCTGTCTTTAATCCTATTCCTTGGGCTGTTGAAAGTAATTTTATATCTTCATTTAGTATTGCTTGTTTAATACTATCTGGTGTTAATGATGAAAGTATACCAAGAGCTACTTTAGGACCTATCTTAGATACTAATAATAATAATTTAAACATTTCTAATTCTTCTTTATTAATAAAACCATATATACTAATACCATCTTCTCTCACATGAAAATGTGTATGAATTTTTATACCTTTTAAGTTATCTTTCAAATTACAAATTGTATTTTTTGAAGTATTGATAAAATAGCCAATTCCATGATTATCTATTACTATGTAATCTTCTCCTATTTCACTTATATCACCAATTATATAACTGAACATCTAATTCCTCCTAATTATTTAATTTTAAATAAATCTTTGAACCTACCTGAATGTGCATGACATATTGCAACAGCTAAAGCGTCTGCAACATCATCTGGTTTTGGAATTTCTTTTAGATTTAACAATAGTTTTACCATTTCTTGAACTTGCTTTTTTTGTGCTCTACCATAACCTACAACGCCTTGCTTAACTTGAAGTGGAGTATACTCATAAATATCTATTCCACAGTTAACAGCTGCTAGTATTTCGACCCCTCTAGCTTGTCCAATAGTAATAGCAGTCTTTACATTTTTATTAAAAAAAAGTTCTTCTATCGCTAATGCATCTGGCTTGTATTCTAGAAGGATTTTTGTTAACTCATCATAAACAATTTTTAACCTACATGGTAATGAAATATTTGATTCAGTTGTTATAGCTCCATATTTTATAGCTTTAAGTTTATTCCCCTTTTTCTCAATAATACCATAACCTACTATCGCAATTCCTGGATCTATTCCTACTATAATCATTAAATCATCTCCCTATACAAACATACATTCGTATTATACTTTAAAATCTATACTTAGTAAATATGCTATATAAGTATTTTACCATAATTAATTAAAACAAAAAAGCTAGGTATTAACATTATCCTAGCTTTTAACTTATAAAATTTTCTAAAATATCTCCTATTTCTTCTTCCGAATCTACTACTATACCTTTTTTTAATTTTTCCTGATCTATTTCTTTTAAAGTTGATACAGATTTATTTATTATTTCAACTAATACTTTTTCACCCATATCATTAAACTTGAATATAGCAATCTTATTATCTTTAACGCTTATTATATAATGATTTGGACAATATCTATCTAACTCTCTCTTAACTATAACTTTTTCACTTGAAAAAGATAATAACTGCCAATCTGGATGATTTGTTTCTAAATACTTCTTATAATCCTCTTCATTAAAATTTATTATTGCTTTTTCAGGTTCTACTATTTGAGTTAAAGTATCATTGCATTTCTTATAATAATTTATATATTCAATAACAGTATTAGGTCCAATAACATTCTCTTCTTTCTCTACGCTCTCAACATCGCTATCGTTTTTATAGTCAATAATATTATTTTCTGTACCTTTAATTGCTAATTCCTTTTGAGGTTTCTCAATAGCTTTCTTATTCCCAATATTATATCCATATATAAAACTAACTAAAAGTAATGAAAATGCAAAAGTTACAAATGCAACTTTTGAAAATTTTTTCATAAATATCCCTCCTAATCTCTTGAGGAATATTTTTTCCAAATTACCAAATTCTATACATTCAAATATATTATATATACCTTTTCAGAACCCTATCATTGATAGCATACCAACTTGCATCTTTGTATATATCTTTTACATTTTTTATAATAACACTTACAACAGAATGATAAATTTTATCCTGTTCTTCTTCCTTTAGTTTATAATCCTCTTCCTTAATACTGTAATTATAAGGATTAAAGTCTATTTTTAGCTGCTTATCTACGTATTTATCTAAATCCTTTATCTTCTTTTTTATAATTTTGTTGCAAAATGTATAAACTAAACCCTCAATTTGCCTATCTTTCTTCTCTTTACTATCAATTTCTCTCCTTAAAGCTCTTCTTAACTCAATTACATCAAGATTACTAAAGTCATAGTGAAATAAATAATTATTGTTATAAAGCCCTTCAAGTCCATGTAATTCTATAGCTTTCTTTTCTAATCTATCTACCCACTTTTTATTATTGTAGCCATACTTATAGCCTTCTAAATAAAAACATAATTCCAATCTATTTATATCTTCATGAATTAATACACTTATATTCCGTGCTATTAATTCTCTGTTTGTCCTATTTTTCAATATATATTTAATACGCCTTTTAATACTTTTTGTACATGTATATTTAGGGCGTATATTACTTATATTTTCTTCCAAGTCATATAAAGCTAATAGGATATAGATTGAATTAATATCATTATGAAATAAAAACTGATTTTTAAGTCCTTCATATATATCCCATAGCTTTTTGGGCGCAGTTGACATAGATATCCCTCCATCTAGCAATTATTACCATAAAAAAGGAGGTTTAAACATACATAACTCTTTTTTCTTTGCATAAACTAAGTGTTTAGTTATATTATCCTTTGATAAAGTTAATTCATTTTATCTTTGAATAACAGTAGACTCTATCTATCCTACTTTAGAATTACTAATAAGTCAATAGGCAAAATAACTTAATTTAATATATTGATAAAATTACTTAAATATTTTTCAAAAAATAAAATACACTTCTAAATTGAATTTAGAAGTGTATTATGAAACTAAATTACTCCAAGTCCTCTGGCATATCCCAGTTGTGATATACGTTTTGTACATCATCATTATCTTCTAAAGCCTCTATAAGTTTAGTCATATTCTTGATATCATCTTCATCAGTTAATTTGCTTGTATTTTGAGGTATAAAAGAAATTTCTGCTGTTGTGAAATTATATCCTGATTCTTTTAATGAATCCCTCACATTTGCAAAATCTTCTGGACTTGTAGTTATTTCAAAATATTCTTCTTCAGTTATGAAGTCTTCTGCTCCTGCTTCTATAGCCTGCATCATTAGTTCTTCTTCATCAATTCCATCTTCTTTTTCTATGATTAATACACCTTTTCTATCAAACATAAATGAAACACAACCTGTAGATCCTAAATTTCCACCGAATTTGCTAAAATAATGTCTTATATCAGATGCAGTACGGTTTCTATTATCAGTTAAAACTTCTACTAATACGGCAATTCCACCTGGTCCATAACCTTCATATGTTATTTCTTCATAGTTAACACCGTCTAACTCTCCAGCACCCTTTTTGATTGCTCTTTCTATATTATCATTTGGCATATTTGCAGCTTTTGCTTTTTCAATAGCAGTTTTTAAAGCAGTATTATATTCTGGGTCTGCTCCTCCCTCTCTAGCTGCTACTATTATAGCTCTAGTTAATTTTGTAAAAATCTTTGCTCTCTTAGCATCTTGTTTCCCTTTTCTATGTTTTATATTAGCCCATTTTGAGTGACCTGCCATAATTTAACCTCCTTCTAAATATATAAAAATTAAAATAACTCAATATTATATATGAATAATCTATCGAAAATAATATACCATAAAAAAAGAGCAAAGGCAAAGCCTTTACTCTTCTCTCTTAAACATCAACGGCATTCTTCTTTTATGCTCGCTCAATTTATTCATTCTGACTATCTTTTCTTTCACTTTTGGATCAGCTTCACCTGTTAGTATAAAAGAATCTAACTCTTTATAACTAAATCCCATCTCGTCTTCATCAGTTTGATTTTCCCACAAGCCTGCTGAAGGTGGTTTATTTATAATTATCTCAGGAATGCCTAAGAACTTCGCTAACTCTTTTACTTCAAACTTAACAAAGTCTGAAATAGGAAGTAAATCTACTCCACTATCACCATATTTAGTGAAATATCCTATAGTCAACTCACTTTTGTTACCTGTACCTGCTACTAAATATTTGTTTTTTTGTGCAAAATAGTATAGTATTGTCATTCTTAATCTTGGTTTTATATTAGATACTGCTAACAAATTAGAGCCATCATCTTTTAACTCATCTAATAAACTATCAAATGTTTTTGATAAATCAACCTTAACTGTTTTTAAACCTATTGTTTCTGCTACTAATCTAGCATGTTCCTCATCTTTGCTGTTACTATGACATGGCATTATTACACCTAATGAATTTTCAGGAAAAGCTCTTTTAGCTAAAGCAGCTACTACAGCTGAATCAATACCACCACTTAGTCCAACAACTAAACCTTTACATCCTGCTTCTTGTACTTTATCTCTTAGCCAATTTACTAGATTATCGCATACTCTTTCTATATTTTCCATATTACTACCCTCCATTAAGTGTTACGTAGCATCAAGTTTAGAATAAAATCAAAATCATAAATGTTCATAAAATATCGATTTATATAAATATATCTATAGTATAGGGTAGCAAATATATTTTTATCTGTCAAATATTATTAGCTAACAGCCAGTTTGAAGTTTATCTTTACTTTGTATATAATAAATTATCAATAGAATTAATATTGGGGGATTGGGGGGATTCTGTGTCAAATAAAATTTCTACTAAAAGAAAAGTCACATACTACATAGGCATTTCACTCACAATCATTGGTTTTCTAATGTTCTTCTCTGTATTTTTCATTGGATTTACAGCTATTAATGAACCAAACTTTAGTGGTATTAGTTCTGCATTTATTAGAGCTCCAATCGGTATGGGTCTTATAATCGCAGGTGCTATTTTACAAAACATTGGGAAAAGAGGAGCTGCTGGTTCAGGAATCGTACTTGATCCAGAAAAAGCTAGAGAAGATTTAAAACCATTTAATATCGCAAAAGGAAAAATGATCAATGATGTTGTTGAAAATGTAGATGTTTTAAAGAATTTCAATGTAAAATCTTCTTCGGCTACAAAAGAAATTGTCAAAATTAGATGTAGAAATTGCGGTAAACTAAATGATGAAAATGCCAAGTTTTGTAATGAATGTGGAGAAAAATTATAACTTTGCAACAATCATAGATACCTAGTACATAATTTTAAGGGTTATCAACATTAAAATAAGATAATTAAATTTTTAATGTTGATAACCCTTTGTTATGAAAAGTAATGCCATGATAGTTTACTCAAATATTCCTGTACTTAAATATCTTTCTCCATTATCAGGAGCAATTACAACTACTTTTTTTCCTTTTCCTAATTTTTTTGCCTTATTTAAAGCTACATATATAGCTGCACCAGATGATATACCAAGTAATATTCCCTCATTTTTGGCTATTTTTCTTATTGTATTAATTGCATCTTCTTCTCTTACTTTTTCTATACTATCTATTAGACTTTTATCCAAAACTTTTGGTATAAAACCAGCTCCTATACCTTGTAAACCATGTGGTCCAGGTTGACCTCCAGATAAAACAGGTGATTTTTCAGGCTCTACTGCTACTATTTCTACATTTTTCATTTCTTGCTTTAGAACTTGAGCCACACCAGTCAAAGTACCACCTGTACCAACTCCAGCCACAAATACGTCAAATTGGCCATTCATTTGCTCTATAATTTCTCGCGCAGTGGTTTTTCTATGAATTTCAGGATTGCTCGGATTTTCAAATTGTTGTGGCATAAAGTAATTCTCATTTTCTTCTAGAAGTTCTTTTGCTTTTTCTATTGCTCCTTTCATACCTTTTGCACCAGGAGTCAATACTAATTCAGCACCATAAGCTTTTAATAAGTTTCTTCTCTCTAAACTCATTGTATCCGGCATTACTAGAACAACTTTATAGCCCTTTGCTGCACCAATCATAGCCAATCCTATACCTGTATTTCCACTAGTAGGTTCTATTATAACTGAGTTTTTATTTAATTTACCTTCTTTTTCTGCTTGTTCAATCATGTTTAAAGCAATTCTGTCTTTAACACTGCTTCCAGGGTTAAAATATTCAAGCTTTACGTATACATCTGCACTATTTTCATCAACTGTTCTGTTTAACTTTACTATAGGAGTATTCCCTACCGTTTCTATTATACTATTATAAACCATAATAACCCTCCTTTTAATTCCTAGTATTCTTATTGGTTTATATGTATATAATATTTTTTATATTAATTTTTGTCAAGTGAATAATTAAACTTATTTAAGGAAAATTTACAAATAAAATATCTTTTATGGTGATAGTATGATATTAAATAAAAAAATATATAAGTCTTTACTAGTAGGTTTTATAACAGGAATAATTAATGGTCTATTTGGTTCAGGTGGAGGTACTATTATAGTACCCTCTCTTGTATTTTTATTAGGTATAGAAGAACATAAAGCTCACGCTACAGCAATTTCTATAATTTTACCTATTACCTTTATTAGTACTTTTATTTATTTAAAACAGGGGATGTTGGTTTACAAAGTAGCAATACCTGTGATTATCGGAGCAATTTTAGGAAGTATAGTAGGTTCAAAATTATTAAATAAAATTCCTACAAATATACTAAGAAAAATCTTTGGCATTTTTATGATTATCGCAGCAATTAGGATGGTGATTAAATGATTCTGTTTATTATAGGTTTTTTTTCTGGAATAATAAGTGGTTTAGGTATTGGCGGCGGTACTATACTAATTCCTGGTCTTATCTTATTTACAACTTTAACCCAACATGAAGCTCAAGGTATTAATCTTCTAGTATTTATACCAACTGCAATAACTGCATTATTCATTCATTTCTATAATAGAAATATACTTTTAAAAATAGCTTTTCCAATAATTGTTACTGGGTTAATTGGTGCATTCGTAGGTTCTATGATTGCAGTTAACATCAATCCAGAAATGCTTAGAAAAATTTTTGCAGTTTTTCTGTTTTTCATGGGAATTTATGAATTTTACTACAAAAAAAAATAAAAGGCTCCATAATGGAACCTTTTTGCTAATCTAATGCTACTAAAACACAATCATGAAAAACTATTTTTTTACCTAAATTCTCGGCTTTATCAATAACTTCTTCGTCTGCTGTTCCTGGTTGAAACCATAAATATTCTATTCCAAGTTCATGTGCAAGGTCTACACCTTTTGACGTTACTTTAGGTGGAACAACAAAATCAACTACATCAGGTATTTTAGGTAAATCTTTTAATGTAGGATAACAAGTTTCACCGTCAATATTATCATATTTTGGATTTACTGGATAAACTTCATATCCATTATCTTTTAACTTTTTCCATATTTTATAACCAAATTTTTCTTTATTATTTGTAGCACCTACTACTGCCCACACCTTCTTTTCTAGCATTTCTTTTTTATTCATATCAATTTTATCCATAATTATACCTCCTGTTTAAATAATATATACCATACCCACGTATATTATAACTCCAAATCATAAATAATTAAATATTTTTATTTAAAAAGAACAATATTATTTAAATATTTTACCATCCTTAACAGAATAGTATTCTTCGTCTAATTCTTCAATTTGTACTCTACCATTAGTTATGTCAATTAGTAAATTTCTCAATTCCTCTACATTATCTACTTCACATAAAATAATTAAATTTACTGCTGTATCATAAGTAACATTATCTATAATATAACCACCTCTAAGCAAGTCATTTTCAACTTTTCCGTATAGAGTATAATCTATTCTCGCCATTATTCTTTTAAATAATATCTTCTCAACAATAATCCCAGCTTCAATACCAATCTTTGCACCCTTTGTATAAGCTCTAACTAATCCTCCAGCTCCCAGCTTAATTCCACCAAAATACCTAGTTACTACAACAACGACATTTCTTAAATCTTCCTTTTTTATAACTTCAAGAACCGGTATACCTGCAGTTCCACTAGGTTCTCCATCATCACTATATCTTTGAATGTTATTATTTTCACCAAAAACATAAGCATATACATTATGTGTTGCATCTCTATGCTTAGCCCTTATCTCATTAATAAATTCAATTGCTTCTTTTTCACTATTTATAGGCTTAGCATATCCAATAAATTTTGACTTATTAATAACAATCTCATTTTTGCCATATTCATGTAATGTTTTATATTTGTTTTTCATTCTGAATCTCCCCTTTTATGCTAGCTTCAGCACTTTTGACTATTTTAATTATAATCATTTGAATAAAAAAAATAAAGGGCAATAACTGCCCTATACATAAGCTACTTGTTTATCTCTTAGTTTTTGATATTTTTTAAATGATAAACTAACTAAAGCCTTATCCTGGCTATATGTAATTAACTTAAGTGCATCTTCAACATCAAAAAATCCACCATCTTTAAAACCTTCATCTTTATTTATTACAAAGTCTTTATTTTTTGCCTCCATGATATACCATATTATTTCATTACAAACCGGTCTTTGTCTTGTAATAGAAAAAAATTCGTAACTAGTCTCCCCAGCAGTTGATACAATAGAAACTTCAAGCCCTGTTTCTTCCCTAACTCTACTTACTGCAGTCTCATGCGCTAGGAATTCGTTACGAATCTTTCCTTTAGGTAATACCCATTCACCCTTTTCATTTTTTAAAATAAAAACTTTGTCGCCATAAAACACTACACCACCAGCACAGTTTCTAAACAGCATTGGTATTCCCTCCCACTTTTTAATATTATTATAATTTAAAAAATTTTTAATTGCAATATAATTCTGAAATTTTCTTTTGCAACTAGTTTATGTTTAAATCTTAAATATTATAATTATTTTATTAAAATTTGGGAAAATTATATTTGTATTAATTTCTCACGAGGTGATTAGATGTATATAATTTATCATTGTGTCGGTGGAGCTCACTCCTCTGCAATAGCATCTGCAATTCATCTTGGTATACTTCCAAATAATAGAAAGCCTAGTTTAAGAGATATATTATCTTTATCATATTTTGATACGTTAAATAAAAAAGACCAAGGTAAAATAATTTTCCGTGGTATAGATGAAAATGGACATAAAGTATTTACTTTAAGCAGACAATTTGTACCACATCTTGTAATACCAGCAATAAAAGATGCATGGGAGCTTGCTGGAGGAAATAAAAACGATTTATTATTAGTTAATACAATGGATGGTGTAAATATCTTAATGAAAATAGGAGGCTTTAGCTCAAGACGACTTAATCTTGTTGCATTTGGACGTCCTATAGTTGCTTACGGTACAATATTAACATATAATAAATTAGTTAAAATAGTTGAAAATACTAAAAAACTAATTGGCTGATTTTGATTCAATACTGACTAATGAATTATAAGCAGCTTTTTTTACATAATCTTTTTCTTTTTTATCAACAATTATTTCTCTAAGTTTGTTAATTGTTTCTACATCCCCTACATATTCTAAAGCCTTTGCTGCATATTGTCTAACCTGAGGATTTATATCTTCTAATGCCTCTTCTAACCAATCCTTTGTTTTTACATCTTTTATTTTACCAAGTGCTGAACAGCATAATCTCCTTAAATTTACATACTTACTTCTCAGCTCCATTCTAATAAAAGGTAATAACCTCTTATCCTTAAGCTCTCCTATTAACCATATTAAAATCATTCTGTCCTCAGGATTTTTAAATTTAATATATCTCTTGTATATTTCCATTACTAAAGCTTCTTTCTCAGATTTACTTATTCTATTTAAATATTCAAGTCTATCCTCTTTATTTAAACTAATTATTTTAATTAGTAAATCTTCTTCTGATGTTTTTTTGCTTAAACCAATCTTACATTCTAAAATATGTCTTTCAACTTGTTCTTTAGGCATTCTTCTAATAATTGAAATTTCATCAATACTCCTACCTTCTAAATATAGCAAATAAGTTATATGATGCTCTTCTAATTTTTTTATATTACTCCAAGTAAGTTCAATTTTTTTCATATAGTATCATCCTTATTTTCAACTACATATTTAGAATACTTGTTATAATTTGCTTCATCCAATACAGTTTTTATCAAAACACCATTTTCTTGATAAATATATTCTTCTACTTTAGCTGTATCAAAAAATTTCGACATTATATCTAAATCACTATAAGGAACCAAAAGGGCTACCTTATAATATTTCTTACTAAAATAATCTTGTATCATGTTCAATAATTTATCTATATTCTTACCTTCTTTTGCAGATATAAACAATTTGGGTCCACTGATATTATATACCAGATCTTCGTCTTTAATTTTATCTACTTTATTAAAAACAGTTATAATAGGTTTATCGGAAACTTTCAAATCTTTAATAATATCTAATGTTGTTTTAATCTGTATATCTAAATCTTTATTAGTACAATCAACTACATGAAGTAATAAATCGGCATATTTTATTTCTTCCAAAGTACCTTTAAATGCTTCAATTAAATGAGTTGGCAATTTACTTACAAAACCAACAGTATCTGTTATCAAAAAATCATGTCCATTAGGCAGTTTTGCTCTTCTTAGTGTTGTCTCTAATGTAGCAAAAAGCATATCATATGCAAATACTTCTTTATTTTCAAAATCTTCACCACAAATATTTAAAATAGTATTTAATAGTGTAGATTTTCCTGCATTTGTATACCCGATTAAAGCAACGATTGGTAATGAAGACTTGTCTCTACGTTTTCTCTTAACTTCTCTAACTTTTTTCACTTCTTGTAATTGTCTCTCAATTTCTGAAATTCTCCTCAATATATGCCTTCTATCAATTTCTAATTTTTTCTCTCCTGGGCCTCTAGTCCCAATACCCGCTCCTGTTCTTGACAGAGATTTACCTAAACCTACTAATCTAGGCAATCTATATTTTAATTGTGCTAATTCAACTTGTAATTTCCCTTCTTTAGTTGTAGCTCTATTTGCAAAAATATCTAATATTAATGTAGTTCTATCAATAATCTTTCTTTCTACTATATTTTCGATATTTCTAATTTGCATACCAGACAGTTCATCATTAAAAACAACAGTATCTATATCTAACTCATCACAATATAATTTAATTTCCTCAACTTTTCCTTTACCTATAAAATAAGAAGAATCTATTTTATTTCTCTTTTGAACAATACTTGAAATTGGTATCCCTCCAGCAGCCTTTACTAGTTCCTCCAATTCCTTCATTGAACTTTCTATGCTAATCTGTGATTTTTTTTGTAAGTCTACCCCTACTAACAGAACTCTTTCATCTTCTGGTATATTACTGTAAATTACCATAAATTCACCTCTATACTTATGTTTTCTGCTAATAATATAATATACCAATTTAAAATTTATTTCCATACATACCTAATCAGGTACGACATTTAGTATTTCATTTTCAGGCACTCTAATATAATATTGTGGCACATCTCCTACTATTACTGTTTCAGCTATTGGTACATTAGTCGATACTTGTATTGTATCAGAAGTCAAAGGAACTATAATTCTTACATTAGTTTTTATCGTTAGAAAAACTTTATGTCTAGTTTGATTTATGCCTGATTCCTCGAACTCTGTTGTAAAATCCACAGTTACTGTACCTTGTGGTACTATATTAATATTTATTTTGGGACCCCATTGAGATAGTATCTGACTGTTAAGCGCATTACCTAAAGGAATTTTTATATTACTTGCTGCTATTTGTCTCATGTTTTCCTGAACTTCTAATGCTACTTCAGATGCAATGCTATTCATTAAAACTGTATTGGCTTGCATCATTGTAACTTTACCTTGATTATCATATTTTAGAAAAATTAAATCATTATAATTAATATCTTCATTTATTTTTGCTCGTACTGCATCATTTATTGCTTGCGTTGCTATCATTCTTGCTTTAGCCTCACAAATAGCTAAAACAGTTGGTTTGATATTTCTATCTATTATAATAAATCCATAAATCATTAAAACCAGTATTACAACTAATATAATAAAGGTCTTCTTCTTTTTATTTCTAGCTTGTTTCAAAATAAACACCCCTCCTAACATTATATGCAGGAAGGGTGAAAATGTTTTAGTATAAAATTCAAATACACTCGTTGCATTTTAGAATCTATTCTAATGATATCTATAAGGTCTTCTGTGATATGGTCTACGATATCTTCTTCTCCTGTATATTATTACTAGCAACAAGAACCATAACAACAGACTCGAAGGGCTAAAAAATTGGCTTTCTAGTTCTCTATTTGATATTTTTTCATTTTCTGAGGAGTCTACATTTATTAACCTTTTTAGTTTTTCAATTTCTCTTTTAATATCTTCTGTTACAAATCCTTCAAATTTAGAAATTGCTTCAAGATTTTTAATGTGCCTTACTTTAACTGCATCAGGAACTTCTTTTTGAACTCTTTCTATTTCTTGATAAATATATTTATCAGACTTATCTGCATATTTTTCAAGAAATTCATTAAATTTATTAATAATAATATCATCATATAATATTCTATTAAACATATAATCAAAATTTAATTTTTTATTATCCATTTTTTGACCTCCTTTCTTCCTGTGTTTTTTCATTAGTATAATATGTTTATATAGTTTTTAGGTTACACAACACTTTATTAGAACAACAACATTTTTAAGTATAACCTACTCTAATTTAACAAACTTTTGTTTATATGTTATAATTAACTTTGATGTTGGTGCCCTCATTTTAAAGGAGGTAATGTTATGGCAGAAAACAAAAAAAGATCTAAAAAGAAGAAAAAGCTCAGCATCCTAAAATTCATACTAATTGTTCTATTATTGGTAGCATTTATTACTGTTGGTTCTATTGGAGGCCTTGTATTTGCAGTTATTAAAAACACACCAAAAATTGACCCAACAAAAATTGATTCTCTCTTAAGTGAAAATTCAGTCATTTTAGATAAGAATGGAAATCTAATTGAAAAAATTGAAACTCAAGAATACAGAACAATAATAGAAGATCTTGATGAAATCCCTGATTATTTAGAAAATGCTTTTATTGCTATAGAAGATGCTAGATTTAGAAAACATATAGGTATAGATTTTATAAGGATAATCGGTGCTTTAATTGAAGACTTAAAAGCAAGAGAAATTGTGCAAGGTGGAAGCACAATAACTCAGCAGCTTGCAAAAAATGTATATTTAAATCGCGAAAAAAAGCTTACTAGAAAAATCAAAGAAGCTTATATAGCAATACAAATTGAAAGACATCTAACAAAAGATCAGATTCTAAAACTATACCTTAATACTGTTGACTTAGGCAAAGGCGCTTTTGGAATTCAAGAAGCTGCTCAAACTTATTTTTCAAAAAATGTTAATGAATTGACTCTAGCAGAAAGTGCATTATTAGCTGGTATACCAAAAAGTCCAACAATCTATTCTCCATACATTTTATTAAAATCAGAGAATGTTGACAAAGATAAATATTATATCATTGGAGAATATGATATATATGGAACAAAATATACCGCTGTTTTTAACAACAAAGCTCTAGAGAGACAAAGATTAGTACTAAAACTAATGAAAGAACAAAACTATATTACTGAAGAAGAATATCAAAAAGCACTTAATGAAGATATAAAGAAAGCTATAAAACCAGGGCAGAAAAAAATCAAAGGTATTTCATCATACTTTACTGATTATGTAAAAGAGCAAGTTTTAGATACTTTAGTAAATAAGTTAGGATATACAAAGGAAGAAGCTAAAAGAGAGTTATATACAGGCGGTTTAAAAATATATTCTACTATGGATATTAATATGCAGCATAAAGTAGAAAAAATTTATGACAATTTCATTAATATTGTAGTAGGAGATACATCTAAAGTTAATGGACCTGTATTAATAAGCTGGTCAAAAGATAAGTATGGAAATGTGCTAGATAGCTATAAAAGAGTTATACTTTACAAAAAAGAAAATCTATTAGATAAAGATTATAATTTGATTATCGAAAATGGAACTTATGATTTTTCTGATGGTAATCTAGTAATAAAAAATAAGAAGTTAAACGTATATCCAAAAACTGTAGATATAACAGATTATTATACTATTGATAGCAATAAAAATCTTGTTACACACACTGTTGGTTCTCTTGATATTTCAAAAGAAAATTATTATATAGATAAAAAGAAAAGAGTAGTTATTAAAAGTAGTTTCCTAAATCAAAATAAGGATTTTTATAAATTTGATGAAAATAAAAACCTTTTAATTAATCCAAAATATTTTTATATTAATAAAACAGGTATTGTACAACCACAGTCTGCTGTAGTAATTATGGATTATAGAACAGGTGAAATAAAAGCTCTGGTTGGCGGGAGAAATGTAAAAGGTAATAAAGTCCTTAACAGAGCTGTTCATTCACAAAGACAGCCTGGTTCTGCTATTAAACCAATAGCAGTTTATTTACCAGCTTTAGATAATGGTTATACTGCCGCTACAGTAATTGATGATATTCCACACTATGACAGCAAAGGAAACTTATGGCCTGATAACTGGTATGGTAAAACTAAATATGGAGAAAAAAGAAAAGATGATGATTTCTTAGGTTTAACTACTCTAAGAGAAGCTGTGGAACAATCAGTTAATGTTATAGCAGTAAAAGTATTAGAAGATATAGGCATCGATACTTCAATTGAGTATTTAACTAGACTGGGTATAATTAATGAAACTGATCCAAGTAAAGACAACTTCGTATCAAGAAGTGAAAACAGAAGAGTAAATGACGAAAATTTAGCTTCACTTGCCCTTGGAGGTTTATCAAAAGGGTTTACACCATTAGATATGACTAAAGCTTATGCTGCTATTGCAAATCAAGGTATTTATATTGAACCGATTGCTTTTACAAAAATTGTTGACAGAGATGGAAATGTTATATATGAAAACAAAGCTCTTAAAAACAGAGTTGTTACACCACAAGTAGCATATCTTATGACTGATATTCTAAAAGGGGTTGTAACAAGAGGTACCGGTTGGAGAGCTCAACTTTATCAATACAACACAACAATACCAGTTGCAGGTAAGACTGGTACAACACAAAATAAAGCAGATGCTTGGTTCATTGGATATACCCCATATTATATCGGTGGTGTTTGGATAGGTAATGACAATCCAGGAGTCAAACTATCACAAGGTAGTAAAATAGCTTCTATCTTATGGAAAAATATCATGAAAGAAATCCATGATGGTTTTGAACCTAAAGACTTTGTTAGACCTCAAGGATTTGTTGTTAGAAATATTTGTACAGAATCTGGTAAACTAGCAACAGATTTATGTGAAAGAGATCCAAGAGGAAGTACTGTAAGATCAGAAATATTTATAAAAGGCACAGAACCAACTGAGTTTTGTGATGTTCATGTAGAAGCCTTAATCGACACAAGCACAAATAAATTAGCAAATAAATTCTGTCCGCCAGAACTAGTTGAAAAAAGAGTATTTATTAAGAGAAGCGTTCCTTATATACCAGAAGAAAATGATGGTTATATTCCAATGGATTATCAATACACATTACCAACGGAAGTATGTGATGTTCACAATGAAGAAAGCAGTTTTAAAGATTGGTTAAATAAATGGTTCTTCAATAATACAGAACAAAACACAAATGAAAATGAATCCGAAGATAACCAAGAAAATAAACAAACTCAAGAAAATAACACAGAAAATAATATTAATGATTAAAGAGGCTTTTTAGCCTCTTTATTTTTTATCAACTTTCATCTTATCTTTATCTTTTGCTCTAAGAAAATCAGGTCTTTGATATACTTCAGGAATAGGTTTTCTAGTTAATACTGTAGATAGTGCTTTACCGTTAAATGGTATTAATGGCCAAGTATAATTAATACCACCAAAAGATTTTGTTCTTAGTAAAGTAATTAAAAATATAGAAATACCTATTACAAAACCAATCGTACTAAATAATCCAGTCAAAATTAGCAATATTAATCTAAATATTCTAATCGCCATAGCAAATTCAATACTTGGAGTTGCAAACATTCCTATACCAGCAATTGCCCCATATAAAACTGTTTCTGGTATAAACCAACCAACTTTGATTGCAAAATCGCTTAAGAGCAATGCTCCTATAATGCCAAGAGATGTTGTTAATGCATTTGGTGTATGAATTGATGCTATTCTTAACATATCTAAACCAATCTCTAATATTAAAAATTGAAATAATAAAGGTATTGTTCCTGACTCCTTAGGTCCAATAAACTTTAAAAATTCAGGTAAAACAGACTTATTCTTAGTTAATAATAGCCACAATGAAGGTAAAAGATATGATAAAATAATAGCTAAAAATCTTATCCATCTTATATACGTTCCAATAATAGGATTTTGATAGTAATCTTCTGCATGTTGTGTAAAATGAAAGACACTTACAGGTAATATCATTACACTAGGAGTTGTATCAACTAAAACTACTATATGCCCCTCTAATAAATGTGCTGCAGCTACATCTGGTCTTTCAGTAAATTTTGCTTGAGGAAATGGATTTAAATTTCTACCTAAAATAAATTCCTCTAGGCTCTTTTCGGCCATTACTAATGAATCAATATCTATACTCTTTATTTTTTCTCTAAGACTATCAACTAAATCTTTATTTGTAATATCTTCAATATAACCAATAACTACATCATTTTGAGATCTTTTACCAACTTTATATAATTCAAAACGCAAGTTTGGATCTCTTATCCTTCTTCTTATTAAAGCAGTATTAAAAACAATAGTTTCAACGAAACCGTCCCTAGAACCTCTCGTAACTTTTTCTAAATCTGGTTCTTCAGGTCCTCTTGCTGGATAAGTTCGCACATCAATTATTAATGCTTCTTTTAAATCTTCAATAAACAGTACCGCAGAACCTGATAGTAAAGAATATTGAATTTCCTCTAAATCTTCACTGCTATCACACTCAATATATGATATTTTTCTTTTAATTAACTTAGTCAAAGTATTTGGTACTATTTCTTCTCTACTAACTTCTTGCAGCCTTTTTATTATCCATATCATTAGTTCATCTTTTACAAATCCGTCTATAAAAAAAAGAGAGGCATTTTTGCCAGCTACTTCAAAATCTCTCCTAACAGCATCAAAACTTTTTCCTACACCTATCTTTTCAGAAATGTAACTTATTCTTTCATCATATGTTTTCATTACTATCACCTTGTTCAGTTAATTTTAATATCTCTTCTATTGCTTTAGTCAAAATAGGTGCTCCTAGTTTTGAATCATCCTTCCCATTCATTTTACCTATATCCCCAATTCCTACTACAACTGGTACTTTATATTTATTTAGAACATCTACAGTATCCCCATATAGAACTTTACTATTAGTTTCTGTACCACATTTATTAACTGCTTTTTCTATTTTTTCCCCTTTAGAATTAATTGAAAAATCTACTGCAACACCGTCAACACCTTCAGTATTTGAAGCTACAGCTATGACACCTAAAACCTCTATCTCATCACTTTTAAGTATCTCTTCTATAACTTGTTCTCCTTGTCCTTGGTTGGGATTACCTTTATCATCAACCATAACAATAACTGGATCATATTTTGCTATCTTTACTAATTCAATAATCTCTTCACCCGACAAAGGAGTTGGATTTCCAGCAGACCTAGAAATACACCTTCCTCCTATCCTAGCAGTTGCAATCTCAACTGCTCTTCGTGCATTAATATCTCCATCTGTGACTAAAATAACTTTCCTTTTCAAAATATCACTTCCAATTATTAGCTTTTTGATTTAGGGTTAAAAATTAAAGACATTATATAACCGAAAAATATTGCTGCTGACACGCCTCCTGCAGTAGCTTGAATACCACCAGTAAAGATACCTATTAAACCATCTTTATCTACTGCTTTAAAAACACCTTTTGCCAACGCATAACCAAAACCTGGTAATGGTACAGTAGCTCCTGCTCCTCCAATATTTACTATTGGCTCATATATACCTATAGCAGTCAATATTACTCCTGATGTAACAAATGCTACCAACACATGTGCAGGCGTCAACTTGGTTCCATCCATTAACAATTGTCCAATAACACAAATTAAACCTCCAACTATAAATGCTCTTAAATAATCCATTAGAGAACCCTCCTATTCCCTTGTGTTGCTAATAGTAACTGCATGAGCTATTCCCGGGATTGACTCTCCTTGCTGTGTACTTGTCGTTGAATGTAATGCTCCAGTTGAAACTAGTAACACTCTATTCAAAGTTCCATTTTTAAGTAATTTGTAAATATACCCACAAAATACTACAGCTGAACAGCCACATCCGCTACCTCCTGCATGAGTATCTTGTCTTTCATGATCAAATATTTCAATTCCACAGTCAGTAAATATGCCTGAAATATCATAACCAGCTTTAGTTATAAATTCCTCAGCTATTTCTTTACCTATTTTAGCTAAATCTCCAGTTATCACCATGTCATAATCATCTATTCTATAACCTGTATCCTTAAAATGCTGTATTATAGTATCTGCTGCTGCTGGAGCCATTGCTGCTCCCATATTATTTACATCCTTAATACCGGCATCTATTACCTTTCCAGTTGTAACATGAGTTATATATGGACCTAGTCCATTTGAAGATAAAACTGCTGCTCCAGCTCCCGTAACAGTCCATTGTGAAGTTGGTGGTCTTTGATTTCCTAACTCCAGAGGAAATCTAAATTGCCTTTCAGCAGTACAAAAATGACTTGATGTAGCACAAACAAGATAATCAGCATATCCTCCATCTACTAACATTGAACCTAAACTTAGACTTTCTGCCATTGTCGAACAAGCACCATATAAACCAAAATAAGGTATAGCTAGATTCCTTACTGCATATGAAGAAGATATAATTTGATTTAGTAAATCTCCAGCTAAAACATACTCAACTTCTGTTTCAGCTAGTTGTGCATTTTTTATTGCCATTTTTATAGCATCTTCAAGAATTTTAGATTCACACTTTTCCCAAGTTTTTTGACCACATAAATCATCTTCTAAAATATAGTCAAAATATTCTTTAAGTGGTCCATCCCCTTCCTTTGGACCAACAATACTATAAGTTGATATTATAGAAGGTGGGTTTTCAAATTTTACTGTTTGCTTTCCTATTTTCTTTACAGCCAATTCTACACCTCCTTACTTTTTAATTAAATAATATATTAACCCTACTATAACTGAACTCCCATATCCATATACAAGAACTGGACCAGCTACTGTAAACATTTTAGCTGCTACTCCAAATATAAATCCTTCTCTCTTAAATTCCATTGCAGGTGATACAATAGAATTAGCAAAACCTGTTATTGGCACAATAGACCCTGCTCCTGCTGTTTTCCCCAACTTATCATACAGTCCTAAACCAGTAAAAAATGCTCCAAGAAAAACTAGAGTAATCGCTGTTGCTGCTGATACTCCTTCTTTATCAAGTCCTATACTTTTATAGAAATTTGTTACAAACTGACCAAAAGTACAAATAAGCCCTCCAACAAAAAAAGCCCAAAGACAATTTTTTAAAAATGTTGGTTTCGGGATTTTCTCCTGAACATATTTGTTGTAATCCTTAGGATTAATCTTATCCATAGAATCACCCCTTTACTTAATTTGATTTATTTTTTTAAAGAATTCACTTTTTGATATTAAATCGTCAGAATATATTTCATTTTCTTGATATCTTAATTCACTTTCATTTATATTTTCTTTAAAAATACTTTTACCTAACTCCTTATAATATTTCGAAATATCCTTTACCATTTCATCACCTTATCTTTCTAAAACCAACCATTGTATTAATGAACCTACAGTTTTACCCAAAGCTATAGCTATTAAAATATAAATAATATAATCTTTAATTTTAACTCTTCTTTCAAAAACAGCTACTACATTAATAACTTCAGCTAGTGCAGCTGCTAAAATCCCAATAAAAATTCCCATTATTAATCCGATTGGAACTAAGTAAATCTTACTTATCTTTAACGTAACATCAAAAAAATCTAATAATGTAATTAATACAACTGATAAAATCATAACTTTCTCATAAATATTAATAAACTCATCTGTATGAGACATTTGAGCCAATCTTGGAATTATATTTAATAATACGATAACTGCAATAAAAGCACTTCCAATTACAATGCCTCCTGAAAATCCTATTAATATTAAAAGAACAAAATTTGACATTTTCATCACCATATTTTTCAAACTAACTTTTATTTTTGTTATTCATCTTATAATCATCTATATCTTTCTTATATTTATACATTTCTATTTCTAATGGACTAGGCTCTTTTTTCCCTTGCTTACCAAATTGGTTTAAAAAAATGGCCATACCAATACCAATGCCCAAAGAATATGATATCTGTAATGTTAGTGGTTTATCAGTTTTTTCCCCAGTTATAAGATAGTATATTATCTTATGCGATTTTTCCATATTTACATCAGCATGAAAATTTATTATAGCAAGACCTGCCCCGATAAAAAGAATCAAAGATATTAAAAATACTTTAATCAATTGGAAAAACTTATTTGAGTCACTAATATTTATATCTACTAAAACTTCATCTACTCCAAATGTTGATATATTCAGTTCTTTATATTCGGACTCTATCTTTTTGATTACTTCAAGTACAGATATTTTCACAAACTTCTTATCGTTAGGTGTTTTAATTAGCTTAATGTCTAGTATTGCTTTTTGTAAGTTTACATCCTCACAGTAAACATCAGCAATATCTTTTATTCTTACTGACTCTTGCTTTTCTTTTGTAACTTTTGTTTTAAAAAATAAATATACATTAGTATTTTTTATAGTATATCACCCCATTATCATCAATATTTTCATTTAGAACTAACTTAGCTCTTTTAGGAATTTGCTTCATTGACTTATTACTTAAAAATATATACCAACCAAAAGTAGCAAGTACAATAAATAAAAATAAGCAAATAATAATTTTAAAATATCTTTTCATGCAACCACTCCATTTCTTTTACATATCTTATTATTTGCTTCAATCTTTTTTTTAATACAAAAAAATAGGCATCTAAGTTTGATGCCTATTAAGATAATTTCTCATATTTTGTAAAACTCTTTTTTCTATTCTTGAAACTTGAACTTGTGATATTCCAAGCATTTCAGCAATTTCGGTCTGTGTTTTATCTTTAAAATATCTCATTATAATAATCTGTCTTTCTCTAGGTTCAAGTTGACTTAAAGCCTGTTTAAGAACAATTCTATCTAGTACTTCTAAATCTTCAGACTCATTATTGCCAATTTTATCTATCAAATGAATTGGTGAACCATCGTCGTGGTGTATTACATCATACAAATAATCAGGCTGATAATTAGAATCTAAAGCCATAACAACTTCTTCTTTATCTATTTTTACTTCATCACATATCTCGTTTATAGTTGGTTCTCTACCTAATTTTTTTGTTAGCTTTTCTTTTGCTAATTTAACTTTTGTCGCAGTTTGTTTAAGTGAGCGGCTAACCTTTATTATTCCATCATCTCTTAAAAACCTCTTTATCTCACCTACAATCATAGGAATTGCATATGTAGAAAATCTAACTTCATATTTAGGTTCAAATTTTTGAATTGCTTTAATTAAACCAATACAACCTAATTGAAATAAATCTTCTGTATCGTATCCTCTATTATTAAATCTTTTTAATACACTTCTAACTAATCCAAGATTATGATCTACAAGTATTGCCTGTGCTTCTTTATCACCAGCTTGTGCTTTTTTTATTAGCTTAATAGTTTCTTCATGACTAAGCAATTCAGTTGAGGTTTTTCTCAACGTACTAGTGCTCATATTATCTACCCCTCAGGTGATATACTTTTAAATACTTTTACCATCTTTACTATAGTACCTTTACCTACTTCAGATTGTACTTTTAGCTCATCCATAAAAGTTTCCATTACTGTAAATCCCATACCTGATCTCTCCATTTCAGGCCTTGAGGTATAAAAAGGTTCCATTGCTTTCTCTATATCTTCTATCCCTTTACCCTTGTCCTCAACAATTATTTCCAATTTATTTTTTATTATTCTACATTCTATAGTTATAATCCCCATTTTATTTTCATAACCATGAATTATTGCGTTTGTAACAGCCTCTGATACTGCTGTTTTAACATCAGCTAATTCTTCAATAGTAGGGTCTAATTGAGATGCGAATGAAGCTACTACTACTCTAGCAAAAGCCTCATTTTGTGATTTACTTGGTATTTCTAATTTCATGTAATTATCTTGCATACAAAACACCCCTTTATATATTGTCTAAAGCATTATTAACAGAATCATAAATTTTGATTATCTTTGTTATTCCTGACATTTCTAAAATTTTTTTAACTCTGGCACTTGCATTTACTAGTAATAATTTCCCATCATTATTCATAGCTTTTTTATATCTTCCTAGAATTAAACCAATACCAGAGCTGTCCATAAAATTTAAATTATCTAAATCCAAAACAATATTTTTTAACATTTTTTCATCATAATAATTATCTATCTCTTTCCTAATATTTTCTGCAGTATGATGATCTAACTCCCCACTAAAGCCTACAACTAAAGTTTTACCTGTTACATAAAAGTTTAATTGCAAAGCTAACCCCCCTATCTTTTAGTATCTTATCACTTATTCTCTATCGTAATATATTTTCCCTTCAATGAAAATTGTCTTGTTTTGTAATTTAAAGGAATATTTTCTCGGTAATACTTCTTAAAATAATGATAAACTTTATCAAAATATTCTGATATAATATATACAAAGTATATTATAAAGGTGGTGAATTATGGTAAAAGTCTTATTTACTTATAACTATGGCGAAGAAAAGATGAAAAAAATCGAAGATTTAGGCTATGAAATTGTGTATATAAAAGAACAAGAACTATCCTATAATGAAAAAATAAAAGACATAGAAGTTCTTGTATGCTATAATCCTTTCAACTTTTTAGATATCACTAAGTTACATAAGCTAAAATGGATTCAATTATCAAGTATTGGTATAGATCAAGTTCCTAAACAATATTTATTAGAAAAACAAATTTTGTTAACCAATAATAAAGGTGGATATAGTATCCCCATGGGTGAATGGGTTGTATTAAAAATACTAGAAATGCTAAAAAGAAGCAAGAGTTTCTACAAAAAACAGAATAGTAAACTTTGGAAAATTGATACTTCTATTATAGAGCTTTATGGAAAAACAATAGGTTTTATTGGAACTGGAAGCATTGCATATGAATCAGCAAAAAGACTTACAGGCTTTGAGGTAAATATATACGGGTTAAACACTACCGGTAGAAGTGTAGAACACTTTGATAAATGCTTTAGTATTTCCGAATTTGACTACTTTTTAAGTTTATGTGATATTTTAGTCCTTACTATTCCATACACAGAAAAAACTCATCATTTACTTAATGAAAGCAAATTTAAAATAATGAAAGATGGTGTATATATTGTAAATGTTTCTCGTGGTAGCATAATAAATGAAGCTGACTTAATTAAATACTTAAAAAATGGAAAAATAAGATTTGCAGCATTAGATGTTTTTGAAAATGAACCTTTAAGCAAAAATAACCCTTTATGGGACTTAGATAATGTTATAATAACTCCACATAATTCTTGGGTTTCAGAAATGAGAAATGAAAGAAGATATAACGTTATATATGAAAACATGAAAAGATATATCAATGGTGAAAAGTTAATTAATATAGTTGACTTAAAAAAAGGATATTAGAAAGCCATTGGCAAAATACCAATGGCTTTATTTTTTATTCGGCACTTTCATTCGCTTCTAAAAGTAAATCTTCTTCAGCTGTACTCTTACCAAAGAAATGTACTATACCTACTAGAAGCGCTACACCAACTACAAGAGATACTATTGGATTTAGTTTAAATACTCCAACTATGATATAACCTATTATAGCAATCCCAGCTGCTGTTAAAGAATATGGTATCTGAGTCTTAACATGGTCTATATGGTCTGATGCAGAAGCCATAGATGACATAATTGTCGTATCTGAAATTGGTGAACAGTGGTCTCCGAAAATTGATCCAGTTAAAACTGCTCCTAGTGTAGCAATTAATAAGTTTGAAGCTCCTGTTCCAGCTACAACATAACTATTAGCAAGTGGTAAAGCTAATGGAATTACTATTGCCATAGTTCCCCATGATGTTCCAGTTGCAAATGCAACAACACAAGAAATCAAAAATACAATAATTGGTAATATTCCTGCTGGTAATTTATCTGACACAGCATTTACAAGAAAATCTGCAGTACCAACTGAACTTGTAACACTACCTAATGACCATGCTAATACTAATATAATACATGTAATTAATAATGATTTAGAACCATTAATCCAAGATTCTAATGCTTCTCCTAAAGATAATATTTTCTGAGATGTTGCCATAACAATTGCAACTATACTTGCAACTATTGAAGCCCAAACTAATACAACACTGGCATCTGCATTACCGAAACAAGTTCTTATATCATACCAGTTTACACCTTCACTATAAGTATATCCATTATACCAAAGTCCAAAAAATGCAACTATTATTAAAGTAAGAATCGGTACTATCGCATTTGATGCTCTAAGCTTAATTCCTTCTTTAAGTTCCATTTTAGTAATTTCATCGCTAGCCATAGGTTTAGCATCATCAGCCAACACTTTTCCTGTTAGTCTAGCTCTTTTTTCTGCTTTATACATAGGACCAAAATCTTTTAATTTTAAAGCTATAATGAAAACTAATAGTAATGCAAATATACTATAAAACCTATAAGGTATTGTTTTGAAAAATACCTCATATATATTAGCTTGTATACCTAAACTTTCATAAGCATCTTTAATAAGACCAATTTCATATCCTATCCAAGTTGAAATTAATGCCATACCTGTTACTGGAGCTGCTGTTGAGTCTACTATATAAGCTAATTTTTCTCTTGATATTTTTAACTTGTCAGTTAAAGGTCTCATTGTTGGACCTACTATAAGAGTATTTGCATAATCGTCAAAGAAAACTATAATTCCCATAAGCCAAGTTACTATTTGTGCACTACGCACAGTCTTAGCTTTTTTAGCTAATGCTTCAGCAATAGCTTTAGTTCCTCCCATTTTCCCTACAACGCCTATCATACCACCTATACTTAATGTAAATATTAATATCGCTGCATTCCATGTATCAGCAACAGATTTAACTACAAAATCGTCCAATGTTCTTAGGAACCCATAGAAAATATTTCCACCATTTAACATTACTGAACCAATAAAAATACCTAAGAACAATGACAACAATACCTGCTTAGTTATAAAAGCTAAAACAATTGCTAATAATGGTGGTAAAAGTGATAACCAACCAAATTGAGGGGTTTCGCCATCAGGTGTCTTTGGTGATACAAAAGCAACTATAACAAACAATAATACTATGATGACAATACTTAAAATGTTCCTATTTCTCATTTAACCACTCCTTATAAATATTTGTTGAATAAAAATATTAAAATTTGTTAACATTACACCTCCTTTATTAAATTTTTGTAACTCTTTTTTATATTCTATAAATATTTAATATCTCCTGCTTTTATTTCTTTTTATTTTAAATATTTTTAATTTTCTGAAATTATAGCTAAAAAATAAAATGCGACATAATCGCATTTTATTTTCATCTTATATTTCATTTAATATATTAATTCTTCTTCTATTTCATATCCTAATTCTCTTAAATAATCATAATTTAAATACTTAGGAAGCTTTCTCTTCGCATCTCTTGTCGACTTTATTGCAAAACTTAAATCAACCATATTTTTATTTGAATAGATTTGATAGTTATCTCTTAAACTAGGAGGAGTACTAATAAGCATAATTGTATTAGCACCTGCTTTTAATGCTAGAGTTTGTCCATCTGGATGTAATGTAGCTATTGCTGTTGTAGCTGGCAAGAATACATGTTGACATACTATTCTAGTTACAGCTACAACTTTTATTGATAGTTCAAGATCTCCTGGTTTGCAATTCTCATATGGTGTCCCCTTAGCTGGTAAGAAAGGTCCAAAGCCTATCATATGAATACCAAAATCTCTCTGGAATATAATATCTTCTGCTATTTCATCAATAGTTTGAGTAGGTAACCCTATCATTCCTCCAGAACCTGCTCTCATTCCAGCTTCTTTTATAAGCCTAGTATGTTTTACTCTAATATCGTAATCATCATCAGGGTGAATTAATTCAAATAACCTTCTGCTTGCAGTTTCTATTTTTAATAAATAATTATTAACACCTGCATCACTAAATAGTCTATATTCTTCTTCATCTCT